>JBOHNC010000030.1:0-20802 GCA_050730415.1 Planctomycetota bacterium
TCCTTCCCACCCTGAGGCGGCTGGCTCGTGCCGTCCGGCACGAGACACCGGCGGCGGGGGGCGCAGGGAGCGATCCGAGCGGCCCGGCGCTCGGATGCAGCGACCAGAGCCCCCCGCCGCAGCCGCCGACCCCACGCCTCCCCCTCTTCTTTGCGACTTGGCGTCTTGGCGCGAGGTCTTCCTCTTCCCGCGTCGGAAATGTCCACCCGCCTGGAGCAATCCCGTCGAGCGCACCGTTCTAAAAATAGCGCCATTCGGCGGGCCCGTCCGCTTTTCGTCCGATGTGCCCCTTCGGCTCCGCCGGGGTGATCCAGTCCTTTCGAACGCCCACCGCCCCGTGGCATCGGCCGATGGCCGATGCAAAAACAGTGCGAGCAAAGCTCGCGCCTTTTACCTTCCCCCACGACGCACCCCTCTTCCATTCGACATTAAAAGATGCGCATAATATGCGCATATGGCTTTGTTTCGTCAGAACGCCCATCCTCCGCCCGCCATCCCGCTCGCACCCACCTCCCTGCCTTTGAACTGAAACCAATGCGCATATTAGATCATTATGGGTTCGTTCGGCCAAAGGCCCCCGTTCTGTCTCGTAGCCATCGCCAGTTCCCCGTCTCCAACGCCTGCCCCGCCGCCCCCGCCAGCCTTCCCGATTAGTTCGTTTGGTAGGTAACCTATGTGACGGTAGCTTCGTTTGGTAAACGGCAAAAGGGGTCACCCACCCCTCCGTAGTTCGTTTCGCAACCATTCCACCCCTCCGTAGTTCGTTTCGCAGGTAACCTATGTGACGGTAGCTTCGTTTGGTTAACGGCCCCCGAGCGCCCGTTCCCCCCCCCGTAGTTCGTTTCGCCAACCTATACCCACCCATTTCCTTCCCACCTGTTCCCTGTCCCCTGTTCCCTGTCCACGGTCCCTCGCTCCCCGGTGCCGCTCCGTGTAAAATGGAATGCGGCCTGCGTCGCCAAGGACCAGGTGGATCGAATCGACAACGGCGCGGGCGGGGAGGACAGGCAGCGATGAGCGAGCACGGACACATTGAACGCTTCGGCGTGGTCCCGGTGGTGGTGCTGGAACACTCCGACACGGCCCTGAAGCTCGCCGAAGCCCTGCTACAGGGCGGCCTGCCGCTGCTCGAAATCACCCTCCGCACCGAGACCGCCCCGCTGGCCATCGCCGCCGTGCGCAAAGCCTTCCCCGAAATCTGGTGCGGCGCCGGCACCGTGATCCGCCAGCCCGGCAACGACGGCCTCCAGAAAGCCCTCGACGCCGGCGCGCAGTTCATCGTCTCCCCCGGCTTCGACCCCGGCATCGTCGCCGACGCCCTCGACGCCGGCGTCGCCCCCTATCCCGCCTGTTCCACCGGCACCGACATCATGGCCGCCCTGTCCTTCGGCGTGAAGACCCTGAAGTTCTTCCCGGCCGAAGCCCTCGGCGGCGTCAAGGTGCTCAAGGCGCTCCATGGCGCCTTCGCCCACACCGGCGTCAAATTCATGCCGACCGGCGGCGTGAGCGAAAAGAACCTCGCCGACTACCTGAGCCTCGACGCCGTGCTCGCCTGCGGCGGCACCTGGATGGCCTCGGCTGAAGCCATCCAGGCCGGCGCCTGGAGCACAATCACCGAACAGGCCAAACGCGCCGTCGCCCTGGCAGCGGAAATCCGCGCCAAAAAAAGCACCTGATCCCGCCCCGCCGCGCCCGGCATGCAGCGCCGACCCCGGCCGGTTCGTCGGCGTTGGCTCTGCCCGCGGTATAATCGCGGCGGGCGGCAGGAAACGACAGGCGACACGGAGCGGAACATGCTCGAAAAACCGATCAAAAAGCGCGACACGCTCTGGCATGAGCGCACGGCCAAGGAGGCCCTGGTGGCGGAGGCCGAAGAGTTCTTCCGCAACGAGCAGTTCTCCGATGCGCTGGATTTCTTTGAACGCGCCGGCCACCAGGAAGGCTTGCAGCGGATCAAAAAGCTGGCGATCGAATCGGGCCAGGGTTTTCTGCTGAACCGCCTGACGCGTTACAACCCCGATTCGGTCTCCAAAGCGGACTGGGAGGCGCTGAAGGAGCGCGCGCAGGCGCTGGGGTTCGAATCCTACGCGTTGATGGCCGAACGCAAAATCAATCCCGAGTTGGAGCAGGCCCAGGAAGTCGGATTGACCGGCATCGAAGAGGCGAAGCAGGAAGGCGTTTGACGGCGCTTCAACCGGGCAATGGACTGTTCCTGCTCCGGCCTTGAAGTCCCGCTTGCGGGACGCCAGAGTCATAGCCCAGCACTTCAGTTCTGGGAGAGGAGCGGCAGAAAAGGATCCCGAGTCCCGGAGGGACGGCAGAATGGTTTGCGGCATCTTCGACCAGTTTCAATCCTGACGCGCCACGAGCCGGCGGCTGAAAAAGAAGGCGAGCGACGATTTGCGAGCGGCCATCGGCGCGGAGAAAGCGGGCACACGATGATCTTTTCGGTGAACGGCACATTGATTCGCAAGGAACCCGGGCTTGCGGTGGTGGATTGCCACGGCGTGGGCTGGGGGTGCCGCATTTCGGCGCAGACCGCTCCGGATTTGCCCGGCCTGGGCGAGCGCGTCACGCTCCTGACCTATCTGGCGGTGTCGGAAAACGACATGACGCTGTACGGGTTTTCCAGCGAACGTGAACGCCAGGTGTTCAAGCGGCTGCTGAATGTCTCGCAGATCGGGCCGGCCAAAGCCCTGGGCGTGCTCAGCAGCGCCCCGATCGACGAACTGCTGGCGGCGATCGAATTACAGGACTATAAGCGCTTGCAGGCGTACAAGGGCGTCGGGCCGAAACTGGCGCAGCGGCTGGTGGTGGAACTGCGCGACAAGATGGCCGACCTGTCCGGCGTCGATCTGAAAGCCCCGGGGCGGGCGGCGTTTGTCGCGGCCGGTGCGGGCGCGGCGGGACTGGCGGGCAGCGCGGCGGCGCTGATGCAGGTGCCGGTGGAATTGCGGGACGCGGTGCAGGCGATCGAGGCGCTGTTCGGGGTGCCGACAGCCGATGCACTGGGGTACGTGCGGGAGGGGCAAAAATCCCTGCCGCGTTCGGCGGCGACAGCGGACCTGGTGAAAGCGGCGACGACGGCGGCACGCGGCGGCTGAAGACAACTGCGGCGCGCGGCGAGCAGTCCAATCCGGTGGCGAACGGGGGCGCGGGAGGCAGGTCCATCATGCAATATCGGCAGCTGGGCCGGACCGGTCTGATGGTCAGCGAGGTGGGGCTGGGCGGCTGGGCGTTCGGCGGCCCGTTTCGGTTGCACGGGATTGCTTCGGGCTGGGCGGATCAGCGCGACGCGGATTCGCTCGCGACGATCGAAGCGGCCCGCGCGGCGGGGATCAATTTCATCGACACAGCCGATGTGTACGGGCTGGGGCACAGCGAAGAGGTGATCGGGCAGGCGATCCGCGGGCAGCGGCAGGACTGGATCGTGGCGACGAAGTTCGGCCACGCGCCGTGGGACAAGAACGCCTACCGCAGCGCCTACGCAGCGGGCAATGTGACGGCCTCCTGCGAGGGCAGCCTGAAGCGGCTGGGGATCGACTGCATCGACCTGTACCAGTGGCACGGGCCGGCGGATCCGGGCTTCGAGGCGGAATCGCTGGAGGCTGTCCTGGCGCTGCGAAAAGCCGGCAAGGTGCGCTTCATCGGGCTGTCCTTCTACATGCTGCGGGAGTTGGAGTCGGCGCTGAAGGTCGTTCCACCGATCGACGCGATCCAGGTGGAATTCAACCTGCGCTGGACCTACACACGGGAGCAGGGAATTTTCAAAATGGCCCAGGACCGCGGCTGGGGCGTGGTGGTGAAAAGCCCGCTCCACGGCAGCATGTTGACGGGCAAACATTCCGCGGACACGCAGTTTGGAAAGAACGACCTGCGCGGGGACCGGCGCGGCGTGGCGCGTCATTTCGCCGATCGCAAGCGCTTCCTGGAGAACCTGGATTTCGTGGAGCGGCTGCGGTTCCTGGAGCGTCCCGGGCGGACGCTGGCGCAGGCGGCGCTGCGGTATGTTCTCGACGAGCCGGTGGTGTCGACCATCATCCCCGGCGCGCGGCGGGTGGAGCATTTGCAGCAGAATGCGGCGGCCGCCGACCTCGCGCCGCTCACCGGCGAGGAGCACCAGAAAATCGTGCAGGTGCAGTCGCAATTCCAGTGCGATGCGGGCTGGTGAAAGCACCGGCCGCCGCCGACGGGCCGGGTGTCGGCGGGTCAGGCGCCGGCGGCTGGGTGGGAGCTTCCGGGCGCTGCGAGCGTGAAGAAAAAGGTCGCGCCCTGTTCGACAGCGGCTTCAGCCCAGATGGCGCCGCCGTGCCGTTCAATCACGCGCAGGACCGTGGCCAGTCCGATGCCGGTGCCTTCGAAGTCGCGTTCGCCGTGCAGCCGCTGGAAGGCCGTGAATAGCTTGCCGGCGTAGGCCATGTCGAAGCCGGCGCCGTCGTCGCGGACGAAAAAGCAGGTGCGCCCTTCGGCGCTGGTGCGGCCGAATTCAATCCGCGCCGCGGGATGTCGCCCGGTGTATTTCCAGGCGTTGCGGAGCAGATTTTCGAGGGCGACATGGATGAGGTCGCGGTCGGCCAGGGCGATCAGACCGGATTCGATCGCAAATTCGACCTTGCGTTCGGGGTCGTTCTGGCGCAGGGTTTCGGCGATGGTCTGCACCATGCCGGTGAGATCGACCTGGTCCGGTTTGAATTCGCGGCGGGTGACACGCGAGAGGGCGAGCAGGTCGTCGATCAAGCTGTGCATGGCCCGGCTGGCGCGGCTGATGCGTTCGAGGTATTCACGGCAATTGGGCGGCAACGTTTCGCCGGCCTCTTCGAGCATCAGGTCGCTGTAGCTGGTGATGGCGCGCAACGGCGCGCGCAGGTCGTGCGAGACGGCGTAGGAAAAAGACTCCATTTCGCGGTTTTTTTCCTCCAGCTCGTGCAACAGGCGTGCGCGGGTGCTGGCGAGTTGTTTGGCGGCGCGGGCCTCGGCCGCTTCGACTTCCTTGCGCACGAGCTGCTCGCGGATGTTGCGGTTTTCGTCTTCGAACTGCTTGCGGCGGAGCTGAGCGCGGAGACGGGCTTTCAGGATTTCGAAGTCGCCGGATTTGAGGATGTAGTCGTCGGCGCCGGCGTTGATGCCCGCGATCATCGAATCGCTTTCGCTGGTGGCGGTCAGAATGAGGAGGGGGATGTCGCGCCAGGCGGGGGAGCGCTTGATGCGGCGGCAGGTGTCCTGGCCGGAGAGACCGGGCATGACGAGATCGAGCAGGATGCAGTCGACAGGCTGGACGGTGAGCAGTTCGAGAGCGTCTTCGCCGGAATTGGCCAGGACGGGGTCGTAGCCCTCGGCGCGCAGTTCGTCGGCGAGGCGGTGGAGGTAGGTGAGACTGTCGTCGATGGCGAGGATTTTCTTTGGCCCGAGACCGCTCTGGGACGCCAGCGTGGCGGAAGGGGTGTCGGCCGAGCGCAGCACCGCGGTGATGCGGGCGAGGATGATGCCGAAGTCGGCATTTTTGGTGATGTAGGCATCCGCGCCGGAATCGAGCACGGTGACTTCGTTCTGATATCCCAGCGAGGCGGTCAGCATGACGCAGGGCATGTTGCGCAGGGCAGTGTCCATCCGCAGGCGGCGGATGACCGTGGGGCCGTCAATGCCTGGGAGCTGGCCGTCAACCACGGCGAGGGCGGGGCGGCGGTGCATGGCAATCTGCAGGCCTTCCTCGCCGCTGCCGGCGGTCAGGACGTTGTAGCCGGCAGATTCGAGCGAGGCGCGGAATTCCTCGCGGTAGGTGATGCTGTCGTCGATGAGCAGAATGTGTGGGGCGCTGTCGGGCGGCTCGGTGGGACGCCCGGTGCGGATCATTTCGCGGGCACGGCTGAGCACGTAGCTGAGGTCGTAGGGTTTGCCGACGTAGTCGCCGGCGCCGATCGTCAGTCCGCGCAGCCGTTCGGCGACCTGCGTTTCGCTGGTGAGCAGCATCACGGGAAGGGTGGCGGTGATGCGATTCGCCTTCACTTCGCGCAGGAAATCGATGCCGTCGCCGTCGGGCAGCACCACATCGAGGACGATCAGGGCGTAGCTGCTGTGCGCCAGCGCCTGGCGGGCGGCGTCGAGGGTGGCGCAGAGGGTCACGAAATAGCCGTCGGCCGCGAAGGCGGCTTCCAGGTCCTTGCGGACGGTCAGGCTGTCGTCGACGATCAGAATTCTAAACTGCATGCCCCCCTCCCCGCACGCTGTACCTACTCTGTATACTCCACCCGGCCTGCGCGTACCACTGAAATCCGGTGCCCGCGACTTGGCTGCCTCGTCATTCCGCCGCCAGCGCCAGCAGCGCGGGCGCGAACTGATCGAGCCCAAGAACCCGTTGCGCGGCGCCCAATTGAATGGCTTCGCGCGGCATGCCGAACACCACGGAACTGGCTTCGTCCTGCGCGGCGGTCCAACTGCCTTTGCGGCGCATTTCAAGCAGTCCCTGGGCACCGTCTTTGCCCATGCCGGTGAACAGGCAGCCGGCCGCCCGCGGGCCGAATTCGCGCGCCACCGATTCGAAGAGCACATCGACCGAGGGCCGGCAGGAAAACCGTTCCGGCGTTTCGGTCAGGCGCAGGAGCCCGCCTTCCACGATGAGATGGTGGTCGGCGGGCGCCATCCAGACCCCGGGGCGGCCGCGCTGCGGCAGAGCTTCCCCGTCCCGGGCGTAGACCACCGGCATGGGCGCGTATTGCCCCAGCCATTCGGCCAGTGCCGCAGCAAAGGGGGCGCCGATATGAAGCACCAGCAGGATGGGGATTGGGAACTGGGCGGGCAGACCTTTGAGCACCTGCAGGATGGCGGCCGGGCCGCCGGTGGAAGCGCCCAGCGCCAGGAGCTTCACCGGATGAACGCCGGCCCGCCAGGCCGGCAGGCTTTGGTTCGCGCCGTCCCCGAGCGTGGCGGTCGGGTTCGGCTCCGGCGGAGCGCCGAACCGCAGCGGGGCCGGCGCGGGGAGCGGGGTCCCGCGGCTTTTGCCGAGGCGTGCGCGCGGATGGGTGATGACTTTGATCTTCGACACCATTTTCACCGCGGCGATCAGGTCGCGTTCCCAGGTGTTGCTGGTCTCGCCGCCCAGCGGTTTTTCGATCACATCGACCGCACCGGCGGCGAGGGCGTCGTAGGTGCGGTGCAGTTCGCCACGGTTGATCGAGGCGGAGACGATCAGGATCGGGGTGGGGTGGTAGGCCATGATGTATTCAGTGGCGGCCAAACCGGACATCACCGGCAGCATCATGTCCATGGTGATGACATCGGGACGCGGTTCGCGGCAGAGTTCAATCGCGCGCTGGCCGTCCTCGGCTTCGCCCACCACCGTCAGGCCCGGGTCGGTCCCGAAAACTTCGACCACCCGTTTGCGTACGGTCAGGGAATCGTCGACGACGAGGATACGGATTGGATTCATGCATCACCCCACCAAGGACCGAATGGTCTGCAACAGGAAGCCCTGATCGAATTCGCCTTTGACGATGTAGGCTCGCGCACCGACCTGTGCGCCGCGGCGACGGTCTTCCGGCGCCGCGCGGCTGGTCACCAGGATGGCCGGAATATCGCGCAGGGCGGGATCTTCCCGGGTGCGCGCGACAAAGGTGAAGCCGTCCATGCCGGGCATTTCCACATCCACCACGAACAGGCTGTAGCGTTTGGCGTGGGCCTTGGTGAGCGCCTCTTCGGCGGAGGTCGCAATTTCCACCGGGTAGCCGGCCGATTCGAGAATGCTCTGCTCGAGCATCCGCGTGGTGAGTGAATCGTCGACCACGAGAATCGGCTGCATCGCCGGCGCGGCAACGCCGCCGGCGCCGCTGGCGCCGGGGCTGGCGGCACGGTCGACCAGGCGGGCGGGGTCGAGCATCGGCTGGGGATCGCCGGCGGCATCGAGCGAAGCCCCGGCGATGATCGGGTCCCCCGAACACAGCGGCGGCAGCGGTTTAAGCACCACGGTGCTGACGCCTTTCAGGCGGTCCACGCCGACGGCCGCCAACCGCTCGCCGGAGGCCACGATGACGGCGGTCGCGGCGTTCTCGCGCGCGGCGGCCGCGGCGGGATTGAGGATCGGCGCCAGCGGCAGGTAGGGGATGGCCGTGCCGCGGTGGGGCAGAGTGGCTCCGGCGGAGGTATATGCCACATCACCGGGACCGACGCGGAGGGTTTCGCGGACGGCTTCCAGCGGAATTGCGACCGTCGCGCCGTCGACTTCGACTTCCAGCGCCGCCAGCGCGGCGAGGGAAATCGGCACGACCAGTTCCACTTCGGTGCCCACGCCGGCGCTGGAACGAACGTCGACCGATCCTTTGAGTTCGGCGATGGTGGCGCGCAGGACATCGAGGCCGATGCCGCGGCCGGCGATGTCGGTCACGTCGGTGCGGGTGCTGAGGCCGCCTTCCAGCAGGCGATCCAACACGCCGGCGTCGTCGAGCGCTTGCGCTTCGAACGCTGAAATCTGACCGCGCCGCACCAGCGCGGCGCGCACCGCCGCCAAGTCAATGCCGGCGCCGTCGTCGCGGCACAGAAATGCGACGCGGTGGCCCTGCCGTTCGACGCTCAGGGTCACCCGGCCCGCTGGCGGTTTGCCTGCCGCCTGGCGCGCCGCCGGGGCTTCAAGGCCGTGGGTGACCGCGTTGCGGACGACGTGCTGGAGAGCGTCGCGGAGCGAAATCAGGACGTGGGCGTCGAGGCGCACCTCGCCGCCGGCGGTCGCGAACTCCAACTGCTTGTCCAGCGCCGTGGCGGCGTCACGCGCGGCGTGCTCGAGCGCTCCGAAAATCGTGTGTGCCGGCATCAGTCGCAGTTGCGTCGCATGGTCGCGGGCCAGCAGCAGTTCGGTTTCGGCCCGGTTGAGCACCGGCGCGAGGTCGTTGCGCAGGGAGGTCAGCGCGGAGCGCAAATCTTCAGCCAGGACCCGGCCGCGCGCGAGGCCCGGTGCGCCGACGGCGCCGGAATACCCCGTGCCGGAATCGGGGAGCGCTGCGGTCTGCCGATCGGCGTGGGCTGCCAGCGCGGCCAACTGGTTCTGCACGATCAGCGCCAGGTGACGGCACTCTTCGAGCCGGCGCAGCGTCGGCTGCAGCGCAGCAACCTGAACGCCGGCTTCAAGAATGTTCTCGAGCAGCCGGTCCATTTCCCGGACTTCAATCCGGACCGTGGCCAGGGCGGGGTCGTTGCCGCCCGCCCCGCCCCAACCGCCCGGGTCGATGGAACTGCTTGAGTTTGCAACGCCGCTCGCGCCCGCCGGCGCGTCGCCGACACCGAACGGAACGGCGCTTTCGGCCACGCCGGAACTGGGCACAGCGCGCCCGGCTGACACGGGGAGCGCCGCTCCTGGCGCCCCCTGAAGCCCCGCCAGGTCGGAGCGCCGGGCCGGCGGAGTTTCCGGCGGCGCGTCCAATTGGCGCAGGTTGCGTTCGAGCGACTCCAACAGGCGCAGGAGGGTGTTGATGACTTCACGCGGCGCCGCCACCTGGGTTTCCCGGTAGGGTGCGAGGACTTCCTCGATGCTGTGCGCCAGTTCCGCGGCCGGCAACTGCTTGACCACCCGCGCCGCCCCTTTGAGGGTATGTGCCAGCCGGAGCAGCCGCCCGACTGGCTCGCGCCCCGCGCTTCCCCGTTCCAGATCGAGCGCGCCAGCTTTCAATCCGTCGAGCAATTCGCGGGCTTCGATCCGAAAGTATTTGTAAGGGTCGGCCGGCATGGGCTAGGCGCTCGCCTGGATGAGCAGCAAAAGATCCTTGGACAGACCGGTGAGCTGGGAGGCGGTCTGGAAAGTCTGATTCGAGCTGGCCTCGGTTTCCTTGGTGGTCTGCGCCACGTTGGCGACCGCCACGTTGACCTGCTCCACTGCGGTGGCCTGTTGCTTGGTGCTCAGCTCGATTTCCCGCGCCGCTTCGGTGGTGGTGACGACCGAGCCGACGATTTGTTTGAAGGCGCTGGCGACGTCGGTGAACTGGTGGATGCCGGTGTCGACGGCCTTGGAGCCGGATTCGGTGGCCATGACGGTGGTGTTCACCGAGGCACGGATGTCGTCGATCAGGACGCGGATTTCCTTGGTGGAGCTGCCGACGCGGTCGGCGAGTTTGCGGATTTCCTCGGCCACCACCGCGAAGCGCTTGCCGGCTTCGCCTGCACCGGCGGCTTCGATCGTTGCGTTGATCGACAGAATGTTGGTCTGTTCGGAAAGTTCGTTGATGATTTCCAGGATGCCGCCGATCTGCTGGGACTTTTTACCCAGGTCCAGCATGTGGGTGACGATCATGTCCACCTGGCGCTTGATACCGGCGACCGCCTCTTGGGTTTTCTGGACGGTGTGTTCGCCCGAGCGCGCCCCGGTGGCGGTTTCGCTGGCGATGGCCGAGACTCGCTGGGCGCTTTCGGCAATCTGGCGGGAAGTCGCCAGCAACTCGTTTACGGTGGTGGTGATTTCGCTCATCGCGGTCGAATTTTCCTTCGCGCTGGTGGCCTGCTGGTTGGCCGCCGATTGCAGTTCGGTGGAACTGCTTTGGATGTGATTCACTGCGCTGGAAATTTGGCGGGTGATGGTGGAGGTGAGCAGCCAGGCGATCAGAATGGCGAGGATCACGCCGACGATCACGCCGACGATTACCGCGATTGTCGCGGTGTTGGCGGTGTGGGTCGCGTCGTCCTTGCCGGTCTGGAGCAACTGCTGTTCGCGCTGGTAGAAGGCAGCCAGCTCGGTTTTCATCTGGGCTCGGATGGGCAGCATTTCGTCGTTCAGGACCTTGGTTGCCGCGTCGGGGGTTTGACTCGCCTCACGCGCCTGCTTGGCGTGATCCACGGCGCCGGTGTATTGGCTCAACAGCGTACCCAATTTGGTGAGGTGCTCGAGACTTTTGGAATCCGTCACGTCCTTCTGGAGCGTAGCGAAATTTTCGTCCATGGCGGCCTGGGCCTCCTTGGCGTTGTCGACGGAGGTCGGACTCTTGTCCAGCAGGTAGCCGCGGATGGCGGCTATCTTGGCGTCGATCGCCGCAGTCAGTTCGGCGCTATCGATCATGTTCTGGGCGTTGTGGTTGATCACGTCGTCCTTGGCGGCGATCGCCAGGTTCATCGCGAACACCGCCACCAGCGACACGATCGTGGAAATTACCACGATCACGCCAAAGCCGAACGCCAGCCGCTGCCCGAACGTCCACGATTTCTGCATGGCCTCTCACTCCTTTTTTGAACGACCTGCTTCCACCAGTTTGCGAACGGTTTTCAGCACCGAGTCGATTGAAATCACCGAATGAACTTCCGCGCCCAGCCGGATCACTTCGTCGATGTGGTCGCGGCGCGGCTGGCCGACCGCCGGCGCACTGCGCTGCGTGGCGTCGGCAAGCAAATAGCCTTCGAAGCGATCGAATACCAGGCCGATGGTGTCCGGATCGCCGACCTGGACGAACCAGCGCGGCGCGGCGCTCCCGCGCGGATATCCCAGCAGCATGCCCAGGTGATACAGCGCAATTAGTTCGCCGCGCAGGCCCGACAGCCCGACCAACTCCGGGGTGGGAGAGGGCACCGGAACGATTCGCCCGGCGTGGGCGATGGCGACGATGTCGGCCACGCGCAGCGCGTAGGGATCGCCGCCAATGCGCACCGCCAGAAGATGTTCCTGGCCGGTGGTGGGCGGCGCGGGGTGTTGCGCGAAGCTGCGGTCAAAGGCGGCTTTCAGCGCTTGCAGACTCGCATCAGCGCCCAGGGCGGCGGCTGCGGCGGTGGCTGGAGCGGCGGAAGAATGGGTGTCGGGAGCGGTCATGCGATGCCTCCCAGCGTGCGCAGTTCGCCGGCGCACATTTCGATCAGAGCCTCCCGGCCGAACCCGCCGCCGAACAGCAGCAGTCTTGCGGCGTCCTCCCGCGCCAGCAGCAGTTGCGCTTGCGCCAGCGCGCGGGCCGCGCCGGCCCGGTCGCCCTGCCGGCGGGCGATCAGCCCGAGTCGCAACTGCGGCATGGCGAAGGTGGAGTCGAGGTACACGGCGGTCTGATGATGGCGCACCGCGCCGGCGGTGTCGCCGCCGTCTTCGCGGCAGAGCGCGGTCAGGTAGTGCGCCCCGGCGTTCATCTCGTCGTGTGCCAGCAGCCGTCGGCAGGCTTCCTCGCCTTCGGTGCGGCGGCCGGCCAGAATCAGCAGTGCAGCCACCAGCAGTTGCGTGTCGGGGTCGGCCGGTGGGGCATTCGGTCCGCCGTGCAACAGAGCCAGCGCCTCGGTGAAACGCTCCTCCCGCACCAGGTCCATCGCTTGACCCAGGGGCCGGCCCGGCGACCGGCGCTGAGGTTGAGCTCGTGGCTGGATCGCGGTTGGGAAGGCGGGACCTTGGGAAGCGACGGAGGCGTTGGGAGCTGCGGGGGCGATGGAGGAGTTGGAGGAGTTGGAGGCGTTGGAGGCGTTGGAGGCGTTGGGGGCGCTGGACAGCTGGGGCGCTACCACCGACGGGGCCAGCGCGCTGCCGGGCCGGAGCGATTTGATTCGTTCGGTGGCCTGCTCGATGGCCGCCACCCAGGCTCCGCCGAGCCCGCTGCCACTGGGGGTGGACGCGGCGCCGGGAACAGCGGCGCCGTCGCCGTTCCCGCGGCTGGGCCGCTCGAGCCGGCTGGATTGAAGCGGCTCGCTGCTCGCTTCGCCCGGCAGCTTGCGGCGGTAGTAGAAGGTATCGTGGCTGCCGATCAGATGGAATTCATGCGAAAGGCCGCGCAGCGTTTCGGCATGCCCAAGGAACAGAAACCCACCGGGCGCCAGCGCCTGCGCCAGGTGGGCCACCGCGGTTTGCATCGCGGCCGGGGTGAAGTACATCAGCACATTGCGGCAGAAAATCACGTCGAACCGGCCAGGCCGGTAGAGGTCGGGAGCGGGGGTGACAAGGTTGCCGGCATGAAAGGTGACCAGTTCCCGCGCGCTGTCCGCGAGCTGGAATTCCTTGCCCACCGGCGTAAAAAATTCCGCGATCGTGTCCTGATCGGTCTGGCGCAGCGCGTAGGCCGAGTAGCGGGCCCGTTCGGCGCGGGCCAGCGAGCGCGGATTCAGGTCCAGGGCCTGAATTGCGCCGCGCCGCCCGGGTGCGGGCAGGTGGCGGAGGAGAAGAATCGCGAGCGTGTAGGGTTCTTCCCCGGTGGCGCAACCGGCGGACAGAAGCTGCAGCGGTTTGGCGGCCGGGCGGTCGGCCAGCAGCGTCGGCAGCACCGCCTCGACCAGCGCACGGAACTGGTCGCTG
This sequence comes from Planctomycetota bacterium, assembly GCA_050730415.1. Lineage (GTDB taxonomy): Bacteria > Planctomycetota > SZUA-567 > H5-PLA8 > JBOHNC01 > JBOHNC01. The sequence continues at coordinate 13,220 of JBOHNC010000030.1, forward strand.
TAGCGAAAGAAAAAGGTCTCTCCCACGGTCAGGGCTTCGGCCAGCCGGGGGGACTCGGCCAGCCCGAAATCCGAACCCATCGACCAGCGCGCGAAATATTCGTCCGGGCCGCTCAGGGACAGCGCCGCGACGCGTTCGGCCAGCAATTCGTTCAGCCAGGATTGCTTGTCGTCGTCGAAGTGCAGCCCGAGGCGCTCGGCGATGAGCTCACGGAAGGCGTTGGCATCTTGGCGAAGGGGAGCGGTGTTCATGGCTGCACCTCCGGGGTGCTCCAGAGCGCCTCCAATTCCGGCGGGCACAGGCGAGCTTGGCGCAGAAGCAGCAGGAGCCGCTCATCGGCGCTGCCGACGGCCTGAATGATTTCAGGGCTGGTGGCACTCACCAGCGGCGGCAGCTCGCCGACCTTCCCGGCCGGCAGCACCTCGACGCCGATCACGGCCTCGACCGCCAACGCGGCGGCGGTGGCGTCGCTGCTCGAACTGCCGCGGACGGTGACGAAGCGGGCGAAGTCGGATCGCTGCGGCGCGCCCAGCAGGACGGCCAGATCCACCACGGGCGTGGCGATGCCGCGGATCACGGCGAGGCCGAGGATATAGGCAGGCGTGGCGGCGACTCCCTCGATCGGGAGCGGACGCATTGTCTCCACCACCCAGGGAAGCGGGAGTGCACATATTCGCCCGGACGCTCTGACCACGAGCGATTGAAGCGCGGAATTTGAATGCAGCAACGGCGCTCTCTCTCACCTGACGGGTCGATTCTAAAGGGAGCGCGACCGGACGGCAACTACTGAAGGACCTGCAAAAGTAAATTGATCTGGGAATTTGCTAGTTACAAGGATACCTCGCGACACAGTTTCAACCGCCAGCCTGAGACCAGGCGGCGGTGCGCGAGCAGAATCCGACCGGAGCGGAATCCCGAACCGCCCCTGCGCCGGCTCCCGCCAAAGTTCACAGCACTCCCGGCAGTTCCGCTGCATCCCCTGACGATCCTCGACGGGCTGCTCCGTCTGATGGGCCGGCTGAGCGACCGCGGACCTTGATGGGATTTGGAAGATCAAGGTTGTAATCCCTTACACCAGATTTCCGGCCGTTCTGTGCTGCGCCTGGTTGACAAGTCGGTCCGGATGGGTGCGCGCGCGGGGGGGGTGCCACGCGCGGGGGAAAATGGGGAGGAGCAATTGGTGTCGGCGGGCCAATTAATGAGAACTTAATAATGCGTGGAGCGAGCCTGAAATAGCGAAAAATTCGATCGCTTTCCCCCAAAATACCGCAATCGTGCGCCGTTTTGTTCCGTTGATGACGACCATCCCTGCTGTCGGATGAATCGGGCGCAATCGCTGCGCAAGCCGTGCTAGACTATTTTCCGTTTTCCGAGTTCTCCCATGGGTCATGCAGGCTGAAGGGTGAATCCCAACCTGACGGTCGGGTCCCGATTCAGTCCCGAGGCGAGTTTTCCGCGCGGTTTTTGCGCCGGGTAGAAGGCTGCGAGGCCTCGGCGCCGGTTCAAGCGCGCAGGGGTGTCGCGGCGCTGGGAGAAAATTGGAATCGCTTTTGCCCAATGTTTCGACGTGGTCCTTCCGGAGGCGTGGAAACTGGGCGCTCACGGCCTGCAAAACTTGAGATGCACCCTATGTCCGGCCCGTTTTCAGCGATCGAAGCTCTGGCACTCAAACTGGTTCTGCTCGGCCGGCTGGACCGCGCCGTCCTGTCGCCTCTGCTGGCCGAACTGGCGGAGCCCTGCGCTACGATGGGCGCCGCGGCTGAATGGGACGATCTGAACCGACTGCTTGCCGACCCCGATCCTGAACCGGCTGGCTACAACCGCTTTTCCAACCGGCTGGAGGATCTGCGCCGGAAGTTGCAGTCCACCGAACGGCGCACCGCCGCCTCGTCCGCCGCCGAACCCGGGCGCGGGTTCGCGGCCGTCACGCCGCCGCCCCGGGCCGAGAGTGCGCCAACCGCGGGCGGCCACGAAGTGCTCCGCTACGACACCTCCACCTCGGTGGAAATCATGAATCATTTTTTCCTCGAATCCGGCGCGCATCTGGATGCGGTTGAAGCGGCCGTGCTGCATCTGGAAAATCAGCCGCAGGACTTCGCGGCGCTGACCAGTGCCTTCGGCGCCTTCCACTCGCTGAAGGGCGTCACCGGATTTCTCGACCTGAACGCAGCGCGGGATCTGGTTCACGATTCTGAAGGCCTGATCGACCGCGCGCGCCGGCGCGAAACGGGCATCCGCCGCGAGGAGTGCGATCTGATTTTGCGGGTCGTTGACGCGGCCCGCGGGATGCTTGACTTGCTGCGCGCGCACGTGGCGGCACCGGAGCAACCCCTGCCGTTGCTGCCGGCAAGCTATCGTGCACTGCGGCAGGAATTGCAGGCCGGTGAAAATTGTGGATCGGATGCGGATTCGCGATCGCAGGCGCCGCAGCCGGAGGGCGCTCGGCCGGCGCATGGAGGGGCTCCCGCCGCAACCGCAGCACCGACCCCATCGGAACCTACCGGGCGTGCGGCCGTGCCGGCGCCTGATTCGGCGGCTCGGGCCACTCCAAGCACGCTGTCCACCGCAAACGCTTCGCCCGCGGCGCCGGATGGGCCGCCTGCGCCGGCCACCGCCGAACCGCGGCAGGAACCTGCGGCGCCGGATGCGTCAGGCGTAAAAACCGGCGAACCGGCGGCGGTGCCGGCGGCGGAGGGAACCGCTGCGCGCGCCACGCTGTTTCGCGACCGCCGCGAAAGCGACCACGCCAGCGCCGCCCTGGTGCGCGTCCACGTCGAAAAATTGGACCGGCTGGTGAACGCGATCGGCGAATTGGCGATCACGCAACTGCAGATATTTCAGGATCCGCGGCTGGCGGTGTTGCAGGATGAGGTGCTCCAGCGGCGGATTTCGCTGGCGACCAAGACCACTCGCGAATTGCAGACCCTGGCGATGACCTTGCGGATGGTGCCGCTCAAGGAAACCTTCGCGCGGATGACACGGATCGCCCGCGACCTGGCGCATCGCCAGGCGAAGGAGGTCCAGGTGCTGGTGGAGGGGGCGGACACGGAGCTGGACAAATCGCTGATCGAATTGATGGTGGATCCGCTCACTCATCTGATTCGCAACGCGGTCGATCACGCGGTGGACGAGCCGGCGGTTCGGGAGCGTCAGGGCAAACCGGCGCGGGCGACCTTGCGGCTGGCGGCGCACAGCCAGGGCGGCTACGTGGTGGTGGAAGTCGGCGACGACGGGCGCGGATTGGACCTGGAAAAAATCCGCGACAAGGCTCGCGCGAAGGGCTGGCTGGCGGCGGGCCAGAGCGCCGATGCGGCGCGGTTGCAGCAGTTTATTTTTGAACCGGGGTTCAGCACCGCTCAAAAGGTCACCGACGTCTCGGGGCGGGGCATCGGGCTGGATGTCGTGCGCAGCCAGGCGGCGCACGCGGGCGGCCGGGTGCATGTCGCGAGCACCCCCGGGCGCGGAACGACCTTCACGATCACGCTGCCGCTGACGTTGGCGATCATCGACGGGCTGCTGGTGCGCGTGGGTAGGCAGGAATTCATTCTGCCGATGGCGCTGGTGATCGAATCGCTGCGACCGACCCCTGCGCAACTGGGCACGGTGCATGAGCGTGGCCGGACGTTGGAATTGCGGGGGCGGTCGCATCCGCTGGTGCAAATGGGCGAGGCGGTCGGGGATGCGTCGGCGGAACGGAACCCGTGCCACGCGATTGCGATCATCGTGGAGGACCGCGGGGAGCGCTTCGCGCTGCAGGTGGACGAAATTCTGGGGGTGCAGCAGGTGGTGATCAAGGGGCTGGGCGATCGGCTGCAGGGGGTCAAGGGCATTTCCGGCGGCGCGATTCTCGGCGACGGCCGGGTGCGCCTGATTCTCGACGCGGCGGGCATCGTGGCGGCCTGGCGGGCCGCGCCCGCGCGAGCGGGCTGAGTTTGTAGCGGGCGGGCAGAGGAGATTCGACATGTTTTCGTGGTTCACGAAATCGACGGTGCGCACCAAGCTGCTTCTGCTGGTGGCCTCGTTCATGTTGCCCATCGGCGTGCAGTTCTGGCTGCTGGTGGTCGAGAGCAATAAGACGATCGATTTCGGCCAGTGGGAAAAATACGGCAACGAATACATGCGGCCGCTGGATGAACTGGTCGATCTGCTGCCCCGCCACATGATGGCCATGCAGGTGTATCTGCGGGCGGGCGGCGACGAAAAGGTGGCGGCCAAAATCAAGCTGAACCTGCTGACGAGCAAAATCAACCTGGCCTTCGACGACCTCGACAATGTGAATCAGGAACTGGGCGACAAATTGAAAATGACGCCCGCCGATTTGAAGCTGCGGCAGAAGGACCAGTTGCTGCCGGCTACGATCCGCAAAAAGTGGACCGACCTGATCACGTCCATGGATTCCATTGGGGAGCATTCCAGCAACGACCGTCACAATGAGATCGACAACGCTGTGCGGGATTTGATGAGCTACATCGGCGACACCTCCAATTTGGTGCTCGACCCTGACCTCGACAGCTACTACCTCGTGGACGTCACGGTCTTGGCGCTGCCGCAGACGCAGGACCGTCTCGCGGACATCATCAACACCGGCGACCGGATTCTGCGGGCGCACACCGGCGCCAACGAAACGATCCATGTGCGCGGGTACTCCGCGTTGAACCTCGACGAGCAGGAACAGATGCTGGTGTATGCCGCCATGCTGAAGGGCGCCGACATCACGCGGGTGACCAAAAGCACGAAAATCGCGCTCGCCGAGGATCCCGTCGGCGAAGGCGTCATGGACTCGATGAAGAAAAATTTGCCGCGCTCCCTGGCCGATTACACCGAGGCCAGCGACAAATTCAGCATGCTGATCGAAAGCGTGCGGCGCAATGAAATCTCCGACATCTCGCCGGACGAATTCCTGAAATCGGGGGACACCGCGCGCTCCGCGGCCTACCAGTTCTGGCAGGTGGCCAACGGCGAGTTGGACAAGCTGCTGGACATCCGGATCGACACCTACAAGCAGAACCGCACATCCTATTTTCTGCTGACCGGTCTCAGCCTGGTTGCGACGATCGTGCTTGCGATTCTCATCATGGGCTCGATCAACCGGCCGCTCAACAGCGTGATCAAGAACCTCAATGCCACCACGGCGCAGGTGACCGGCGGGTCGCGCCAACTCGCCGATGCCAGCCAGAAACTGGCCGAAGGTTCCTCCGAACAGGCCTCTTCCCTGGAGGAAACCTCCTCTTCGCTGGAGGAATTGGCCTCGATGACCCGCCAGAACGCCGACAATGCCGTGCAGGCGCGCGGCCTGGCCGACAAGACGCGCAAGGTGGCCGACGAGGGGATCCGGGCGATCGTCGAAATGAACACGGCCATGGACGGCATCAAGGTGGCCTCCGACGAGGTCGGCAAAATCATCAAGACCATCGACGAGATTGCCTTCCAGACCAACCTGCTGGCGCTGAACGCGGCCGTCGAGGCGGCGCGGGCGGGTGAAGCCGGGCGCGGATTTGCCGTCGTTGCCGACGAGGTTCGCAATCTTGCGCAGCGGACGGCCGCAGCGGCCAAGGAATCGGCGACGAAAATCGAGGCGTCGATTCGCCGCACCGGCCAGGGCATCGACACCACGCAGAGGGTCGCGGTAGCCTTCAACGACGTCAGTGCGGCTGTTAAGCAGGTCAACGATCTGATCAGCGAAATTTCCTCCGCCTCGCACGAACAATCGCAAGGCATCGGACAATTAAGTACCGCGGTGCAGGAAATGGACCGCGTGGTGCAGGATAATGCTTCCAATGCCGAGGAATCGGCGGCGGCCAGCGAACAGATGGCCGGGCAGGCGCAACTGCTGAACGACGCGGTTCAGGCGCTGACGCAACTGGTCGGGCGGTCGGCGTTGGGCCAACGCAAGGGCGAGATCGATCCGGGAGAGAGCGGCCCCAAGGCGGCGGCCAAAGCAGAGCCGGCTGCCGGCGCGAGAGCGGCTGGCGAAGCTGGCGGGGCCGGCGTAGACGGCTCGAAGGCCGTGGAAGGCGGAAAAGAAGCGGTGAAAGCGCAGACCGACCAGGCCGCGCCGGGTACCCCGGGCGCCCGCAAACGCGCTGGGCGGACCCGCGCCGAACAGGTGCTGCCGCTGGACGACGCGGAGGAAGCCAAGATCGCCGAGGATGATTTCAAGCGGTTTTAGCGCGCCGGCCGGTCGGGGCGCTTGAAGGGTTGCCAGCCGCGTGGGCTGGCAGCAGATGGCACGGGAGGCAAGGCATGGCCAGTGACGAAGCCCGGGGGGATCACATCCGCGCCCGCGATAAATTTCTGACCTTTCGTCTGGCCTCGGAAACCTACGGCGCGGACATCCTGACGGTGCGCGAGATCATCGCGCTGGCGCCGATCACGCCGGTGCCCAACACGCCGACTTACATCCGGGGCGTGGTCAACCTGCGCGGCAAAATCATCCCGGTGCTGGACCTGCGGTTGAAGTTCGGCATGCAGGCGCCGGCGGCGACCGCCGAAACCTGCATCGTGGTGTTTGAAATTCACCCCGGCGGCCGGACGCTGCTGATCGGCGCCTGGGTGGACTCGGTACGGGAGGTGATCGCGGTCGAACCCGGCGCGATTGAACCGCCGCCCTCCTTCGGCGTACAAGTCGACACCGCCTACCTGCGCGGGCTGGTGCGAACGCCCGGCGGCGTGTGTCTGCTGCTCCACATCGAAAAGGTGCTGACCCAGGACGACCACCGAACCGTGGCGGAGCTGAACCCAGGCCCGGCGACGTCGGAGCCCCGCTCATGACCCGCACCCCGCCGCCGACGGTTCCCCCGTCCTCGCCGCTCCCGCCGCTCGACGCCGCCGAGTTTCACCAGTTGCGTGATTTGGTCCACCGCCACAGCGGAATCCGGCTGTTCGAACACAAGCGTGTCCTGGTGCAGAACCGGCTGAACCGCCGCCTGCGGGCGCTGGGATTGCTCAGCTTCCGAGCCTACCTCGACCTGCTGCGCAGCGGCGACGCCAACGCCCCGGAATTCGACCGTCTGATCGAATCGATCTGCACTCATGTGACCGGTTTTTTCAGAGAGGGGGCGCATTTCGACTATCTGAGGGGGCCGTTCGTGCAGGAACATCGCGAGCTGCCGGCGTTGCGCATCCTGAGCGCCGGCTGTTCGACCGGCGAAGAACCGTACTCGATCGCGATGTGTCTCAGCGACGCCCTGAGCGACGGCCCCGGGCGGCGGTTTCAGGTTCAGGCCTTCGACCTGTCGGCTTCGATCCTGCGGGTCGCCGCGGCGGGAATCTATGCCGAGGAGCGGGTGCGGCACCTGCCGCGCGAGCTGGTGCGCCGGCATTTTCTAAAGGGCCATCGCCAGTTCAGCGACAAAGTTCGAGTCGCTCCCGAACTGCGCCGGGCGGTCTCCTTTCAGAAGGCCAACCTGATCCGCCCGCGCGATCTGGAAGGGCCCTTCCACGCGGTGTTCTGCCGCAACGTGTGCATCTATTTCGACCGGCCGACGCAGTTGGAATGTTTCCGGTGGTTCCATCGCGTGCTGGCGCCGCGCGGCCTGCTGTTTCTGGGGCATTCGGAAAGCCTGATCGGCGCCGATCAGGAT
>JBOHNC010000031.1:0-7444 GCA_050730415.1 Planctomycetota bacterium
GTTCGGTTGCGGTTTCCCGGCGAGGGTGCGTCTGCGAAGAAGGCGGGGCGGTGGGGCGACCGGCAAGTGGCCGCCGGAGGCGCTCGAATCGGCGGCGGCCCCGGCCGGGAATTCGGCCGTCACAGCAGGCGATCCCAGGGGAAGCTGCCTTTGCCGCCGTCGGCGCCGGCCGGGCCGGGCCGGCCGGCCCGGCCGGACGGGGTGGCCGGGGTGGCCGAGGTGCCCGAGGTGGACGGGCCGGACGGGCCGGACGGACCCGGATTGGCCGCCGTAGCGGTCGGAGCCGGCGCGCGACGTCCGGCCGGGCGGGGGCCCAGGCGGGCTTCGCTGCGCAGGAAATCGGCGAAGCTGCGGCAGGCGGTTTCACCCCCGCCGTGCTGGTCCGGCCCCTGGCCGGCCGACCCGGCCAGGATCGACTGGTTGCCCAGGCGGTGCCCCGCGGCGCTCCAGGCCGCAAACCCATTTTCGCTGGCGTACAGCGCGGCGATCAGGCGCAGGTCGTCGGCGCGCATCAGCCAGATGACGTTGCGGCTGTCGAGCACCGCCAGCAGGGCGTCGTCTGGGTGGACGGCGCAGGAGACCAGCTCGTCGCAACTGTTCCAGCCGCGGCCGTTGCCGATGACCTCGATGCGGTGGCGGCCCATCGCCAGCAGCGCGCGCCCGGCGTAGAATTCGATCCGGTGCACGGCGCTGTTGATTAGGCTGTAGCTGACGCTCCGCGCCGGATGCAGGACGCTCTGGGTCTGGCGGAATTCCAGTCCTTCGTTCCAAGCCCACTGGTGCCCACAGGTGGCACCGTAGTTCACCCAGAGTTCGTTGCCGCCCGATCCGAAGAACATGCTCATCACCGACGACTGCAGCCGCGGCGGCCGGGCGAAAAAAAGCGCTTCGCCGGTGCGCGCCTGAAACACCCGGACTTCGCGTTGCAGGCCGACCGCCATCAGGCTGGCCCAGGGGCTGAGCGTCCAGGGGGCGCCGGGTGCCAGCGGGATGGGGATGGTGGTCGGTTTCTGGCGCGAGTCCTCCGGCAGAAAAACGCTTTGCTGCGGGGAACTCAGCAGCACGCTCCCGTCCCAGGCGCCCTGCAGCGACTGCCAGGAGGAGTCCTTCAGCGAGGCCACGATCGATTCGTCGGAGGGGCCGGAGTCGCGGTTGGGATTGGCGGGGTAGTTGACGAGGTCGCGCCCGCGCAGCGCGAGAATGCCGCCTTCGCGATCGACGGCGATCTGCGCGCCGGGTTCGGGGCGCAGGTGGCGGCAGTAGCCGCCGCGCGGGCCGAACTCAATGCGGTACAGATTGCGCTGTTCGGTCAGGATGTACTGCATGTCCCAGCGCCGGCCCTGGACGTAGGCGATCGGCGTGCCGGGCACGGCGATGGTGTCCAACTGCGGCGCGCGCCCGCCGCCGCCGGCGAAGTGGACCTGGAGAATCTGCCCCGGCATGGCCAGGCTCACACTGTTTTGGTCGGGGGCCAGTTTCGGCCAGCGCAGCCAGCCGTCGGAGGGCACCGGCAGCGCGCATTCGTCGATCGGTTCGCCGCTCAGCAGGTTGTAGCGGAACAGCCGCCAGGCCCCGGCGGGGCGGGCGGCGGCGGCCGGCGTGCGCAGATCGGGCGGCGGGGGAACGGTATTTTCCTGCGCCAGCACCGCCAGCACCGTGGCGCCGGCGCACAACCCGCGCACGAACATGCCGTGGCGCGGCAGCACGATTTCCTGCTCCAGCGTCTTGCGCCGCGGCGCCCACCAGCAGACCCGTCCGGCCAGATCGCCGCTGAACAGAATCGAGCTGTCCGGGGTGAACGCCAGCGCGCTGACCGGTTCGCGGTGGCCGAGCCGAAACAGGTTGGGCAGGATGCGATCGGTTTCCGCCGCAAGAGCCGGGGTGGTTGCCGGCGCTTCGTCCTGGCGCGGAGCCAGGCTGCGAAAATCCACCCGCGAAAGCAGCCGCGCCGACGGCGAACCCGGCACGGCCTGCCAGAAGCGCATCTCCTCGTTGCGGTCGAGCGTGATCGCAAACACCCGCCAGGCCGGTGCCAGCGGCGCCAGCGCGCGGTGCAGGCTCGGTTCGCGCCAGGCCTGCACGCTGGTGACCAGCAGCAGGTCGCCGTGCGGCACCGCCGCCTGACGGCGGCGAAACAGGTCGGCGCAGGCCTCGGCCGGCGATTCGCTGTCGTCGATGCCGGTCAGGTAGGCCGCCAGCCGGCGCGGCTGGTCGGGCGTCAGCGGCGCGACGCCGCCGAACTGGGTCTGGAACATCTCAAAAGGCCGCCGCCGCGCCAGACTCGATTTCCACGCCGCCAGCGCGCAACCCGCGGCCAACAGCCGCGGCCGACCCCACATATGCACGCCCATGTCAACCAGGCAGATCAGCGGCTGGGTCGGAATCGCGGGGAAGGTCTGATTCTGAAAGTACAGCAGTTCGTTTTCCGCGAAGCGCCGGAGAAACTCGTCCGCATCGTAGGCCAGTTGCGAAATCAGCACCCGGTCGATCGAACCGCGCCGGGTGATGTCCGAGTACCCGCCCGACGGCGAGGCCTCCGCGCGGCTGCGCAGCGACGGAAAATGCAGCGCCGGGTAGCTGCCCTGCGCGGCCCGCAGCACCACCTCGCCGCCCTCCATCCGCGCGATTTCCCGCATCGCCTCGTCGGGCGTGAGCATCGGGCCGCTGTCCGGCCCATCCCCGGCCTGTTCCTGCGCATAGGCCAGGATGTCGCGGCCCAGGGTCGTCAGTACCTCATCGTAGGCCGCCAGGTGCGTGTGCCCGGTCTTCCAAAGGTCCAGAATGTCGTCTGCGTTCAGATCGTTCAGCCGCACGGCCACCGCCTGCACATCGGTCAGGCCCACACCGAGCGGCGGGTCTTTCGGCGCACCGGCCCAGCGCTTGCGCAGTTGACGGTAGGTGTGCTGGCCGTCCAGCAGCGCCAACGCGTCGCGCGGATCGCCGCCGAAAAATCCGTCCAGTTCCAGTCCCTGGAAAACCCGCTGCACGAACTGCCCCACCTGGTAGGGCAGCGGCGAACCTCGCTCCAGGCGCGTCATCAGCGGGTGGAGACTCAGCTTGCGCGCCAGCGCCGCCAGCGGTTCTTCGTTTTCCGTCGGCGCGGGCAGACTGGCCAGATAGACTTCCCGGCGCAGCAGCGCCGCCGCCAGCATCAGCGTCACCCGCAGATTCGGCAGGCCCAAGCCCTGCGCCTGCTGCAGAATGTCCCGCATTTCGCCGGCCCACAGCAGCGTCGCACCCTGGCTCGACTCGATCACTTCGCAGTCGGAGGACCATTTCCAGCCGAGCGCGGGGATGGTGCAGTTGGCGAGGTACTCGGCGGGTGAAGTGTAGCAGCGTCCCACGTTCATGCGCGAGTCAGACTCCCTGTCGCCGACCAGACCCCTCGAACCGCCCGGCCCGCTTCAGCCCCTCCCGTTCGTCCCGCGCGGCCGCCAACCGGCGTTGCCTCCGCTTGGCTGAAACCGGCGATCCGGCCGGAGCCACCCCAGCCGCCGCTGGCGCCGGCAGACAGCCCGCCGCCGGCCCCGGCAGACGGATCGTCGCCGGCGCCTACGGACTGACCGGAGCCGGCAGGAGCGACGAGCCGAACCGCACCGTGATGTCGCTGCGGCTGTGGAAATACATCGCGCCGGTCGCGGTGAACGAATCGGCCATCCGCGCCTGCAGCGCTTCGCGATTCTGCCGCAGGCTGAGCGTCTTCCCGTTGGGAATGATCACCGGCGGATAGCCCGCCACGATAAATTTGAAGGCGTAGTTTTCCTTCGGTCGCGTTTCGCCGTCCGGCGTGATGTCGTTGTAGGTCACCGTCACGTTGTTCGGGTCCAGCCGCAGGCTGACGAAAATCTTGCCGTCGATCATCTTCACCGAAAGACTGGTCACCCCCGTGATTTTCAGCGACTGGTTGATCGTTTCCACCCCCGACATCGGCGTCGGGTTGGTCTGCATCTGCAAGTCGCTCGCGCCGGACGACCCGATCAGAGTCACCGAACCATCCGTACCCACCTGCACCGAAATGGTGCCCTGCGTGCTCGGGAACTGGTAGCTGGTCGAAGTGCTGTTGGAAATGTCGATGTCCTGGCCGGCGCCGCCGCCCAAATCCACCACCTGCATCGAACTGTTCGAGCCCCCTCCGCCGCCCGTACCGCCGCCGCCCGTACCGCCGCCGCCGGTCGAACCGGTCGAACCTGTCGCCGGGCCGCTGCCACCGCCCGTGCCGCCCGAACCCGTCGCCGGGCCGCTGGCGCCGCCCGTGCCGCCCGAACCCGTGCCGGCTGGATTGCTGGAGGACGAATTCCCCGCTCCCCCCGTCGTCCCGGGCGGGGTCGAACCATTGCCGCTGCCAGCGCCCGTGTTCGTGCCCGAGGTCATCGCACCCCCGTTGCCCGCCGTGCCGCTGGACCCGCTACCGGCCGTTCCGCCGCCCGAGTTCGAACCGTTGGCGCCGTTCGAGGAAGTTCCCCCGCCGCTGCCGTTGGTGGTGTTGTTGGGTGTGTTGCTGGCCAGGACCGACGGCGCGCTGGACCCGGTTTGCGTCCCATTGTGCTGCGTCCCGCCGTTTTGGGCGTGGGGATTGCCGCGGCCCGGCGAGGTCGCTTTCTGGGCATCGACCGGATCGGTGCCCAAGGTTGACGGTGGCGCACTCTGTGCCGCCAAGGTGAAGGGCAACACGAGCCCCAGCAGAATCCACCCGAGGTGCTTCATCATAGTTCAGACTTCCAGTCCGTGAGGCCCACGGACACGACGAGCCCCACCGGCAATCCGCAGGGGAATCCCAGACCCTCCCATGGTACCAAAGTTCACCCTCCAAAACAAACGAAATTCGAAGCAATCGGCCCTATAATGACCCAGCCTTCCGCGACCGGCCCCCCCGCCCGCCGACCCCCCTGGATTTCCCGATGCACGAACCGATCGAATTGATCTCCATCGACGCCTATGGCACCATTTTCGACATGGGCGCGATTTACCACACCGCCACCCGCGCCGTCCTCGACCGCCTCGCACCTCACCTGCCGGAGGTCGATTTTTCGTCCGCCTGGAGCCGCCGCTTCAACGATCACTACCATGCCACCACCGACTGCGAACCGCCGACCGCCGCCTTTCCGACCATCAGCGCCCTGACCGCCTACGCCTTGGATGAAACATTGCGTGAATTCGCAGTTTCTAGCCCGAACGGCTCCGCCGTTGGCACCGCCATCTGGATGGACCACCTCAGCCGCGTGCCCCTGTACCCCGATGTTCACGCCGCGCTGGTCGCGCTCAGTGGCCGTTTTCGCCTGATCCTCACCAGCGACAGCGACGAAGCCATCATCGGCCCCGCGCTGGCGCGCCACCAACTGCCCTTCGAGCGCATCTTCGTGAGCGAAACCTGCCGCTCCTACAAAATGGCCCGCCGCGACGGCCTGCTGGAATTGGCCATCCGCCGTGCCGAAGTTCCCCCCGCACGCGTGATTCACGTCGGCGACAGCGCCGCCGACCTGATTGCCGCCCAGCGCGCCGGCTGCCGCGGCGTCTGGATTCGCCGGCCCGGCCATCCCGATCCCGGCCACCCGCCCTGGCGCACCATCGCCAGCCTGCACGATCTTGCCGCCCTTTGACGGTTCCGCACCTTGACTTTTCCGCCCGCCGCATATGATTTTCCGTTTCCACCCTTGCACCCGTGCGTGCGCCGATTGCGCCGCCGAGTGCCCCAGGAGAGCCGCGCATGGCCGAAGATATTGCCGTCCTGCTGAACACCGAAGAGCTCAAGCCCGAACAGGTGCTGGCCCTCCGGCAGCATTGCTACCAGTCGCGCGAAGCCAAGAAAGCCACGCAGGACATGCTCAGCGGCAAAGCCGCCAAGGGCGAACGCCGCGGCGTGCTCGCCTGGGCCTGCTGGAAAATGGAAATCGCCCAGGAAGAACTGGAGCACCCCAAATCCCCCGCCGGCAAACTCGCCCGTGGCATGATGCTGATGGAACTCGACCGCCCCGCCGAAGCCGTTGAACTGCTCAAAGCCGTCGACGGCGCCGGGATCCACCCGACCGCCGAACTGGCCGAAGCCTACCTGCGCGCCGGCGAGGTCGAAAAAGCCCAGAAGGAAGTCGCCAAGCTCACCGGCGCCCACGAAAATACCGCCACCGCCTTCTACCTGAAGGCCCGTCTGCTCGAAGACACCGGCGATTCCCGCGCCGCCGCCGCGCTCTACGAACGCGCCCTCGAACTCGACCCCAACCACAGCGCCAGCCACTTCCGCCTGGCCACCATCATGGATCTGTACGGCGACGACGAAGCCGCCGAGAAACACTACCGCGCCGTCTCCGGCGGCGGCATGATGTACACCAACGCCCAGGTCAACCTGGGGCTGCTCAAGGAAGACCAGGAAGACTTCGACCACGCCGCCGCCAGCTACCGCGCCGCGCTGGCGGTCCGCGTCGGCGACACCCGTGTCGCGCTGTTCCTGAAAAACGCCGAAGCCTCCCATTCGATGTACTTCGACGAAAACGAACGCAAGGAAGCCGAGCGCCTCGAAAACGTCCTGCGCACGCCCATCACCGACTTCGAACTCTCCGTCCGCAGCCGCAACTGCCTGGCGAAAATGGGCATCCGCACGCTCGGCGATATCGTCACCAAGTCCGAAAGCGAATTGCTCAACTACAAAAACTTCGGCGAAACCTCACTGGCCGAAATCAAAGCCATCCTCTCCAACAAAAATCTGCGCCTGGGCATGACGCTCGACCACGGAAAGCTCGCCCACCGCGACCGGATGCGCGGCGCCGATGCCTCCAATTCGGTGCTCAACCGCCCCGTCACCGACATCGAATTCTCCGTCCGCGCCCGCCGCTGCATGCAGCGCCTCAACATCGAAACCATCGGCGACCTCTGCCAGAAAACCGAACAGGAACTCACCAGCACCAAAAACTTCGGCGAAACCAGCCTCAACGAAGTCAAACAGCGGTTGGGCGAAATGGGCCTCGGCCTCCGCACCACGTAGGTAGCCGCGACGGCCACTCTCCCGCCACCCGGACCGCCCGCCGATCGAGTCGTTGGACATTTCAATCGAACATGGACCGCTCCTGCAGGTCGCGCTGTTTGCGTCGCTTGCCGAGATTGCTTGCACTCCCCCCTGGGAGCGCCGTCGCGGTGAGCGGCTTGCCCTTTCGCGAGCCCCGCTCGTGAGAGAGCGTTGATGGTGCCCTTGGCGTTCGAAAACATAAGTGCCCCCGAGTTCGCGCAAAGTTTAGGAGCGCACGCGCCCCCGCGTGCAGCCATTTTCGCGAGCGAAGCCCGCGATCGCGCGCCGCTTTCGCCGACAACATGGCCCCCGATCTGCGCGCCGAAGGCGCTCAAAAGCCCTGCGAGGACCAGCAGTCCCGCGGCTGCCGCGATGCCTTTCACTGCGCGCCTATTGCCCGATAAGGCGCCGGCTTCGCCGGCATTTGTTTCACGGCGGACTGGTTGACCG
>JBOHNC010000032.1:0-27099 GCA_050730415.1 Planctomycetota bacterium
CCCATGTTCTTGCCGAACTGGTAGATCTTGTTGTCGTTGCCCTTGTAACCGGGGTGCTCCTTGTACCAGCCCTGGACGCTGTCGATGATTTGCTGAACGCTGGCGAGCTTGCCCTTGTCGTTCATGAAGTAGGTCATGAGCGAAGCATCCAACAGGTTCCACTGGCCGTCCCATTGGACTTCCGGCACGCTGTGGCGGTTAATGCCGCGCCCGCGCGCGGTCAACCCGACATACCGTGACAGCTCCTCGATGCCGCAGGAGGCGCCGTCGCACATGCTGTAGCCGTACACATTAAAGGTCTTGATGGTGTCCCGGACGTCCTCGCCGCTGGCCAGGAATTCATGCGGGGGATTGTCCTGGTGGCGGAACATGCAGACCGATTTCCAAATGGTGAGCGCCTCTTCCTTGTCGGTCATGCCGGGCTTGATGAAGGACTTTTTCCAGGCCGCGAGGCTGGACACGTCCGGAACCTTGTCGGAAACCACCTTCACGTTCGAGACCACCGCCGGCTCGGTGTCGGCAGCCGGCAGGCGGCCGCTCAGGAGCGCCAGAGCGGCCAGACCAAAACAGGCAGCGCCAACGATTCGGTGCAGGCCCGAAGTCCGCAGAGAAGTGTACTTATAATCGCACATGTATGAACTCTCCATGAAGGTGTTCCAACCCAGTGTAATGTCTGCGGGCCCAAAATTAAACCTCACAAATGCACCCGAGTTTAAATATCTTATTCCCCGAAATGTGAGATACTATTGGAGCTTGGCCAACTGCCCAATTCGATCCCACCAGGGTCGCGCATGCGCAGGGTGTGCTGCTCGGATCGGTCCGACGCACCGCGCCAATGCGATCGGGTGCCTCACCCGACCGTATTCGGTGCGGAGCATGTGTTCGCCGACTTTATAGACCGAATTTCGTTTCCCCGCCCCCGGGCCTGTTCCGGTCGGAACCGCTCCTGCCAGACGTGCCCGCTTCCCGAAGGATTCTCGATGACTTCCAACGTGCTTGACAGCATTCTGGACCCCGGAACCGGCTCGCCCGAAGAACAAACGATTCCAACCACCTCTCCACTGCGCCTCAACTGGTCGAACCTGATGATGATGGTGGTGTTCCACCTTTTGGCAGCGGCGGCTGTCGTCTACGCCGTCTTCCATTTTTCATGGTACACGGTGGGCCTGTCAGCCATCTGGCTGGCGTGCTGCGGGTTCTCGATTACCGGCGGCTACCACCGGCTGTTCTCGCACCCGACCTACCGCTGTATTTGGCCGCTGAAACTGTTCCACCTGCTGTTCGGCGCCGCCTCGGTGCAGAATTCGGCGTTGGCCTGGTCAAGCGATCACCGCGTCCACCACAAACACACCGACCATGACGAAGACCCGTACAACATCAAGAAAAGCTTTTGGTGGGCGCATATCGGTTGGATCTTCTTCGAAACCCGCCGCCCGAATGACTACCGCAACGTCAAGGACCTTCTGGCCGATCCGATGATCTGCTGGCAGGAAAAGTATTACATCCCCATCGCGATGTTCGTAGGCGTGCTGTTGCCGATGCTGATCGGCCTGCTGTGGGGCGACCCCATCGGCTGTCTGCTGATGGCCGGCTTCCTGCGTCTGGTCCTTCAGTACCACTTCACCTTTTCGATCAACTCGCTGGCCCACGTGGTCGGGCACCAGCCGTATTCGCGCGCGAACTCCGCCCGCGACAGCTTCTTCACCGCCTTCCTGACCCTCGGCGAAGGCTACCACAACTACCATCACCGTTTCCCGATCGACTACCGCAACGGCGTGCGCTTCTATCACTTCGACCCGACCAAGTGGATCCTGCGCGGATTTTCCTTCGTGGGCATCACCCGCGATCTGCGCCGCACCCCGAAAGAAATCGTCACGCGTGCGATCGAAGAAGTTCGCAACGAACGCAACGCGCCGACCGCCTAAATCCCTTCTGGGAACGCCGTGCTCCCGCGCGGCTTTTTGGATTGCCTCTTTTCCTGCGCGCTTCGGCGCGCATTTTTTTTGCCTACCTCTGGCCCGTCACCTCCACTACCGCTGCAATCACCACCTCGGCGATCCGTTTCAGTTCACGCCGGCCCATGGCTGGAATTGGCATCAGCGGCACGGTGTCGCCGAGCGGGCGCAGCATGACGCCCTCGCGCCGGCAGACCTGACAGACCCGCGCCGACACGCGCGCTTCGACCGGAAACGGTTGCAGCGTGCGCCGATCCTGCGTCAGTTCGATGCAGCCCATCAAGCCCTTCAGGCGCACCTCCGCCACGTGGGGGTGCCGGCTGAGCGGCGCGAGGCTGCGCTTGAAAAACGGCGCCATCTCTTGTACGTGCCGCACCAGGTGGCGTCGCTCAATCAAATCCAGCGTCGCCAGCGCCGCGGCGCAGCCGAGCGGATTGCCGCTGTAGGTGTGGCCGTGGTAGAACACCGCGCCGCGGTCGGCGAAGGCATTGAAAATCGATTCGGTGCTGAGCGTCGCCGAAACCGGCAGATAGCCGCCGGTGAGGCCCTTCGCCACACACAGAAAATCCGGCCGCACGCTTTCGTGCTCGACGGCGAACAGCTTTCCGGTTCGCGCGAACCCGGTGGCCACCTCATCGCAGATCAGCAGTGTTCCGTGCTGCCGGGCGAGATCGGCCAAAAATCGCAGCGTGCCCGGCGGATGCACGATCATCCCCGCCGCGCCCTGCACGCAGGGCTCGACCACCACCGCCGCCAGCCGCGAGCCAACGCGCTGGAACAGCGCCGCCGCCGCTGCACGCCATTGCCGCGCGAACGCGGTCCGGCTCTGACCCGTCCCCCGGCGGAGCGCGTGCGGTGCGGGCAGCTCCACCGTCTTGAAGACCAGGTCGCGGTAGGTGGCGTGAAACAGCCCGATTCCGCCGACACTCACCGAGCCCAGCGTGTCGCCGTGGTAGGCCTCGCCCAAGCGCAGGAACAGGTTTCGCCGCCGCGCGGACACGCCCGGCTGAATCCGCCAATACTGGTAGGCCATCTTCAGCGCAACTTCGACCGCTTCCGATCCGGAGTCCGAAAAGAACGCGCGCGTCAGCCCGCGCGGCGCCAGACCGCACAGCCGCGATGCCAATTGCGCTGTCACGTCGTTGGCCAAGCCCAGTTGCGTCGTGTGCGCGATCCGCCCCAGTTGCGACCGCACCGCCGCATCAATCGCCGCCACTCGGTGGCCAAACAGATTGCACCACAGACTCGAAAACCCATCCAAATACCGCCGCCCCTCGGCGTCGATCAGTTCGAATCCCTCCCCGCCCACGATGACGGTGGCCTCCTCCCGCCCCCACCGGTCCATCGCGGTGAACGGATGCCACAGGTGCAGTCGGTCGGCCGCGCGGGCCGCCGCACCCACCGAGGCCGCCGCTCCCGCCGCTCCTACCTTTTCGACGAGATTTTCACGCTTCGCGGTGAAGCCCGCCGTCTGCGGCACGGTCTTTAACAGAGTTGAGGCGGCGGACCTGCGACCGGGACCGGCGGCTGGACGCTTGGATGAGGTGGCCATTGCGACTCCTTCTTTCGCCTGCACAGCCGATTTCAGGGTTCGAACGCAATGCCCCGACCGCCCTGTGCTGGGTGAGCCGATTTTCGGTACAATATCCGCTCTGTAAACCGGCGGCTCATCGCTACTTGGAGAAAGCGTGGGAACTCTCCCACGCGGCCCATGGCCGCCGGTCGGCGCTGTTTGTTCGGCGTCGGCCTGCGACTCGGAGGACTTTCCCGCATGCTGCGATTGAATCGCACCGCTCCGGCTGTTCCGGCTTCGACCGGCCGGACGAGCCAACCGGCCCACCTGGCCTGGCTGGCGCTCCTGGCGGTGGTTCTGACATGCTCGCTGGCGCCCCGTCCGGCCGCGGCGGCCGAACCCGGCGGCAGCGATCCGGTCGTGCGTCCGCCGCCCGAATTCGAACCCCACGCCACGCCCAATGCCGGGCCGCCGCCCAAAGTCATTCTTGACCTGAAGCCCGACCCGACCGATCCGGGCGTCGAGAAAAAACGCCCACTCGATGAAATTCTCGTCCTGGTCAACGGCATTCCGATCTACTCCCACTCGCTGGACGATGCCATGGACGCCATGGTCAAAGCCGCACCCACGCCGCCCGATGCGGTGCAGCTGCGCAATGCCCGCCGCAATGAACTCCAGAACCTGGTGCAGACCGAAATCATCCGTCAGTTCATCAAGGCCAACAGCCTCAAGGTCAACGAAACCAGCTTCGCGCAATACATCGACTACCTGAACAAAGAGGCGACCTCGCGGTTTGGCGAACCGCTCCAATCGTTCCTCCACCGCAACGGCCAGGACTACGACCAGTGGTACCGCGCGCAGCGCTACGTTTTCATGCTGCGCGATTTCGCGGCCAAACAACTGACCGACTCGGCGATCGACGCCTACATTCAGCAGACGCGCGATCAACTGCCGCTGCGGCGCGCCCGGCACATCCTCGTCGCCTTCGAGGGCTCCATTAAATACGCGGTGCCCGGTCGCACCGAGAAGCAGGCGCTGGCCAAAGCCAACGAACTGATCAAGCGCCTCGATGAGGGCGCCAACTTCTCCGAACTCGCCATGGCCGAAAGCGATTCGCCGGAAGCCCTCGATGGCGGCCTGCTGCCCTTCGTCGCGCGCAAACCGGCCGACCCCGGCATGGAACTGGCGTCGAAATTCGTCGACGCGCTGTACGGTCTCAAAAAGGTCGGCGACTACACCCACACGCCGGTGCAGACTCCCTACGGCTTCCACATCATTCAGTTGGTCGACCTGCGGCGCAACCTCGACGACGGCGCGCACCCGATGGCCAACCTGCGCAAGTACGTCATGAACACGCCGGAACACTTCGACAAGTTGGTCGAAACCGGCTGGGTGAGCATCATCGACAAAGTGCGCACGCGCTCGACGGTCCAGTACTTCGGTGAATTCTCGGACCTCAACGAGAAAAAAGCGCCCGACCAAGCGCCCGGCGCCAACGCTCACGGCGCGAACGACGGCAATCTGCCCGCTCCCGACGTCGCCCCGGCCGGGGGCAATCCGGCCGACCACGCCACGCCCACCGCACCCGCCAAGCCGCCCGCCAACGTCCTGCCGCCCCAGAAATAGCCACCGCTCTCGTGGCACATCCGCCGTCCCGCGCTGTTAGGCGGCGGCAAGCCACGCTCCTCGTCGTCTTGACCCTGCGCGCGTCAGCACGCATTGGCCCTTTTTCCTCTCCCTTCTGCCCCCCTAAATCCCCATTTTCTCTGTATCGCTGTGTCTCTGTGGTGAGCCAATTCCTGTGGTTCGCACCGCTCAGGGCTTCAAGCCATCCACCCGCGCGCCGTATTGTTTTGCCAGGTCCGGCGCGGCGTCGCTGAGTTTGCCCACCTGTTCGGCCGCATCCACCTGGCGGTTGCTGACGTAGTCGCACAGCGCCACCAGCAGCCGGTCCTCCGGCGCGATCCCGTCGGTCGCGGCATTGCCCAACGCCAGCAGGGTGTCGCCCAACAAACCCGGCGCCAACGTGTCCCAAGCCAGCGTCTTGGTCCCGCCGTAGGTCATTTTCACCTGCAAGCCGCCCTTCAGGTCGCTCGGCTGCACCGTCACCTCCTGCGGATCGCCGCCGATCAGAATCGACAGGGCCACGTCGGCGTGGGCCTTGCTGAGGGCGACGATCCGCCCGATGCAGTCGCTGCGCAGCTTGGCCAGCGCGGTGGGGTTGAAGGTTGGCGGTGCGGCGACCGGCGTGGAGCCAGCGGCTTTGGTGGCCGCAGCACCCGTGCCGACATCTTGGGGTGCGCCGGCGGCGCCGGCATCGGTGCCTGTGTCGGGGTGCTCCTTTTTCAGGAAGGCGACCATCGCCGCATTCGGATCGTCCGCGCCACCGCCGGCGCGCCCGACCTTGCCGTGGACCAGCGGGTCGAGTTTCAACATATCCAGGCCGCGTTGGAGCAACGCGTCGGTGGTGATGTCCTTCGGCGCCAGCACGGTATTGCCCGACTCGCTGACACCCTTGCCCAGGCGCATTCCGCCGTGCACGCTCATGATCAGGTTGCCCGTCACCACCGCGTCGCCGTCCACCTGGATTTCCCGATCGTCGCGGGAATCCCACAGGATGTTGTTCTCGACCCGGGTGGGCGGACCGGACACGTTTTCGATCGTGATGCAGGGGCAGGCGGTGTCGAAGATGACATTGTTGCGCACGATGTTGCCGGTCCCGTGTTCGTTGATTTCAATCCCGTCGCCTTCGTAGCCCGACTTGGGCTTGCCGAACATATGGCAGATCAGGTTGTATTCGAAGATGGAATCGCAAACCGGCCCGCTGCCGTCGTCGTGCCCCAGATACATGCCTTCGCCGGTGCCGCCGGTGTGCGCGATCTGGCAGTGTGTCACCAGCAGGCGGTCCATGTGTTTCACGCTGCTGCAATTGATCCCCGACCCGTTCATGTCGTGCATGTAGCAGTTGTCCACCACCATGTCGCTGCACGTGCCGGTCCACTTGAAGGCATCCCCGCCCACCTGGCCGGTGATTTCCAGATTTTGAAATTTGAAAAAACTGCAGTTGTCGAGGTTAAAGCTGTTCTGGTGAATCGTGTTTTCGATCACCACCTTGGCGTTCTGCTGAGCGCGGATCACGAACCAGGCATCCTTGCTGCCGTGCATGTTCGCGATGTGATTCTGGCCGGCCTTGTAGGTGCCCTGCGTCAAAATCAGTTCGTCGCCGGGGTGCATTCGAGCAATCAGACTGTAGATATTGTCCCCCGGCCGGCCGACCAGCTCCGCGGCCCGCACCGGAGTGGCTCGGCAAAGGTTCACGGCCCACGCCAGCAGGATAAGCAAGAGCATCGGTGCCGGTTTCATGAGGATCGTTCCAGATGGGGAATGAGCCAGGAGCCCGTCTGCCAGGGAACTGAATCTGCCGGGGCTCCGCCTCCGTCGCGGTTCCGAATTGGTCCTATTTGTACACGGTAGAAACCGGGGAGTCACGGCCAAACCCTTGAAAAAACTTAATTTATGCAATTATCAGTGGATTTTCCCGGGAAATGTGGTCTATTTACCCGGAAAGGTTCTCACACTTTCTCACAACTTTTGAACTAGCAAATCCCCCGCACACACCCTCAGGAAGGTTCTTGAACGCATGGCAAAATTTGGGATGGGCGAAGCCGATGGTGGCAACGGCACGTTGACCGACCGCAAACCGGCCAAACTTGGCGACCTGCTGAAAGCGAAAACCTGGTCTCAGTTGCGGTTTCTGTACCATTTTGTGCTCCCGTATAAATGGTTCCTCCTGTTTGCCGGCATTTTCGGCATCATGAAGACGCTTACCAACCTGGCCTTCCCGTACGTCAGCAAGCTGGTCACCGACGACCTGTCCTTCGCGGTCGGCCATCACTTCGGCACCGCCACCACCCACACGCTGCTCGGGCTGTGCGGCTGGATGCTCGTGATTTACGTCATCAACGCGGTGGTGCAGTTCTACCGTACCTCGTTGCCGATCTGGACCTCGTCGCTGGTCGCGGCGGATCTGCGGGTGGCGCTCTATCGCCACATTCAGAAACTCTCGGCCGATTTCTACGAAGGCCGCCGCACCGGCTCCATCGTCTCCCGCCTGATTTCCGATATCGAACAGGTGCGGCTGCTGTGCGGTGAAGTCCCGGTGGCCATGATCTTCGACCTGTTCGCCTTCATTCCAACCTCCATCGTCATCTGGATGATCTGCCCCGCGATTGCCATGATGGCGCTCATCCCCGGCTTCCTCTACGCGTTGATCCACTGGTGGATCGGACCCAAGGTCCGCAACAATTCGCGCCGCACCCAGGAAGTCCTGGCGCAACTGGCCGGCACCGTCACCGAAAACGTGACCGCCATGCGCCTCATCCAGTCCTACAGCTCCGAAGACCACCAGACGCGGATGGTCAGCGAGCAGGTCAGCGAGCACCAGGGACTGCATGCACTGCAAGCCAAGTACCAGGGGCTGTTCGGCGGCGGCGCCGAATTCATGCCGGCGCTGGGCCGGCTGGGCGTCCTGCTGGCCACCAGCTACCTGATTCTCCATCCGGAGATCAACGCCGTCGCGCTGTCGGCCGCCGGTTCGCACTTCGCCTGGATGTTTTCCGCCAAGGCGATCACCATGGGCGACCTGCTGATGGTTCTGCTGCTACTCAACCAGCTCTACTTCCCCCTGCAGCGCTCCTCGCAGACCATGAACCAGGTCTGCGTCGGCCTGGGCGCGCTCGATACCATCAACGAATACATGACCACCGCGCCGACTGTCAAGGAAGGCCCCGGCGTTCCGAACTTTGCTCGCGCCCAAGGCGCCGTGCAGTTCGATCACGTCTCCTTCGCCTACCCGTTGGCGCCCACCGAGACCGTGCTGAAGGATGTCTGCGCCGATATCAAACCCGGCACCCACATTGCCCTGGTCGGCCCCTCGGGCGGCGGCAAATCCACCATCGCCGCGCTATTGTGCCGCTTCTACGACCCCGGCCTGGGCGCCATCCGCCTCGACGGCCACGACCTGCGCGAATTCACCCTGCACCAACTGCGCGACCAGATCGGCCTCGTCATGCAGGACAGCATCCTGTTCAGCGGCACCGTGCGCGACAACATGCAGTTGGGCAAGCCGGGCGCCTCCGATCCGGAAATCATCACCGCGCTCAAAAATGCCGGCGCCTGGTCCTTCATTAACGAAATGCCCGACAAACTCGACGGGTTGATCGGCGAGCGCGGCTCCTCGCTGTCCGGCGGCCAGAAGCAACGCCTGTCCATCGCGCGCGCCTTCCTGAAAAATCCGGCGCTGCTGATTCTCGACGAAGCCACCGCCGCGCTGGACGCCGAATCGGAAGCGCTCATTCAGGAAGCCCTCGACCGGCTGATCGTCGGCAAAACCGCCGTCATCATCGCCCACCGGCTGTCCACCGTGATGAGCGCCGACCTGCTGTTGGTCATCGACCATGGAGTGGTCGTCGAACGCGGCACGCACATGGAACTGCTCGCCCAAGATGGCCTGTACACCAAACTCGTGCGCACCCAATTCGGGCAGGCGGCGAAGGTCATCGAAGCCTCCGGCGTCCTGCGCAACCGGCCGCGGGAGGAAACCGCGGTGCTCTCGAACGCCACGCTGGCGGCGCTCACGCAAGCCACCGAAGACGCCGCCGAACGGCTGCTCACCTCCGATGCCCGCCCCTTGGATTCGACCCGGTTTCCGAACGCGCTGCCGCTGGTGCAAACGACGCCGCTGCATGCGGAACACCGCGCGCCGGAGCATCGCACCGCGCCGGCTCGAACACAATCACCTGCACCGACGGCTGCCGAAACCGCCGCCACGGCGCTTGAAGCGGCCGCTGCGCCTGAAGGCATCGCCGCTCCGGCCAGCGGAATCACCGAAGCGCCCACCGGCGCCGAACCGTCCGCCACGGTTACACCCCTGCCCGCCGTTCCCGTGGCACCGCCCACGACTGCCACCGGTGGCGGTGCGGATGCCGACCGCCGCGTGCCGCTCCCGGAAGAACTCCGCGCCTACGCCTCACACACCAAATCCAAGCGCTCCTGATCCCCAACTCCGATTCCACTCCTCCCTGGGAGCACAGGTCATCAGACTGGCTTCTTCGTCGATAACGTTCAGTTTTTTGCGCGCAATTGAAAACGGGAGTGGGTGGGTTGCGGGGTGGTCCTGCGAACCAAACAATGAAGTCCTCGGTCCGGTACCAGGTTATTCCTGGCCTTCCCCAAGAAAAGTAGCCGCACACGTGCAAAGGTCGTATGCGCATAATATTCGCATATGGGTTTGTTCGGGGAAATCGCGTTCTTCGACTCCGGCCGGATTCGCTCACCTGGCGAAGAAAGCAGGCGCGGGCCCGCCCCTACAAGGCTTAGCGCATAATATTCGCATATGGGTTTGTTTCGTAAAATCGAGTTTTTCCTACCCCCGGCGCTGCATCCCCCCACCCCTTCGAAAATAGCGCATAATATTCATATATGGGTTTGCTCGGCAGAATCGATTTTCGAGACGACCTGCCAAGTTAACCTTCCGGGCGAAGAGGGTGGGCACTGGGGCCCTCCCCTACAAGGCATAGCGCATAATATTCGCATATGGGTTTGTTCGGGTAAAACGAACGCTCCGACCGGCCTCCGCCTGGCGACCTTCCCAGCAACCGCCCGCGAAGCTTCCGCCAGCTTCCGAGCACCCCAGCCCGGCCCCGGCGGTACAATGCAATTATGTGGCCCTTGCGCGCGGGATTCGCGCCGCTCCTGCTTTGCCTGGCGATGCTGCTGACCTGCCTGAGCGCGGTCGGCCTAGCCTCCCGGTCGGCGCACGCCACCACCAACGACTCCCCCACCCCAGACTGCCCGGTCGCCGACCTTCCCCCCGCCGCCCCGGCCCACTCCCGCAACGTCCCTTCCGTTTCGACCGGGCCGACCGAGCCTATCGGTCCAGCCACCGCCGCGCCAAACCACTCCGCCGCCGCCCCCCATAGCCTGCCTCCGGTGGGCGCCTTTCACGCCGCCACCGCCCTCGACGCCAACGTCTCCGTCGATTTCACCGACCTGCACCAGGTCATCGATGGCTTCGGTGCCTGCCAGCCGCAGTACTACTACGCCAACAGCTCGGTGGACGATCACGCCTTCACGCAGATGGGCCTGAGTATGCTCCGCCTGGAGGTCCAATTTGACTTCGAACCGGTCAACGACAACAGCGATCCGGCGGTGGTGAATTTGGCCGGCTTCGACGCCAGCACGCAGTCCGGCCTCATGGGCGTCGCACAGGCCGCACAGGCCCGCGGCGTCACGCGCTTTCTAGCCTGCCCTTGGTCGCCGCCGGCGTGGATGAAAACCAACAACAATGTCATCGGCGGATCGTTTTCCACCGGCATGGAGGCGGAAATCGGCGAGTACTTCTCCACCTACGTCGACCGGATGCAGTCGGTCTACAGCGTGCCGGTGAACTACCTGAGCATCCAGAACGAACCGGACCTCACGACCGGCTACTGGAGCTGCCAGTATTCGCCGGCCGAGCTGGGCGCGGTAGTCAAGGCCGTCGGCGACCGCTTTGCCCTCGACGGCCGCAGCACCCAACTGGTCGTCGCCGACACCTCGACCCTAAGCGCCGCGCCGAGTTACCTGGCGGGCCTCATGAGCAATCCCGGCGCCGCGCCCTACGTGAAGATTTTCTCCACCCATCCCTACGATCAGCCCTGGACCAACCCCGACGCGACCATCGCCAACTGGAACGCGCTGCGCACGCTGGCGCAGAGCTACAGCGTGAAGCTCTGGCAGACCGAATATTCCAATTTCAACGACTACTCCGCCACCGCCGGCGATTGGGATTCGGCGATGCTGATGGCTGAACACATGCACTTCGCCCTCACCGAAGGCGACGTCTCCGCCTGGCTGTACTGGAACCTGAACCGCCAGAACAACCTGCCCACCGACGGCTACGGCCAGTCGCTGTATGTGGACGAACTGCCGATTGCCAAGGCCTACGCGATGGGGCAGTTCGCCAAGCACGTCCGGCCCGGCGCCCAGCGCGTCGGCGCGACCTCGGACAACACCAACGTGCTGGTGAGCGCCTACCGCGACGACACTGCGGGGCAGGTCATTTTCGTCTGCATCAACCGTGCCGTCACCAACCAGAACGTTGGCTTCACCGTCACCGGCCTGCCGATCGATGTGCTGTCGCAGGGATGGCGGTCGAGCGTCTCCGAAAACCATGTTGCCATCACGGGGATCGATCTGTCCGGCGGCAGCGCCACGGCGACCCTGGAAGCCCAAAGCGTCACCACCTTCGTCTGCAACATGGCGGTGGGCAAAACACTGACGCTGACCGGCCCCAATGGCGGCGAACACTGGCCGGCCGGCACGGCGCAGACGGTGACCTGGACGAGCACCGGCGGCATCCCCAACGTGGACCTGTACGTTTCCTACGACGGCGGCGCCGACTTCATCCCGCTGGCGCTGGGCCTGGCGAACTCCGGCAGCTATACCTGGATTCTGCCGCCGGAAGAACTGGCGAAGGTCAAAATCAGAGTCCAGGAAACCGGCGACGCGACGGTCAACGACACCTCGAACGCCAGTTTCGACATCGGCCTGCGCAGTTCCAACGGCACCGGCTGCGCGATCGGTCGCGGCGAGGCGCACGGGAGCCATGATGGCAGCGGGTATGGTTCCAGCGCGCTGGTACTGGCACTGTTGACGGCGGCGTGGGGAGTGGGCCGATTGGGGGCCCTTCGTTCCGGATCGGGCCGGTGACCGCGGCGGTCGCCCAAGGGTTCTTTTAATAGGTGAATGCCCTCGGGGCGTTGCGGGAGAGGCCGCATGGTTTTGCAATATCGCAAACTGGCCTTGGGCTTCGTCGGCGTTCAGGCGCTGCTGGCGGTGCTCTGCGCGGTGTCGATCGCGATCGGCGCCATCGACATGTACGTTGGTTTGCGCATCTGGCTGCCGATCTGGTTTACATTTCAGGCCATGGCTTCCGCCACGCTGTGGCACATGATCCGGATCGACTCGCTGTACGACTGCGATCCGGAGATCACCCAGGTCCGCGTGTATAAATTCATGCTCGCGGGACTCATGGCGATTGTGTACGGCTTCCCGACGGCGGCGATCCTCCTGACTCACGGACCGTCGGCGACGCCGGGATTCTTGTTTTTACTGATGGGGTCGTTCCTGACCGTCGGGGGCCTTGTATTTGTATATCTTTCCCATCGGCATATGCCGCCGCATGTTCGACCGGCGCCGCGGCCGACCGCGAATGAAGTGCGCAGACAGATCGTGGCGACTCACCGCCGCGAAGGTTTGGGGGACATCCGCGACCCGGCGGTCTTCGCTCCGGTCGAGGCGCGACCCGCACAAGCCCCCGCCCGGTTCCATCCGGTGAATAAGCCGCTGCCGCTGGAATTCTGAGCGAACGCGCGCTCGCCGCCCGTACTCGAAGGTTAAATTCGATCTCCCGGGACGACCGCCCATCCGCAAAAAAACGAAATCGTCCGGACCGTTCGCGCGTCCTCTAATTAGCACTGGCGAGTTGGACCGTCACGCCGAAATGCGTACGCGGCCAGATCCGCTGTACCCGGCCGTTGGAAGAACGGACTGTGAGGGACGGGCAAAGCCGCAATATCGTCAGCGTTGTTGGAGTGCATTGATTTTGTTGCCGACTGCGCCGGCGATATACGGTCCGTCTTCCGGCGAGTATCGGAGGAACGACCCATGAAGAAATTCCGAATCATGCTGGCCCTGTTGATCCTCACGCTCGGGGTTTTTATGTCCGGTTGCGTCGTCGTCGCATCACCGGGGCCCGGGTATTACCGTGATGACCATTACCATTATTACCACCATCATTATTATGACCATGACGATTATTGGCACGATGATTGGCATCACGACTAATTAACTGCGGCGGTGACGGCCGCATTGCTCCAGGCACGGCGGGTGCTGACGCACCCGCAGCCCTTTCCCACGACGAGGTGGGAATTGGCCGTATACTCTGAAGGCAATTAACCGGCGACGGAGACTCTGCGGAAATGCAGGGCGCCGCCGGATCGCCAACCGCGCCCGGAGCATTGCATGTCACCCGTTTTGGCGGGGTGGGACCCTGCCAAAGATCGCTTGCTTTCGGGCCTGACCATCACCAACCAAGGGGTGAAGGTCGGCCCGTGCCTGATTAACGGCAAGATCGGGCAGGGCGGCATGGGGGCGGTGTACCACGCCTGGCACACCATGCTGAACCTCGAAGTGGCCGTCAAAATCCTGCCGTTCCATCTGGTCGACGACAACCAGGGCTACGTCCAGCGGTTCCAGCGGGAGGCGCAGGCGGCGGCGGTAGTCAGCCACCAGAACCTGGTGCGCGTCTTCGAGATGGGCTGCGAAAAAGACATCTACTTTCTGATCCTCGAATTCGTCAACGGCGAGTCGGCGCACATGCGGATCGGCCGCAAAAAGCAACTGGACGAATCGGAGGCGCTGCGGATCGTCCGCGACGCCACACTGGGGCTGGCCGCGGCGCACGCCAAAAACATCATCCACCGCGACGTGAAGCCGGACAACATCCTGGTCGGGCAGGATGGCACGATCAAGCTGGCCGACCTCGGGCTGGCCAAAATCGCCGACGCCGATTTTGCGATGACGCTCAGCAACGTCGCCATGGGCACCCCGCAATTCATGCCGCCCGAGCAGATCGTGAATTCGAAGGCGGTGACGTTTGCCTCGGACATCTGGGCGATGGGCATTTCGCTGTACTACCTACTGACCGCGAAGTACCCCTTCAACGCCGACAGCCTGCTCGGGCTGCTGAACATCATCAACGAAAAAACGCCGGACATCACGGTCGAACGGCCGGGGATTTCGCCGGCGACCGCGGCGGTGATCGAGCGCTGCCTGCAAAAGGAGCCGGCCGCGCGCTACGCCACCGCCAAGGAACTCATTGCCGGCCTGGACGCGGCGCTGACCGCCAGCGTCGGCACGGCCGGCGTTGCGGTGGACCTCAGCGTGCCCGCGGAAAGCTGCCTGGCGTCGAAGCTGGGGCCGTACACGCCGAGCCTCCCCATCGATGCACAGGCCGGAGCGCAGTTCACGCCCGCGCCGGGCTCGAATGCGCCGACGCTGCTCGGGCAGGGTGCGACCAGTTCGCGCGGCACGGGCGCAGGCGCCGCGAAGGACGACAGCTCGTACAGCAGTACATTGAAGCTCCCGCCGCGCGGCGTGATCACGCCGCCGCCGGCGCAGGTTGCCGGCGTGGGCCGCGTGGGCGGTGCGGCGCCGGCGAAGGCGCCCACGCAGCCGGGCGTTGCGACCTCCGCCGTGACAGCGCTTGCGCCGCCGATTGATCCGACGCTGCTGACCGGCGCCACGACGGTGGCGGTGCCCAGTATGCGCGGGCGGCTGATTCCGATTCTGATCGCGCTGGTGATCACCCTGCCGTTGACCGGCTACGGCCTGTATTGGGCGTTGCGGATCAAGCCCTACAACGACGCGGTGGCGACCGGTCGGGCGTTCGAAGCAAAATACGATTTTGCCGATGCGGCGGCGGCGTGGAAGTCGGCCAAGGAGCTTTCGCCGACGCCGGAGGCCACCGAACACGCCACGCGCACGACGCAACTGGCGAGCCTTTGGGACGCCGCCCAGTCGGCGCAGGCGGCGCAGGACTGGAAACAGGCCGCCCAGCACTGCGACGAGGTGTTGAAAATCGTGCCCGACTTCAAGGCGGCAAAAGTTCTCCAGGTCGAGGCGCTGGCAGAACAGGAGCGGGGTAAGGTGCTGGACGACGTTGCCAAAGGCTTCACGAAACTGATGAAGGAAGACGACTGGAATTTTCGCGGCGACGTGTGGGACTTCACCCAGAAATTGAACGGGGATCTAAAACTCTACCCGCATGAACCGGCGCTGCAGGAGGATTTCGTCCAAATATCGCTGCGCACCAATGACTTGGATGAACTGGATCGCAGCCTGACCTATCTCACCGAGTTGCTCAAGCAGCCCGGGCTGAGTGCGGCTGATCAAACTCGGCTGCAGAGCCTACAGAAGAGGGCGCAGGATGCTCACACCTACGCGTATACCTATGCGAAGGTCAATGAGCCGATGGACAAAGCCAACGAGGCGGCGGAAAAGCGGCTCGAAGCCATGGTCACGAATCTGGAGCCTGCCTCGGCCGGCCGCGCGGCGGCGCTGGCGATCCTCACCGCGGCGGAAAAAGCCATTCCGCAGGAAATCGCCGATCGGGCTGACGTGATCGCCAAAGCGCATGAGACTTTCGAAAACAATTTCGTCCGGCTGAGCCAGCAGCTATCGCAGGCGGCGCAGCGCAAGGGAAACTTTAAACTCGCGATCGACGCGCTGGCGCCGGTGGTGAGCAAAATCGACGATTACCACCATCCGGCGGCCATTCATGCCCTGGCGATGCTCAAGCTGATGGCGCAGGCCCAGCCATTGCGCGCGCAACCGCTCGGCGCCTTCACGGGGTTCACGAACGAAGGCAACGGCAAGGTGGTCACGCCCCAGAATCTGCCGTTGCCCGACCTCGCCGAAATCCGCATTCTGCGGGTGATCGACGCCGACTCGGTCGTCGCCATGGCGGCGGGAAAGTTCTACTTCACCAGCCTGAAATTCGACCGCTGGGACAAAGACACCGACGAAACCTACGGTCAGGACAGCGTGGTGCTCTCGCCCGACCTCCGGCTGAGCACCTCCTTCTATGACTACATTGCGCAGAAGGGCGAAACGCCGCCGGCCGACGCGCACACGCTGGCGGTCTTCGAAGCAGCCGGCGACCGCCAAGCCTACGTCCGCACCGACGTAACCGCGACGAAGCCCGATTTTTCCTTCAACCCACAGGACACCACGCTGCTGATGATCGGCCACACGCCGGGCAAAACGCAGGACTGCCTGTGGGCGCTGGACGTGAGCAAATCGATGAACAGCTTCGATATTTACGGCGAAGGCTGGAAAATCCTGAAGAACGGCGGCGGTCTGACCCTGAGCGACCCGCAGTGGCTGCCCGACGGCAGCGGGTTTCTATACGCCAGCTTCGATGCGGCGCAGCATCACTACACGATCGAGCAGGTGGACCTGAAAACAGGCCGAAAAAATACCCTGGTCACCTTGGGCGGCGCGGATGCTTCCAAAGAATCGATCGCCGCCGCAGCCGGGCCGCATATGCCGGCGCTCGACCCGAGCGGTACGGTGCTGGCGCTGTATTTGGAAGCATTCCATCGCATCAGCCTGATCCGCCTCACCGACGGACAGGAAATCACCCATCTGGAGGCCACCGATGTGAATCCCGCACAGACCGGCGGCGGCTTCAATTGGTCCACTGACGGCAAGTGGCTGGTGTACAAAGCCCTCGACGGCGCCACCCCGGTCTTCAAGGTGCTCGGCGTCCAGCGCGGCGCGCCGGCGCAGGAAGAGAAAAAAACGCCGTAGCGCCAACACCGGCGCGATCGACGATTTGCACCCGACGGTTCGTGCGCGATACCGTCGCTGCGTCAATGTGCGGAAGACTACAAACTGACCACGCCGTGGCGGGTCAGGTTGGCGGGATCGGCGAGCCAGGCTTGCAGATCGTCGGCCACCTGCGCGGGCAGGTCCAGACCGAAAGCGTTCAGGAGCACCGGCCAGACCAGCGCGCGTTCCTGCGGGCCGTGGGGATGGACGAAATCGCGCAGCGCGGAGATTGAACTGCCCGCGCCGGCGCTCGCTTCTCCGTGCGCGCGGACCACGTGGCTGCTGAACTTCTCCAGTTCGTAGACGAACTTCTGCTGCGTTTTTTCCTGCAGCTTGCGTTCGCCCGGCGCCAGCGCTCCTCCCTGTTCGAACCACGCCGCCAGGTCGCCTTGCAGGGCGTCGCGGCGCTGCAGCCACGGCGCGAGATCCTCGGAGGGCGGCAGGACGTGGTTGGGGTCGAAGGACTCGGACAGAAACGGGTCGATCCGAATATTCAGTTTCCGCAGCAGCCGCGTGTGGCGGGTGAACAGCGCGGTGAGACTCGCGCGCGGCAGCAGCGCCGGCCAGGGGGCTTCAAGCCCGTCGGACAGCTCGCGCAGTTGCGCCCAGTAGGTCAGTTCGCCGGGGCCCAGCACCACCACGGCCGTCGGCAGGACGGTGTTCTGCACCAGCACCCGCAGCGGCGCGCCGAAACTGAAACGTTCGGGGCTGGCGGCCAGCAGATCGCGCAGGGCTTCGCGGCTGAGCGCCGCTCCGTCGGCGTGATGCAGGCCGAACGGCGGCTCGGCCCCCAACAGCCGCCGGCGCGGGCCGAAGATGCCGGGGGCGCTGGTATTTTCGGGCGCGTCGGACAAAAACACGAACGGGCCGCGATCGAGCGTCGCGGGGGGGAAACTGACTTCGTATTGCGCGGCGGCAATGGTCTCCGCGCCGGCGTGCAGCGCGCGCGCGATGGCGGGCGCCTCGTCGATGCCGCGGTCCACCAGCCGGTCGCGCGCAGGCAGGCCGGCCAGCATGCGCGATTCGATCACGACCATGCCCAGATCGCCGAGCACGCGGGTCATCAACCGCACAAAGGCTCCGGAGAATCGTTGCGCCGGATCGCGGTAGGCCGCCAATAGCTCCACCAGAGCGGCGGTGTGTTGGCCGGCGTCGAGGCCGGCGGCGAACTCGGCGCAGGCGGCGGCGGCGGGACCGAGCGACAGGTCGTTCAACACCGGATGGACCGGCCCGCCGTAGGCGGCGCTGTCGCCGAACGCCCAGGCCTTGCTGCCGGCACCGGCGGACCAGCTCCAGGCGCGCGCGGCTTCGGCCACGTCGGCGTCCTCACCGGCAACCCAGAATGCGGGGACGAAATGAAAGTCGGCGGCCCAGGTCGGGCGGAGCGCGGGATCGTTCAGACGGCGCGCGGCGGCCAGCGCGCTCAGGGCCTTCCACAGCGTATAGCACGGTCCGCCCCACAGGCCTGGCTGCTGGCCGGTGATGACCAGCGCGGCGTTCGGGCGGCCGAATTGCTCCAGCGCGGCAATCAGCGGCACAGCCAGTTCGCCGCCGGTCTCGCGACGCAGCGCGGTGGCAATCCGCTGCGCCAATGCGGCTTTGGCGGCAGGCGGAAACTGTTTCAGCCAGTCCAGATTGGGCGGGGCGACCGGCGCCGCGGCGCCGACGCCGAGCCAATCGGCGGGGTGCGGGCCGAGGCGTTGGGCGAGCAGTGGCGAGCGCCGCGTCAGCCAGTCCTGCCAGACCGCGCTGTACGGCGTTCCGGCGTCGATCCATTCGATGGGCATGGGCGAAAAATCCCGGGCGCAGGCGCGCGCACCGGGCGGTTCCGGGGCAGGGGCGCGTGCGAGCGGTCTCCATTTTCGCGCAAATCGGCGGGCGGGAAGGCGCCGCGCGAGAATCCGCGCCGGTCGGTTCGGGTTTTTCGTTTTTCGATTGTCGCTTAGAGTTATAGCCGTCCCCCTTGTCTGGAGTCCGGCCATGGCCGACGAAGCGCGATTCCCGCATTCCCCCGACGTGACCGAGCGGCGGACGGCTGACGGCGGATTTTCCGACGGATGGGGGATGCACTTCCGCCCTGCCGAGCAGTATCTGATCGACGTGCACACGCATTTGCGCGCGCCCGACGCCGCCGCCATGCTGGCGCTGGTGCAGGAATGGCATCAGCGCATGTACGCACACCGACTGGTCCGGCATGTGGCGCTCGACGGCCGCACCGACACGCTGGAAAAACTCGCGGCGGTCACGAAGTTCGATTCACGGCTGCAATTTCTGTATTGGATGGACCACGACAAGGCCGACGCCGAGGTCGTGGCCAAGGCGAAGGCCAGCGGCGCGATCGGGCTGAAGATGCACAATTACCCGCTGATGCTGGCGGGGATCGATCCGCAGGTGTACCGGTCGAATGCCTGGAAGGATGTCTTCCGCGCCTGCGCGCAACACAAAATGCCGGTGCTCTGGCACGTCACCCAGCGCTACACTGCCAGCCCGTACACCGGCGGAGGGCTGATGAGCTACTGGAAAAATCAGCCGCACTTCGACATGAACGACCTGAGCAAAATCAAATACGGCAACCGCGACCAGTTGGCGGCCTTCGAAGCCAGCCTGGCCGACCACCGCGACGTGACCTTCATCGGCGCGCACGCCCTGCATGTGGGCTACCCGAAGCTGGCGGAGCTGTGCGATCGGCATCCGAATTTTTGCTACGACCTGAGCTGCTGCGGGTTCGTCCGCTACGGCGACCGGATGCTGCCCGAGGACGCCGATTTCATCCGCGGGCAACTGATTCAATATGCCGACCGCGTGCTGTTCGGCACCGACTGCGTGCTCGAACCGGGCGTGAACTGGAATCTGCTCAGCGAGCATTTCCTCGGGCATGTTCGCTATTTGCGGGAGCTGGCGCTGCCGGAGGCGGTGCTGCAGAAAATCGCGCACGGCAATGCGGAGCGATTGTACGGTCTGCCGGCGTTCAAATTGAATCCCGCGACCTGGGGCGCACTGCGGCCGTAGGATTATTTCGGGACTCTTTTGCAGCACTGATTTGCAGCACTGAGCCATCCAGACTCGCTTGACATCCAGCCTCAGCGACGTAGATTCGCGACTTATGTGCCTGTGTTTTTTCGCGGGTGCGCGAAGGGGATCGATTGAATCGTTCAGTGCGAATTTTATTCATCGCCGCGCTGCTCGCGGCTTCGCCGGTGCTCTTTATGCCGGCGGGAATGCTGCCCAAAAAAGCGGGGCCTTGCGGCCACGCGCTGTGCAACTGTCACACCGAAATCCTGCTGCCGATCCCCGGTTCGCCAACCCCGGCCTGCTGCATGCAATCGATGCACGCGCCGGCCAGCGTTCACCTGGTCTCCGGGTCGGCCTTTCGCAACGCCTCTTTTTCCATCGCCTTTCAAGCCCTGATCACTGCGGTGGACGGACGCAACGGACTGGCCATGCCCAATCTGGTGGGCAGCGCCGTCGCACGCCGGCACCACATTGGCATCCTTGCCGATCAAACCCTGTCCAGTCAATGGCACGATCGCGTTCCGACCCCTCCGCCCAAGCTCTGATTTCAAGCTTGCCACGCCCAACGCCTGACCGCCTGCAATGCTCCTGAAGATTGTTTGCCGGTGTGCCATCGGCCTTGGATCGAACACGCTTCCCAACAACCGCCTTCCCACCACAAGCAATCCGCGGGGCAACCGCGCATGGATCCGGCGATCCTGGCGCTTGAGGCCCCGATTTTTCGCCGTGCGGCAGGGGACGTTCCATGGACTGCCGAATTTTACTTTTTGGCATCTGACGGTTGCGAATCCTGCAGCCTGAATTCCCGCGTGGGATTTTCGAAGGCCTGTAATCCGTTCTGCATTTTTCGTTCATCCATTTTCCATAGGCGACGGTGTGCCGGTGCTGTTGCCTTCATGAGGAGTAGATACGTGAATTCATCCCGATCGGGCATTTCATGCCTGTTCCTAGTGTGTTTCCTTGTTTGGGGTTTGATTGCGATGTGGCCGGGCCAGGGCAACCTGAACGCGGAGGACAATCTCAGTCCTTCCGATCCAGCGCAAGGCAACGTTGCAGCGACCCAGCCGCAGGCAACAGTAAAGAAAGATTCGCCGGTGCCGCCGGGATTTACAGAAAGTTCCCAGCGGCGCTTTTCATTTGACCGGCCCATCCTTGCCATGACGACCGACGCTCTGACGACCCATCCGGATATCTACGGCTGCGCCTGCGGGTGCAGCGTGTTTAACGTCGGCGACTATGCGATGCTGGCGCAGCGAAAAAGCGGGATGGTCTGGTTCGAGTACGATTTTCAGAATCAAAACCAAAACTGGCATCACAGTTCCAGCGCCTCGGCCGCCGATAACAACGACAAGATTATTCGCACCGACTTTTTCAATGTCGGGTTCCAATACATTTTCGACCAGAAATGGGGGGTAAAGATCCAGGTGCCGTTCTATCGCCGCTACTTCGAGACCATCGACGAGGACACCGGGTCCCTTGCTTCGACGACCTGGATCGCGTTGAGCGACATCCAGCTTAGAGGCATCTATACCGGATTCACTGACGATCAGTCGATTGGAGTCGATTTTGGCATCCGCCTGCCGACCGGCGACTACACCCACCCGCTGGCCGATCGCGACACCGAAATCGGCACCGGCAGCACCGATCTGTTGTTGGGTGGGTACTACCGGGCGCCTTTCGCAAAAGACCAGCCCTGGGCGCCATTTTTGCAGATCGAGGCCGACATCCCGGTTTTGATCACCGACAAATACCGTCCCGGCTATGAGTTCGACGAGGCGGCCGGCATCAACTACACCGGCTTCTGGATTCAGAAACTCAACATCGTTCCGCTGGCGCAGGTGATTATGTCAGAGCGCTCGTCCGACAGTGGCGCCAACAGCGCCGATCCGGTCGCCACCGGCTACACGCGGCTGCTGCTTTCGCCGGGGATCGAATTCGACGCACAGCCGGTCAAAGTTCACCTCGACGCCGAATTCCCCATCTACCAACACGTGATCGGCGACCAGATCGTCGCGCCGGTGCTGTTCAAGTCCACGATCAGCTACAACTTCTGATCGGTCTGATTGTGGTCCGTCGACGCGGTCACGGCGCGGTTGATCAGCCGGCGATTTCCATGGAACGCAAAATGGCCTGCGCGGTTTCGACGGCGCGCAGGCCGTGTTCGCCGGTCACCAGGGGGGTGGATTTTTCGCGCACGCAGCGGATGAAATCGGCCAGCTCGTCCCGGAGCGGATTCACGTTTTCGGGGACTTCGACGGGGATCATCTCCACCAGGTTGGCGAGCACATATTCCAGCGGCGATTCGCCCAGCATGGCGGGGGTGATCCGGGTCACGTCGATGCTGCCGTCGAGCAGCGCCGGGCGTTTGCGGAAGACATTGGCCTGGCGTGCCAGCAGATCGCAACTGGCGTAGCCTTTTTCCGAGTACATCCGCAGCTTGCGTTCCTGCTTGATCGCGATCCGGCTGGCGGTGAAAACCGCCACGCCCCCGCCCTGGAAGGTGATCCGCACGTTGGCGGCGTCTTCGCTGGGCGCGAACACCCGCGCGCCCGAAGCGCGGATGTCGGCCACCGCGTCGTCCATCAGGTGCAGCACGATGTCGATGTCGTGGATCATCAGGTCCATCACCACGCCGACATCGAGCGACCGAAAGGGAAAGGGCGAAACGCGGATACATTCGACGAAGCGCGGGCGGCCGATGAACGGTTCGACCGCGCGCAGCGCCGGGTTGAAGCGTTCGACGTGGCCGACCTGCAGCACCGGATTGCCGCCGGCGCGGCAGGCTTCGAGCATCGCGCGGCCATCGGCTGCATCCATGGCCAGCGGCTTTTCGACCAGGCAGGGGACGCCCTGCGCCAGCCAGTGCGCGGCGACTTCGCGGTGGGTTTTGGTGAGCGTCACCACCGAGATCGCATCGACCGCCGGGAGGGCGCGAAAATCCGCGACGTAGGGCACGCCGAGCGCCTGCGCCGCCTGCGCGGCTTCGGGCCGGGTGTCGCAGACGGCGACCAGTTCGACGCCGGGCAGTTCGCGGTACAGCTTGGCGTGAATCGAGCCCAGCCGGCCGAGGCCCACCACCGCGACGCGTATCGTTCGTTCGGTCATGACGGTTCCTCGCAGGCCCGACCGGCAGCCGGCTCCACGCTGTTCGCTGGCCAGGAGCTCAGGAGCAGCGTCCCGCGAACCGCGCGCATCACGGCCGGCAGCCTCTGCGGCCGCTCAGGAGCGCGGCCGACCACTATGCGGCTTGGGGGACCGAGCCGGCGCGGACGGATCGTCGCCCGCTCCGCCGCCGCCGCCGCCGCTACCGGCGTCGTCATCGGAGGCCGGGTCCTGCGCCGCGTCGCCCTTGAGCACCTGCCCGATTTCCTGGTGATGGCGGCCGTCGCGCAGTTCGGGAGCGGGGCGCTGGTAGGCGCCTTCAATCCGGCGCGCCTGGCCTTCGCCGCGGTCGAGGAACGCCACAAGATAGGCGACTTCCTCGAACTGGTCGAGCTTCTCGGCGCGGACCTTGGCGAGGGCTTCGCTGCGGTTGAGATCGGAGCGATAGCACAGGCGGAAGCATTTGCGCAGCGCCTGGTGGGCATCGTCGGTGACCTTGCGGCGGCGCAGCAGTTCGTCGTTGAGTTTGCGCACGCGGAAGCCGTCGGTGATCATGAACGGCGGCACATCGGTGGAGACCTTGGCGCAGGCAGCAACGAAAGCCATCTTGCCGATCGTGACGAAATGGTGGATGGCAACCATGCCGGACACGCGCGCGGCGTCCTCGACCACCACGTGGCCGCCCAACTGGGTACAGTTGGCGATCACGGTGTTCGACCCGATGATGCAGTCGTGCGCGATGTGGACATAGGCCATGATCAGGTTTTCATTGCCGATGCGGGTGTAATTGCCGCCGCCTTTGGTGCCGGGGTTGATCGTGACGTACTCGCGGAAGACGTTGCCGTCGCCAATGACGATCCAGGAGACTTCACCGGTGTATTTGAGGTCCTGCGGGGCGCCGCCGATGCAGGCGAAGGGATAGACCTGGTTGTCGCGGCCGAAGTTGACGTAGCCCTCGATCACCGCGTGCGACCAGATCTTGCAACCGGGGCCGACGGTGACGTTGGGGCCCACCACGGCATAGGGGCCCACCTCGGAGGACGGGTCGATTTTGGCATCGGGGTGGACCACCGCCGTGGGATGTATCGCCACCAGGTAAACTCCGCTTTCCATCCAACCGCTTGAAGGGAGGCGCCGATCGACGGGGGAACGCTGGGCGCCCAACCCGGCTCAGGCGAGCCGCCATCGAATTGTACCTGCCCCTGCGGCCCTGCGCCGCCGCCCAGCCGACTCATGCGGCCGGTCAATCCTCCTCTTCGTGGTTGGCCACGAGATAGTACTTCATGACGGCCTCGGAGGCCACCTCGCCGTCCACCAGGCAGCGGCCGGTGCAACTGAACAGCGGGACGCGGCATTTTTCGGTGGTGATTTCCAGCGTCAGACGATCGCCGGGAATGACCTTGCGCCGGAAGCGGGCGTCATCGACCCCGGCCAGCATCGGGAGGGTGTTCTGCGGCGTGGGCAGCCGCTTTTCGCGCGAATTGGCCGGGTCTTCCAGCCACTTGTACACGAGGATGCCGGCCAACTGCGACATGGCTTCCAACTGCAGCACGCCGGGGAAGACCGCCATCTGCGGGAAGTGGCCGTTGAAAAGGGCTTCATTGCAGGAGATATTTTTGAAGCCGACGATCTTTTTTCCGGGCACCAGTTCGGTGACACGGTCAATCAGCAGGAAGGGATAGCGATGCGGGAGAAATCGTTTGATTTCCTCGACCCCCATCGGGAATTCCGGCTTTTTGGGTTTTTTGGTCCCGTGGGAACCATGGGAACCGTGGGCCCCGTGCGAATGCGCGTGTGACGTCGGCATGCGGACATCTCCTCATCTGCCTCACTTCGAATCCGGAGCCGCCATCGCGACCACCGGAGGGTGCGCCACTGTGCGTCAAACGCCCGGTCCTTCCGAACGCCGTCGCCCAATGCCACTGCCAGCAACCTGAAACTCCCGCCGGGCGGCCTCGCAGGCCGGGACCGCCCGTCACTCTTTTTCCGCCGCCTCCCGGATGCGCTGCGCGGCCAGCCGATTCAACGCGTGCCCGCTGCGCTCGCCGACGATCTGCCCTGCGATGGCCCGCCCCGCCGTGGCAAAATCGCCGATCATATCCAAAATTTTGTGCCGCACCGGCTCGTCAGGGAAGCGCAGTGTGGTGCCCTCCACGTGATCGCCTTCCACGATCAAGGTGTTTTCGGCATTGGCGCCCTTGCCGAAACCGGCCTTGCGCAACATTTCGGCTTCGGTCTTCATGCAAAACGTCCGCGCCGGCGCGATGTCGCGCTGGTAGGCGGTGCGCCCCTCCGGCTGAGCTCCCGGATGAAAACCGGCACCAAAATCGATTTCCCGTGAACCCTGCGCCAGAGGGTGCCCCTCATAATACAGCGAATATGAAATTTTAAAGCCGGCGAAGGGCAAAACACGGACCCGCGCCGAACCGCGCGACACTTCAATCGGTTCGCGGATATGGAAGACCGCCTGAGTCAGGCCGGTTTCAGCGGTGCCTGCGGCGGCGATCGCGGCGACAAAATCGCGGGCCGATCCGTCCAGCCCGGGAATTTCCACCCCGCTGACTTCAATCCGCGCCGCGCCAATCCCCATGCCCACCAGCGCCGAAAGCAGGTGCTCCACCGTGTGCACTTCGGTGGGGCCGCGCTTGAGCACGGTGCGCATCGGCGGCGCATTCTCATCGATGTCGGTCACTTCCACCGGCGGCGCGCCGGCGGGCAGGTCGGTGCGCAAAAACTGGAAACCGGGCACATCGCGCCGCGGAAAAATGCGCAATTCAACCAATTGCCCACTGTGCAGCCCACGGCCTTGGAGGGAAATTTGCTTGGCCACCGTCCAGATCGGAAGGTTCATGCATCGGTCATCAGAAGAATGGGCAGGCTGTCGGCATCAAGCAAGGCTCGTCAATTTTGCGCCACGCCGAAACTTTGTCAAACCATCTGTCGTGGCCCAGTGTGGGACCAGTGTGGGACCGGTGTGGGACCCGTGTGGGCTCAGTATAGGACCGGGTTGGGACCGGTCCGGCCGCAGGCCGAGAAACCCTATTTGGGCTTGCGCAGCAACCGGGTGAGCCGGCCCAACGCACCGCCACCGCCGCCGCCCTTGCTTTTCGGAGTGGGCGGGCCGATCGGCCGCAGTACACGAGCAATGCCGACCGCGAGTTCGTCGGCGTTTTTGAGGCGGTCTTCGGCTTTCTTCGCCAAACAGGCCATGGTCAGTTCGGCCAATGCGGCGGGCACTTGGGGGTTGATCTCTTGCAGCGGCGGGGCGGCATCGACCTGCACCCGGCCGACCAGTTCCATCAGCGAAGTGGTACCGCCCGAAGGCGTGGTGTCGGGAAGCCGCTGGAAGGGTTGGCGGCCGGCCAGCAGTTCGTACAAAATCACGCCCATGGCGTAGAGATCGGCAGGGTAGCCGATCGCGCTGGGGTCGCCGCCGAACATTTCCGGCGCCATGTACTCGGGCGTGCCGAGGATCGATTTGTCCTCGCGGTAGCCTTTGAGCGCCCGGAATCCGGTCAGCTCCCAGTTGACCGTCCGCGCGATCCCCAGGTCAATCAGGATCGGCCGGTTGCGTGCGGCAAACAGAATATTGTCCGGCTTCACGTCGCAATGCACCACGCCGGCGCGGTGGAGAAAGCCGAGAGCTCGCGCGACGCCTTCCAGCGCCGCCAGCATTTCATTTTCGGTCAGCGTCCACTCCGCGCCGACCTTGCCCGACAGAATGCGGCTCATGGAGGGACCGGTGATCCGCGGCATGGTGAAGAAACGCCGCCCATCGACCATCCCGTTTTGCAGCACCGGCGCCAGATTGGGATGCTTGACCCGCGAGCCGATTTCGATTTCGATGTCGAACTGGTAGTAGGCGCGCTTGTTTTCGGCCTGTTCGGGCTTGAGCCGTTTCAACACCACCTCGCGGCCGGAGCCGCGTTCCTTGGCGATCCAGACTTCACCGAAACCGCCCGAGGTCAGTTGCTTCAGCAATTCATGCTCGCCAAAGGAATGCTCGTCCTCGATACGCAATGGGCCGGCCGGAGCAGGAATCCGGTTCGAGCCGGAGGGTTTGGCCGCGGGCATCACGTC
>JBOHNC010000033.1:0-1785 GCA_050730415.1 Planctomycetota bacterium
GATTTGTAGTGAAGACCTTTAAAAATCGCCCCAACAAAATGAACGAGTTACAAGATCACACCCAGCTAACTGCGAAGGTCGGGCTAACTGCGAGTACTGCCCGCGCCATATGTTGGCGCGGCGCCGCCGCCAGATAACCGGCGAACAGGGGCCGGACGAATGCGAGTGTGCTCGCGAGCGGGCGCGCCGCCAGGGAATCAAAACCGCCTCCGCCGTCAATCGGGCGGTCGATGCGATTCTCCGCCGCGCCGTCTAGCGACCTGCCGGCCCAGTCCCGCGCGGCTTCTCCTCCCGGCCACAGCGCCGACTCCCCTACCCTGCTCGAATCCGTCCCATTGATCAAGACGTGGTGCGTCGTTGCACGCTTGAGCACCTCTGCGCCATGCCGTCCAACGCTTGGGCCGGGATGGATCGGCCTGCCGCGGATTTCGTCGGCACTGTCCAAAGGACGGCGTGAATCCGTTCAGCGGCAGCGACAACCGTGCTTGACAGTGCCAATGGAACTGGACATTCGGCGGCGGGTGGCGGCGGGCGGCGCGAGCCAATCGGCCGAAATTTCGGATCGATCCGGCGAAAACCCGCTGTTGGAACTGGTATGAAAAATCTGAACCCATTGGCACAGCGGTTGGCCTAAGTAGGTTGTACAGAGACGACGAGCGCAGCGGTTCGAGTGAACCCAACGCGCGCGGACCTAGAATCCAGCCTGACCAGGAGAGACAGCCATGGCCACCCTGCAGACCACCACCCCCTCCCGCCGGCCGAGCGCGACGCTACGCCGGGGCGCTCAGGCCCTGATCCACGGGCTGACCTTCTGCCTGATCGAGGAACCCAACGGCATCTACCGGTTCACGGACACCTCGGTCCGCAACGAAGCGTTGCCGCGCGACCAGGTGGCTTTCCTGCTGTTCCTGATGGAAGGCCGGACCTGCGCGGAGGTGCTCAAGGCCCTGCCGGGCGCAGTCGCGGCTTGCACGATGGGCGACGGCTTCGGCGGGGAACTGGCGGAGTACTTCCGGCGGCTGGACCGCGCGCTGTCCCACCATCGGCCGGCGACGCGCGGCGGCACCCGCTCCCGGTCGATGTCGGGCTGGATCGAACGCCCGGCGCAACTGGACCTGCCGGAACTGCCGGACTTCAGCAGCCCGGACGAGGATGAACCGGGCTGGAGCTGGGGGCGGAACGACCTGCCGGTAGTAAGCCAGTACACGGGCGTGGTGGCCTGAGCGGGATGGGTTCGGGGCGCGGAGCCGGTTAACCAAACGAACTACGGTAGCGTAGGACACACGATTTGGGCGCAAAGGCACTTAACCAAACGAACTAATGGCAGGGGGGATGGTGGAGGGCTGTGGGCAATCTGGGTCTGGAACGAGATAGGTCGGGGTTGAGGGGGCCTCTGGCTGAGGACGCCCAGGCTTAACCAAACGAACTACGGTAACATAAGATACTATTCGGCATGAGGTGACCAGCCCGCGTCCGCGCGCGTCTAATGCCTCCTTGTGGTGCAGGCTTCCAGCCTGCTTGCACCGGCGGCATCTGTGCCGCCGTTCTCTTGGTTCCTCGCGACCCACGGGAGCGACCGCCCGGATTCGTAATGGGCAGGAAGTCGGCAACGCGAAGCGATGCCGGTAGGGGAGCGGCCCTTGGTGCCACCCCGGGACCGCGGGCGGGCAGGCCGAATGGCGCTATTTTTAGAACGGTGCGCTCGACGGGATTGCTCCAGGCGGGTGGACATTTCCGACGCGGGAAGAGGAAGACCTCGCGCCAAGACGCCAAGTCGCAAAGAAG
>JBOHNC010000034.1:0-21353 GCA_050730415.1 Planctomycetota bacterium
CCTCGACCCCGCCCGCATCTGGCGCGGGCGGCGCGGGCGGCGCGTCCGGCGGGGCCGACACCGGCGATGCGGTCACGCGGCCGACGCTGTTCACCTACACCGAGACCTGGCAATTCGCCGACCTCCCGGCGAAGTTTCATCCGATCTGGCAGGCGCCGAAGACCGCCGACGGCAAGCCCTTCGATGTGTTCCCGCTGAACGCCTTCGGTCGGGAGCGCGAAGCCGACCGGCTGATCGGCCACCCGGCGCCGACACTGGTGGTGGACTGCTTCCCGGCGGTGCAGCCGATTGACCTCGGACCCGGGCTGCCTGCGGGGTGGGGCACCTTGCGGTTGGTCAGCGTCCCGCGCGTGGTGCCGGCATTTGCGCCGCTGCCCACCAACGGTCCGCAGGCGATCGACTGGAGCGAAGCGCCGGCGGCCGCCGCCAAAATCGCGGCGCATCCGGTGACGCTGGGGGATTTCATGAAGCGCTACCCCGGGCGCAAAGTCGCGGTGGTGTTCGTGGCGATCTGGAGCAGCGAGGGGCGCGCGGCACTCAAGGCGCTGGCCGCCTGGCAGCCGGAGGATCCGCCGATCCTGATCGTTTGCAACGAGAATGTGCAGACCTTCGTGGACGATCTCGGGCGCAAGAATCTGGCGGTTTCGGTCTGCCGCGATCCGCAGGGCCGCAACGGCATCCGCTTCGGCGTGGATGCCTACCCGATGTTTTACATCATCGATCCCGACCGCAGCGTCGAGACGGTTCTGCGCGGCTGGTCCGACCAGACCCCCGCCGAACTCCACCGCTGCCTGCAATTGCCCTGAGGACCCCCGCCGATGCTTGCGTGGCTGACCTGGATTTTCCTGACCGTTCCGTCCGTCTTGGCGCCCGTCTTGGCGCGGGGGCTGGCCGATGTCGGCATGGGCGGCCTACCCAAGGACACCAACGCCGACGCCACCTTCACGGTGCTGTTTCTGATCGCGCTGATCGTGGTGGTGCTGTTCTATCACGCGCCGCGCCGCGTGGCGCGGCTGTGCGACTACTTCGCGGCGCTCGATCTGCCCATCGTCTTCCGCGGTC
Organism: Planctomycetota bacterium; assembly: GCA_050730415.1. GTDB lineage: Bacteria > Planctomycetota > SZUA-567 > H5-PLA8 > JBOHNC01 > JBOHNC01. The sequence goes on from JBOHNC010000034.1 coordinate 1,063, forward strand.
GGCTGGGCTGGTGGCTGGAAGGGCTGTACCGCGGCGTCTACGTGAAGGTCGAGTGCGGCTCCGAAGTGCGCGGCAGCGGGCCGTTTGCGCTGGTGGCGACGATTGTGTATTCCGAGGACCTCCTGGTCGATCCGGCGCAACTGCTGCCCGAGGGCCTGACCGTGTTCGCGCACTCGCGCGGCTCGCTGTGTTTCCGGCTGCCCGAAGATTTGTACGCCGGGGCTTCTGCGCACGAGCCGCTCGGGCTGATCGACCGGCTGGTCGATCTTGACCCGCTGGCGGTGGCCGGCGCGGCCGAAAAGCCGACCCGCGATGTGTTCACCAGCCGGCCGTGGCATCCTTTGCCGCTGGTCCTATCGTTGCTGGCGGCGGCGACGGCCTGCTACGCCGCCTGGGCGGTCAGTTTTTTTGCCGCGGCGCTGGTGATCTCCGCCGCGGCGCTGGTCGCGGTGCCGCTGTCCTGCCGGCGCAGCCGGCCGGGCAATCATCTGACCGTGCGGGCCTGGGCGATCCAGTTTGCGCTGGTGATGAGTCTCGGGATTCTTGGCGTCGGGCTGTGCTTCACGCGCTACGGCGGGCTGAACCTGAAGGATTTCCAGCCCAGCCAGATCGGCAATGTGGCCGAAATTCCGCATCATGATGTGCGGCTGACGGTGACGCGGCAACTGGAGACCGGCCGGGGGGAAATCGGCCCCGGCGGCGCGGTGTATTCGAATTCGCTGATCTGGACGGTCTGCAATCGCGCCGGGAAGGTGCTCGACAGCGGCCGGATCAGCCTGCCGCTGACCGATTTCCCGTGGATTTCGCCGACCTGGGACGATGGCAAAAAAATGTTCGTGCTCGGGGTGGTCCAGGACTACACCGGCTACTCTGCGCTGGCGCTGGAACCGATCCTGCTCGACGCAGGCGGGTCCGATGCCGCCGCCGCAACCGACACGGCCTACGCCAATTGGATGGTCTGCAAGCCGGCGGTGCCGCCCGATTCGCCGCTGGGGGAAATCCTGAAAAACCGGGTGCGGGAAGATCTCCAGCGCAAGGTCAGTTCGGAACGGGATGCCGCGCATGCGCCGTGAGGGATTGCGTGCCCTGAGCGTTCCTCACGTTTTGGGCGGGTGCGGTTCCGCGCGATGGGGCGGCGGGTAGGCCATGAATGTCTTGGGTCGCGCGGAAGAGGGGCGCGGCAGGCGCCTGTTCCAGGGTAGGCCTGCGGCCAACCCTTCGCTTTCTTATTTTGCGCCGTTGGCGCATAGAAAATATTCGGAGGTATAGGTGGGTTACGTACAGGTCCTTCGACCCAAGGCGACTCGAATTCGCCGCCTCCGGGGGCAAGCGACGAACGGCGGAAAAGAGGTGGGTATGGTTCAGCTACGAGCCATTCTCGCGCCCGTTCGGCGCTCCGGGCCCGCGCGCTCGCGTTCCATCGCCGGTTTGCTATTCGCGGCGGTCTTGATCGGGCTGGCCGGGTTTGCCGCCGGCTGCCAGACGACGCCGGAGTTGCGCGTGCCGGCGCAGGAAATCCGTTTTTGGCCGGCCGATCACTACGACGACGTGCGGGCTCATCCCGATCAGCGTTGCTTCGTGCCCACGCAACTGCCGCCGCAGATATTTTTTCGGGCCGGCGAGGACTGCGGCGCGGTGGAAAATCTGAGCATCTCCATCGCCGGTTGGGCGCCGAATGCACCGGACGCGCCCGGGGCCTCAGCGCCTGCGACGAGTCCCTCCGGCGACGCCAACGCCGGTCCGCCGCGGCCGGATCCGTTTGCCGCTTCGGGCGAACCCCCCCGGCCGCCGGATGTGCGCTGGTTTCTGACCGACCGCCACGCGCGCGCCAACGCGCGGTTTGAACCCTCCACGCCGCTGTCGTGGGAAACCGGCGGCGGGCGCGAAGTCATCGAACTGCGCGCGACGCCGGCCGGCATCAGCCCCACGCCGGTGCGGAGCGTCGTGTTTCATCTGGGCTGGTTGTATCGCCTGACTTTTCTGGCGCGCCTGCCTGAGCGCAGCTTTCAGCGCACGATCTGGATCGGCCCGACCGACCGGCTGCCGCCCGACGGAAGGTGATGGCCCCTGCGGCCCATGCACGGAAGATACCGATCGTTTTCGGGACGAACGAGAAGAAGCCGGTCTGAACACTGGCGTTCCCAGGGAAAGAAGAGCCCGAGGCGCGCTGTATTTTGCGGAAACGCTTGGGGACTGGCTGGATACTGGCTGGACCCGGACTGGTCAGCTCGTGCCACGACGGATGCGCGCTGGCGCGCGCAAGAGATAGGGAGCGAGCTTCGCTCGCCTTGTTTTTGCACGGGCCTGGCGACCCGTGCCACAATGCGGCGGACATTTTTGAGGAATGGATGGACTTACGGAGCGGGAGGGACGGTTGAGGCGAAGAGACGGAGCCGGCAAGATGCCGGCGCTCCCAGCGAAGAACCAGCGAAGAACCGGCGGGCTTATTCCTGCCAGTCGGCGGGTTTGGGGGGGAGGGTGAGCGGTTGGGCGGGTTCGAGGATTGTGTCGGGATCGACGGCGGCGAGCGCTTTCAGAATGAACTGATATTCATTCGCAAGGTTGTTGTATTCGGCGACTTCGTCGCTGGCGTTGACGTTGGGAAAGTAGACTGTGCCCTGCGCGTCGATGGCGTTGGGGTTGCCGGGCATCAGCTTGGTGCGGAACGGTTTGTCGATCGGCACGATCTTGTATTGCGCGGTGTTTTCGTCGAGCGCCACGCGGTGCGGTGCGCGGTCTTTGCGGGGGATTTTCTCCGCGCCGATCTGCACGGTTTCGACGATATCGTACATGTGGGCGACATTGTCCTGGATGACATGCATGCGGGTGTCCAGGAATTTGGCGCAGTCGGCCAGCAGGCCGGCGGTCTGGTCGACCGGGCCGTGCGGGTTGTTCGGGTCGGGCGGCGGGAAATCCAGCAGGATGTCGTCGCCTTCGTGGCGGATCGGCGCCTTGCGCGCGGCGAAATAGGCGCGGCTCAGGATCATCCGCTTGTCCTGGCGGAAGCGGATCGGCGGATGGCGCCGACCGCCGGCCTGTTCGGCGGCCCAGTCGCGCAGAATTTTCTCGAACGGCGCGGTGTCGGTTTTGACTTCCAGTTTCACCGGGGGCGGCGCGGTTTGTTCACGGATCAGCGCCTCGTCCATCCGTTCCAGCACCGACGCCACCAGCGCGCGGGCTTCGGCGATGCTGCGCAGGCGGTCGTAGAACCACGCCGCGGTCCAGCGGGATTGCTCGCGTTGCGCCACGTGCAACAGCCCCGGCTGTTCGCTCGGCAGCACCGGCGAGGGGAGCGAACCGGGGTCGTCGAGCGGGTAGAAGCCGTTTTCGTCGTGCAGCGCCTGCGCGGCGGCGATCGGCACCAGGTACACGCGCACCGGCCCGAACGAGAAATTTGTTTTCTGGTCCTCGTTTCCCTGCGAGCCGGTGACCGTGCCGCTGGCGTTCATGGCGATCGAATTCACGCCGGCCGGGATGGCGGCGGGATACAAGCCTTCCAGCGCGCCGAAGGGCGTGACCAGTTTCCGGTCGGCGCTCAGGTACAGCCGCCCGTCGCGGGTCAGCCCGACCACCTGGCCGAATTCCCCCACCACGCCGAAAAACGCCACGCTGCCGGGCGGCGAGTGCAGCGCCAGGTCGAAGCTGGAACCGGTCGGCAGATAGCGGCCGTCGGCTTCGATCAGGCGGGAATCCTGGAGCGGGTTTTCGGCCGCCTGGCCCATTTTCCAGTCGCCGGGGCCGTAGGTTTCCACCCACGGCGAGTAGCGCAGATGCACGCCGGGTTCATCGGCGCGGCAGTAGTCCGCGGCGTAGATCGATTCGGCGTGGGACAGCCAGAGTTCCACCGAGACCAATTCGCCGCGCAGGGGCGGCCGCTGGGAATTGGGGATCGGCAGGCTGAGTTCCGAGAGCATGTCGCTGTTGGAGACATTCTGGCCGAGGTAGCCAAGCAACCAGCGGGCGTTGGGCGTGGGCGGCAGCAGCAGGGTGGGATCGGTGATGCCGGTGCCGGGGTCGAAACTGTAGGTCAGCGCGACATGGGTCTTGGCGACTTCGGGAAAGTACGGTTCGAGCACCGTCGGCGGATGGGTGGAGGGCAGCACGCGGATCGCCAGCGGCGGCGGCGCGGCGATTTCGTCGCAGCCGGCCGCGAACAGCAGCGCGGCCAGCGCCACCAGTGGGGCCAGCGCGGCCAGGCCCGCCAGCGCGGTTCGAGCCAGCGGCGCAGTCCAGGGCTGCCTCACGCGCGGCTCCCTTGCGCCGGTCGTTCGGTCAGGAGCAGAATGTTGCCGTCGGGGTCGATCAGTTCGAGGCAGTGGGTGCCATCGTCGCTCTGAAAGATGCCCTCCGGAATCAGCGCCTTGCGGCCGCGCAGCCGTTCGTACAGGTGGCGGATGTTGTCGACCTCCAGTTGAAAATCGAGGGTGCCGCCGGGCTTGCGGTCGCCGCCGCCCAGCCCCGGCACATACAGGCCGATGCCCAGCGTGCCGGCCATCAGGTGGGCGTAGCCGTAGTCGTCGAGGACATCCTCGACCTCCATGCCGATCACATCACGGTAGAACGTGACGGCGCGGTTGAGGTCGCTCACGGGGATGCGGATCAGGCCGATGGTGGGCTTGGCGTAGTTCATGCGCGCGGTGTGCTCCGGAAATGCCCTCCCATTGTAGCGTGGCGCAATCTTTTACCATGCAGCGCCGCCGCGGAGGGCATTTTCGCCGGCCGGCTGCGTGGCTGTCCGTCGCGCGGCCGGGACGGGGTGCTGGCTGGCGTTTGAACCGCCGGCGCGCGGTGGACCGTTGGCGCGGCGGCTCATAGAATCAGAAGCCGCAGCCGCAAAGGCCGCGGATTCGCCGGCGCCGACCGGAGGAGCCGCGATCGCAACAGGGGGATGGCCGGCATGAAGACGGTTCAGGTGGATGTCGCCATCATCGGCGGCGGGCTGGGCGGGGTGGCGGCGGCGCTGGCGGCGCTCGACCGCGGCTGCCGGGTGCTATTGAGCGACGAATTCGCGTGGATCGGCGGGCAGGTGACCAGCCAGTCGCTGTGCGTGCTCGACGACCTTGATTTCCCCTCCGGCGAGCGGGTCGGCGTGACGCGGCGCTACGCGGAGTTCCGGGCGCGGACGCGGGCGTATTACAGCACGCATTTCAAACTGTCCTACCTGGGCCGTTCGCAGATTCATTTATGTGCCGGCAACGCGCGCTGTTCGCACCTGACGGCCGAACCGCAGGTGGCGCACCAATGTTTGCTCGAATGGCTGGCCCCGGCGCTTCAGGCCGGCCGATTGATCCTGCTGCCGGAACATATTCCGGTCGCGGCGGAACGGACGGGCTCGTCGGCGGGATCGAGCGCGCCTGGCGGCTCCGCCGAACGGGTTGCCGCCGTCACTCTCCAGCCGGTGAAAACTCCGGGGGAGCCGGTGCGCGTGACCGCCGGCTTTTTCCTGGACGGCAGCGAGACCGGCGACACCTATCCGCTGCTGAAGGCGCCCTACCGGCTGGGATCGGAAACCGCCGCCGAATTCAACGAACCGCACGGGGTGGCCGTGGCCGACCGCACCGCCATTCAGTGTTTCACCTACTGCGCGACGGTGGAGTATGTGCCGGGCGGGAACTTCACCATCCGCAAGCCGGCGGGGTACGAAGCGATCCGCGACGCGGCGCAGTTTTACCTCTCCGGCCCGGGCGCGACGCGCGACGAGCCGTCGTATATGTTCCAGCCGCGCATTCTGAAAAATGGCGCCCGCATCGTGCCGTTTTGGTTCTACCGCTGCCTGGTGGACAGCGCCAACTTCGAAGGCGTGACTGCGCGTGCCTGCATCAACGTGAAGTGCAACGATTTCAACCGCGCCGCGTATTTGGAAAATCCGGCGCGGGAGGCGGTGCTGGCCGAGGCTCGCGCGCTGACGCTGGCCTACCTGTACTGGCTGCAGACCGAAGCGCCTCGCGACGCAGGCGACGGGGGGAACGGGGGCGGGGTCGGCTACCCCGAACTGCGGCCGATGCCCGAAGCCAGCGGTACGCCCGACGGCATCGCGATGGGGCCGTATGTCCGCGAGGGCCGCCGGCTGGCGGCGCACACGACCGTCACCGAACGGGACCTGTCGGCCGACTGCGTGGCGACCGCGCGGGCGCGGGAATTTCGCGACAGCGTCGGCTTGGGCGGCTACGCAATCGACATCCACGCGCGCGCGGGGCAGCCGGGGCCGAGCATCTGGCAGCCGGCGCGGCCGTACCAGATTCCGCTGAGCGCGCTGGTATCGCCGGCGTTGGAAAACTTCGCCGCCGCCGGCAAGGGCATCGGCGTGACGCAGGTCGCCAACGGCGCTTACCGCATGCACCCGTCGGAGTGGAGCATCGGCGAAGCGGCCGGGGAGCTGGCGGCGTTCTGCCTGGCAGGAAAATGCGCCGCGCCGCTGGCGGGGCAGCCGCTGGTGCAGTTTCAGCGCCGGTTGACCGACGCCGGCATGCCGCTGTACTGGTTCGAAGACATGCCCTTTGACCACCCCGGATTTGCCGCCAGCCAGCGGCTCGCGGCGGCGGGCATTTGGACCGGCAGCGCCGAGCATCTGCGGTTCGAAGGCGAGCAGAGTCTCGGCCGGCACCGGAAGGCTTTTTTGGCGGTCATGGAAAATTTGGAAGCCGCCGGGGTGCCGGTCACGGCGCTGCGGGAAGCCTGTCTGAATGGACACAATGGGCGCAAATACGATGTGGTGCACCAGATCGTGGCGTTGCTCGACCGAAGCGGCTGGCCGGTCTGAGCTTGCAGCGCTTTTTCGTGTTTGGGGCGGTCCGAGGTGGGTTCGACCCCTTCAGGGTCGAAGAGGGTTTTTGCAAACGCTTCCCGTGGGTTCCCGTGCGGCCCCCTTTGACAGGGGCCCTCCGGTCACCCACGGCTAATTGAACTCGTGCCCCCATTCGGGGGCAAGACAGCGAGCCAAAGACAAAGCAGCGCTGGAGGACCAAGCAGCCCGGCTTGGCGGGCGTTCAGTGCTTGTTCAGTGCTTATTCAGTGCGCGGTCCAGCCGCCGTCGATCATCAGGGTCGTGCCGGTGATCAGGCTGGCCGCCGGAGAAGCCAGAAACACGACTGCGCCGGCCACATCGACCGGCTGGCCGATGCGCCCGAGTTTGATCATCGACAGCACGTGTTTGCGGAAGGCCTTGTCGGACAGCTCGCGTTTGGTGCCGGGCGTTTCGATGAAGGTCGGGGCCACGGCGTTGACGGTGATGTTGTGGCAGCCCCACTCCACGGCCATGCATTTGGTCAGGTGCGAGACGGCCGCTTTGGACATGCAGTAGACCGATTCGCCCGGCAGTGCGACGAAGCCGGCCTGCGAACTGAGGTTGACGATCCGCCCGAATTTGCGCGGGATCATCACCTGCGCCGCCGCCTGGCTGGCGAAAAAAGTCGCTTTCTGATTCAGCGCGACGGTGCGGTCGAAATCCTTTTCGGTCACGGTTTCGGCCGGGCTGGTGACACCGTCGCCGGCGTTGTTCACGAGGACATCCAGGCGGCCGAAGTGTTTCACCGTCGCGGCCACCGCGCGGCGGACTTCGGGCAGTTTCAGGACATCCATCTGCAAGGGCAGCGCGTCGCGGCCGAGCGCGCGAATCTGCGCGACCAGGTCGGCGGCGGTTTTTTTGTCGCGCAGGCCCAATGCGATATCGGCTCCCGCATGGGCGCAGGCCAGCGCGCAGGCCTGGCCGAGGCCGCGCGCGGCGCCGGTGATCAGCACGACGCGGTTGCGCAGATCGAAGCGCGGGAGGTCCGTCGCCATGGTTCGGTTTCCTTGGATTTGGATGAATGCACCAGCCGACATTGCAACAAGCTTTCATTGTAGCGGCAGCCAAAGATTCGGATGGCCCCCGCCCCGTCACCGCGCAGAATGCGACCGACATTGCTCCTACATTCTTAATCTAGGCCATGAACGCTCAAAATGACATCCACATTGGCACGGGACGCTCTCCCGTGCAAAAACAACGGTGGCGCAGCCGCGGTCCGTTTCCCTTTCGCGCGAAAGAGCGAATGGGCGGTAGCCACCACGCGCGCGATTCTCATTTTTTATCCGGCGCGACGCACTACTCGAATCACGGGACGGCGTCCCGTGCCACAATGCGACGGGCAGTTCAATGGCGTTCTTTCGCCTGGTTCCACCAGGTCCGCGGCCTTATTTTTCCGTTCTGGATCTCACCCTCAAAATCCTCGTCTTGTCTGTGTCTCTGGGGTGAACTGTTTTATTGCGCCGGTCTTTTCCGCCGTCCGTGCTTTTTTTTGATCACGTTCGTGTCCATGTCCGGCTGGGCGCCGCCGAGCGGTTTGGCGTTGCGCCGGCCGTGTTTGCTGCCCGGCGTGCCGCCGCCCTGGCCGCCGCCGCCGCCGCCGCGTTGGCGCGAGCGCGGCGTGTAGGTCGTTTTCCCCGCCTTGATTGCTTCGATCCGGTCGCGCAGATCGGCGGCTCGTTCAAATTCGAGGTTCTCGGCCAGCTCCAACATTTCCCGTTCGAGTTCGGCCAGGATTTCCGCTTTTTCCGTCGAGTCGGTATTCAGTGCGAAGGCTTCGACCTGTTCGGCTTCCTCGCGCAGCTGCATCACCAGTTCGATGCCCTTTTTGATTTCCGAGCGAATCGTCCGCGGCGTAATGTTATGTTCCTTGTTATAGGCCAATTGCCGTTCGCGGCGGCGCTCGCTTTCGGCGATCGTGTCGCGCATGGCCGCCGTCACGATGTCGGCGTAGAAAATGATTTCGCCGTTTTCATTGCGCGCCGCGCGGCCCATCGCCTGCACCAGGCTGGTTTTCGAACGCAGGAAGCCTTCCTTGTCGGCGTCGAGCATTGCCACCAGCGAGACTTCGGGCAGGTCGAGGCCCTCGCGCAGCAGGTTCACGCCGACCAGCACGTCGAAGTTGCCCAGTCGCAGGTCGCGCAGAATCGTGACTCGTTCAATGGCGTCGATGTCGCTGTGCAGGTAGCGGCCGCGCAGCCCCTGGTCTTTGATGTACTGCGCCAGGTCTTCGGCCATGCGTTTGGTCAGCACGTTGACCAGGACTCGTTCGCCTTTGGCGGCGCGGATTTTGACTTCGTTCAAAATATCCGGAATCTGGCTTTCGGTGGGCCGGATTTCAATCGGCGGATCGACCAGCCCGGTCGGCCGCACCAGGAGTTCGGCGGTGACGCCGCCAGCCTGTTCGATTTCCCACGGCCCCGGCGTGGCCGAAATGCAGACCATCTGTTTCGCGGCGGCCTCGAATTCGGCGAAGGCCATGGGCCGGTTGTCCATGGCGCTGGGCAGCCGGAAGCCGTGATCGACCAGGGTCTGTTTGCGGTTGCGGTCGCCGAAAAACATGCCGCGCACCTGCGGGATGGTGATGTGCGATTCGTCCACGAACAGGATCGCGTCGGGCGGCAGGAAGTCGAACAGCGTGTACGGCCGGCTGCCCGGCGGGCGGCCTTCCAGATGGCGCGAATAGTTTTCGATGCCCGAGCAGTAGCCGACTTCCTGCATCATTTCCAGGTCGTACTGCGTGCGCGATTTCAGGCGGTGGCTTTCGAGCAGCTTGCCTTCGTTGCCCAGCGCGGCCAGGCGGTCTTTCAGTTCTGCGCGGATGTCCTTGAGTGCTCGCTGGATCGAACCTTCCGGCAGCACATAGTGTTTGGCCGGGTACAGGGCGATCTTTTGCATGCGCCGGTGGATTTCACCGGTCAGGGGATCGATCTCGCAGATTTCCTCGATCAGGTCGTCGAACATTTCCAGGCGCAGCGCGGTTTTTTCGCTGGCGGAGGGAAAAATTTCAATTGCATCCCCGCGCACGCGGTAGGTGCCGCGGACGAAATCGAAATCGTTGCGCTTGTATTGGATCTCCTGCAAGCGGAGCAGGAGCGTGCGCCGGTCGACCCGCTCGCCGACCGACAGGGTGACCATCATCGCCAGCGCGTTTTCCGGCGAACCCAGGCCGTAGATGCTGGACACCGAGGCCACGATCACCACGTCGCGGCGCAAGAGCAGCGACGCGGTCGCCGACAGGCGCAGGCGGTCGAGGTCCTGGTTGATGGCCGAATCTTTTTCGATATAGATGTCGCGCGCGGCGATGTAGGCTTCCGGCTGGTAGTAGTCGTAGTAGGAGACGAAGTATTCGACGGCGTTGTCGGGAAAAAACGATTTCATCTCCGCGTACAGTTGCGCCGCCAGGGTTTTGTTGTGCGACAGGATCAGCGCCGGGCGGCCGACGCGCGCGATGATGTGCGCCATCGTGAAGGTCTTGCCCGAGCCGGTCACGCCCAGGATCACCTGGCGGGATTTGTGCTGGTCGAGCCCGGCGCAGATTTTGTCGATCGCCTGGGGTTGCTCGCCGGCCGGTTCAAAGTCGGAGTGAATGCGGAATTCCGCCCAGGGAAAGCCCAACCCGTTGAGGTGTTCCGAAGCGGTTGGGGTGGCGCTGGGCGTGGTCAACGGAAAACTCCTTTCCTGCGCCGTTCAGCGCCGGCCGCCGCGCAGGGCGGTGGGCGGCGCAAACTGCATCCGCTTGCGGATTTGCGTCGTGTGCGGAAACTTTTCGCGCAGTCGGATCAGGCGCTCGATGCAGTCGGCCAGTTCGGCCGCCGAGACATCCTTGAGCGCCCGCCGTTCGCCCTGCAGCTTTTGCAGTTCGGTCACGAACAGATCGTAGTGTTCCAGCACCCGGTCGAAGATCGCCGGCAGATCGCGCGGCCGGTCGATGCGGAACAGGGTGGGGGCGGTTCGATGCGCGCGCGGCCAGGTCCAGTGAAAGCAGAACAGGCCGCGCAGCACCGCGCTCAGCCATTCATCGCTGCCGTGCACTCGGCGGTCGTGAATGTTGTCCCAGGCCTCCCATGCGTCGGTCTGGCTGGCGACGATCAGATTGGCCAGCGCCGCGATGCAGGCCGATTTGTTGTCGAAGCCGTCCTGCTTGAGCAAAAACGCATGGGTCGTGCGCATATGCAGGAGCGTCGCCACCAGCCGCGCCAGAAAGGCGTCGTCCGCGGCGCTGTGTTCGGAGGGGCCGGCCTGTCCAGCCGGGCCGGCCGAATCGATCAGCCAGTTCTTCGCGTAGGGTTTCAAGGACCGCGCCAGCCGTTCCAGTTTGGCCGGTTCGCGGCGTGGATTGTCGCGCAGCGCGGTGACTTCGGCCAGCAGGCTGGCGCGGGTGGCGGGGTCGATCAGCGCGGTCTCGGTGTCGGTCGATTTCACGGGCGTGCTCCGGGGGCTGCGAGCGCACCGCGGCACCGTGCCCGCAGTGCTCTATTTTAGCATAGAATGACAGCGGTTTGTTTGGCGCTGGAGCAACCCCGCAGATGGACATCGAAAACCCCGAGGAACTCACGGCCTTTCTGCGCGCCACCGGCCGGGTGGGCGCGGACGAGCCGCTTGAAATCCGGAATCTTGCCGGCGGCGTGTCGAACCGCACCGTGTACCTGCGCCGGTCCGCGCCGGGGCCCGATGGCGGCCCGCCGGAAGCCTGGGTGCTCAAGCAGGCCCTGGCCAAACTGCGGGTCGCCGTCGATTGGTTTGCCGACCCCGCCCGCATCGACCGCGAAGCCCTCGGCATTGAATGGCTGGGCAAACTGACGCAGCCGTGGGATGCCATCGCCGACGCGCTGGCGAGCGCCGCCGCCGCAACAACCGCTGCCACAGGCGCTCTGACGCCCGACGGCGAATTGCCTGGCACCCCGGCTGGCACTCCGGCTGCCACCCCGGCTGGCACTCCGGCTGCCGCGCCGGCGGCCGCGCCGACGCTGCCACACCCCGCGATCTTTGGCCGGATTCCGGCCCTGATTTTCCACGAACCCTCCGAACATTTACTGGCCATGCGGGCGGTGCCCGAACCGCACGATAATTTCAAGACGCTGCTGTTGAGCGGGCGCGTCAACTACCGCTACGTCAGCCAGTTCGCAATGTTGCTGGCGGAAATCCACGGCCAGAGCTTCCTGCGCCGGGGCGAACTGCCGGCCGCCTTCCGCGACCAGCGCTACTTCCGCAATCTGCGGCTGGAACCCTACTACCAGTACACCGCCGAACAGGTGCCGGAAGCGGCCGGCTTCCTGCACAACCTTGTGGCGTCCACTCTGCTGCGCAAACACACCCTGGTGCATGGCGACTACAGCCCGAAAAATGTCCTTTTCTACGCCGAGCGCCTGGTGCTGCTCGACCATGAAGTCATTCACTGGGGCGACCCCGCCTTCGACCTGGGCTTCGCGCTGGCCCATCTGCTTTCGAAAGCTCACCACATGCCCGACCGGCGCAAGGAATTCCTGCTGGCGGCGCATCTGTTTTTCGTCCACTACCTCAAACGGCTGGTCGATCATCAGGCGCTGGGCGCCTGGATCACGTCCCTGGAACCATTCGCCGTGCGACACGCGCTGGGCTGTTTGCTTGCGCGCGTGGCGGGGCGGTCGCAGTTGGAATATCTGACGCCCGAGGAAAAAACCCGCCAGCGTGCGATCGTGCTGACGCTGATGGCGAAGCCGCCGGCTACCGTCGAAGCGCTGGCACGCGCGTGGGGAGACAAGCTGAAATGAGCGCAGCAACTGGGTGCGTGAAGGCATTGACCGCGCGGGAGATTCTGGACAGCTGCGGCCGGCCGACGGTCTGGGCGCAGTGCAGGCTGGCCGGCGGGGCGGTGGGCGCGGCTTCGGTGCCATCGGGCAAATCGACCGGCGCGGCGGAAGCGCTGGAACTGCGCGACGGCGAGAACAATCGCTACGGCGGCCTGGGCTGCCGCAGGGCTGTTTCAAACGTGGCCGGTGAGATCGCTCGCGCGGTGGCCGGCAAAGCCTTCGGCGCGCAGGCCGATTTCGACGCCGCGGTATTGGCGCTCGACGGCACGCCGAACAAAGCGCGGCTCGGCGCCAACGCGATTCTGGCGGCTTCGATCGCCTTCGCGCGCGCCTGCGCCGCCGAACAGGCGCTGCCGCTGTACCGCTATTTCGCGCGGATGATCGGGCGCGAACCGACGCATCTGCCGCGCATGACCATCAACCTGTTCAGCGGCGGCAAACACGCCGGCGGGCAGGTGGCGATTCAGGATCTGCTGATCGTCCCGGCCGGTGCGACCACCATCGACGCCGGGCTGGCGGCCGCCTACGCAGTGTTTCAAGCCGCCGCGCAGATCGTCGGCGAACGGTTCCACGTCCGTCTGTTGCGCGCGGATGAAGGCGGCCTGGCTCCGCCCTTCACCGCCTCCGAACAGTTGCTGGCCTGCGGCGTCGAAGCCATCCGCGCCACCGGGCTCCGGCCCGGCGCCGACGTGGCGCTGGCGGTCGATGTCGCTTCCAGCCATTTTTTCGCCGGCGGCACCTACCAGTTGGATGCCTCGCCCGCGCCGGCGCTGACCGCTGCCGCGATGATCGCCGCGCTGGCCGGCTGGGCCGACCGCTACCCGGTGGTCAGCGTTGAAGACGGCCTGGCGGAAGAAGACTGGGCGCACTGGCCGGCGCTGCGCAGCGCGCTGGGGGCTCGCGCCGACGGGGCTCCTGCGGTGCTGTGCCTGGGCGACGATTTTCTGTGCACCAACCCCGCACGCATCGCGCGCGCCGTCCGGGAAAAAGCCTGCGACGCGTTGCTGTTGAAGGTCAACCAAATCGGCACGCTGACCGAAGCCGCCCGCGCTCGCACGCTGGCCGCCGAGGCCGGTTGGATGGTCACCGTCTCCGCGCGCAGCGGCGAAACCGAGGACGACTGGCTGGCCGATCTGGCGGTGGGGTGGGGCGCGGACCAGATCAAAATCGGGTCGATCACGCAGTCCGAACGGCTGGCGAAGTACAATCGTCTGCTGGCGATCGAACAGGAGACGCGCCTGCCGGTGACAGGGTGGCCGGCGCAACGCTGACGGCGCCGGAAAGAGGTGGGTGTGACCCTCCCTGAAATTACGGATGTGGCGATCGACGACCCGCGGACGCGGGCGGAACTGCTTGCCTTCCTGGCTCCCTTCGAGACACAGGCGCTGTTTCTGATCGGCAATCTGAAACGCAGCATGCCCGGTTCGCACCTGTACGCCGTGCGCGACGGCGGCCGGCTGCTTGCCGTCGCCGGCTACTACGACGGCGGCCGTTCCTTTGTGCCCTTCGCGGTGGAACCGGACCTGCCGGCCGGCGCCGCCGCGCTGGCGGCGTTGGCGCTGCACGTGGCCGAACGGCACCAACCGTTCGAATGGGTTGTCGGTCCGGCGGCGATGGCCCGGCCGGGGTTGGCGGCGCTGGAGGCGCGCGGCTGGCGGGTGCTCAACGATCCCCGCCAGGTATTCATGGAGCATGAAGGGCTGCCGCCGCCGACGCTGCACCGGGCGCAGGTTCGCGGCCTCACCATTTCCGATCACGACGAGGTTTTGCATCTGCTGCGCTGGCTGCATGCGGGCCAGGACGACGGTCGGCCGATCGAGGCGGACGAGCGGCGCGACATCGAAATCAATCCCGAGCGTCTCGTGCTGGACATTGGTGGACGGATCGCGGCCACCGCCGCGACCAACGGCCTGGGCATCCGGGCCTTTCAGATTCTGGGCGTCGTGACGCACCCGGCGCTGCGCGGCCGCGGCTACGGCGGCGCGGTGGTGGCGGCCTTGATGGATCGGCTGGTGCGGCAGGGCGCGCGGCGCTCGGTCCTGTTCACTGGCCACGACAACGCGCCGGCAATCCGCTGCTACGAGCGGCTCGGTTTTCGCACCACCGGCGATTTTCTGCTGGCGCACATGGCCTCACCCTAGCCATCGCCCGGTGCACCACGCTGTCTGCGCACCGCGCCCCCTTGGAGCGCCGGGCACCCGCCCAACTGCCTGGATTTCGTCTTTTCTTCCCTCGTCCCGCGCCAGTGCTTGACAGCTCCGCCAGCGTGGAGTAAACTCGTTCGTACACCAATCGTCGTGGAAGATATGATTCATCCACGCTTAAGTTGTAATTCTTTTGAAAGCATGGTTTTCCAAGGTTGGTGTAGCCATTTTAGAGCGCCTTTTTCGTATGACCGATCGACCTGCATTTGACGCCGCCGGATTGACCATCGCGGTCGATCCGCGCTACGACCTGCAGACCCTTCGAGCGCTCCGGCGGATCGTGCGCGCCATCGATTTGCACTCCCACCGCCTGTACGAGGTGCATCGGATCACCACGCCTCAGTTGGTCTGCCTGCTGACTATTAAGGAGCACGAACCGATCGTGCAGCGCGATCTGGCGGCGCAGGTGCATTTGAGCCCCAGCACCATGGTCGGCATTCTCGACCGGCTTGAAGACCGCGGCCTGGTGCGCCGCCGCCGCGATGCGCGCGACCGCCGCTTGATGTATATCAGCCTGACGCCGGCCGGTCGCGAACTGGTCACGGCGGCGCCCTCGCCGCTGCAGGACCGCTTGGCCGCAGCGTTGAAACTGCTGCCTGAGTCGGAACAGCGGGCCATCACTGCGGCGCTCAACCGCGTCGTCGATCTGATGGAGGTTTCGCACCTGGACGCGGCGCCGATGCTCGAAACCGGCGCGCTGGATGCCACCGGCCGTCGCACGCCGCCAGCCGGCGTCGCGCCGGCGCCGCTTGCGTCCACCGCGCCCACCGCGCCGGCCGAGCCCGCCATGTCTGCCGCGCCGGTCGCCGCAGAACCGATCGAAAACTTGCCGAGCGCATCCAACGCGCCGGAGACGCAGGGGGAACCGCCGCGGGGGCCGCAGGGCCTGACCGACGGCGCGGCGATGGCGCGGCCCGATCCGCCGCCGCCGCCGCAGGCGAACGACTCGCGCCCGTAGCCACTGCCCCCGGTAGGGTGCAGTGGCGCGGAATCCGCGCGAGCCGGCGCTTGAAACCGGTGGCTCATCGTGATTTTATTTTGCCACGGTCGAAAGCGCGCTGCGGAGCTGTCCGCAGTCGAAGGAAGTTGTGTTGTCCATTTTTTCGGGGGAGGAATTCTCATGAACTACGAAGATGTGAACTCGGCCAAGGCCAACTTTCACGACATTTACCGGGCCGACACGCCGCACGCCTACCTGACGAAAATGGCGAGCCTCGGGTTCGTCATCGGCGAGGAGGCCCGGCCCTACTGCGCCGCCGCCGCCAGCCTGATCCGTCAGCAGAACGGCGGCCACTGGCCGGTGCAGATGCTCGACGTGGGCTGTTCCTACGGTGTCGGCTCGGCGCTGATCAAATACGGCTGCAGTTTCGCCGAGATGTGCGCGTTTTTCTCCGGCCGCGCGCCGCAGGACTACACCGCCGCCTGCGCTGCGACGCGGCTGTGGCTGAACGTCACGGCGCCGGTCTGCGACGTCCGCTGTGTCGGGCTGGACAATTCGCCGGAGGCGATTCGCTTCGCGCTGGACGCCGGTCTGCTGGCCGGCGGCATTGCGGCCGACTTCGAAAAGCCGGGCAACGCGCCCACCGCCGAACAGATCGGCTGGCTGCGCAGTTGCAACCTGATGATGTCCACCGGCGCCATCGGCTACGTCACCAGCCGCACCCTGAATGTGGTCCTCAAGCATTTGGGCAAGGACCATCCCGGTTCGGCCGGGCCGTTGGTGGTGTCGACCATCCTGCGGATGTTCGACCTCAAGGATATCCGAGCCTGCTTCGAGTCCCACGGCTACGTGTTCGAAGCGGTGCCCGGTGCGCGGCTGCTGCAGCGCCGCTTTGCCGACGCGCGTGAGAAATCCGACATGCTCACGATGCTCCACGACCGCGGCATCGTCACGCGCGACTGGGAGGACCAGGGCAAAATGTACGCCGACCTGTACATCGGCGCGCCGCGCGACCAGTTCGCGGCGCTGTCCCAGCGCATGCGCGGGGTGGAACAGCAGCTCGATTCGGACCTGCTCGAAGAACCGGCCACGGCGCATTGACGCACGAACCAGGACGTTTTTTCGAAGCGATGCGCCAACGAAGAGAATTCATTCCTGGTCAGCGGGTTCGGTCGTTCCGCGCGGGAGGACGCCCTAGGGTGACATCGCTTTGGATCGCGCGGAGCGTTCTGGCGACCGCTCCCCAGGGTTGGTTCTCCGCGCTGCGCGCTTCGAGCCAACCCTGGGCTTCCATGGGTAGCCCTTTCAGGGCAGCGGAAAGTCGGTGTAGTCGGCGGTTAGGCGTTCGACTTATAGCGAGGATTCCACGCGGCCTGGAAGAGCGAATCCACGAGGTTGCCGGTACGGTCGGTGGTTGCGCCGGGAGTTCTGCATGATTCGCCTGTCTGCGATCTCGAAGACCTTCGACCGCGGTGCGAGCTACGTCGTCCGCGACCTTGACCTGGAAATCGCCGACGGCGAAACGCTGGTGCTGCTGGGTTCTTCCGGCTGCGGGAAAACCACCACGCTGAAGATGATCAACCGTCTGGTCGAGCCCAGCGCCGGCGCCATCACGATCGGCGACCGCAATGTGCTCGACATGAACCCGGTCGAACTGCGCCGATCGATCGGCTACGTGTTTCAGAACATCGGCCTGTTTCCGCACATGACGGTGGCGCAGAACATCGCCGTCGTGCCGCAATTGCTGGGCTGGCCGAAAGACCGCCGGCGGCAGCGCGTGGCGGAGCTGCTCGAACTGGTCGAACTGCCGCCGGGGCAGTACGCGGGCCGCTACCCGCAGGAACTTTCCGGCGGGCAGCGCCAGCGGGTGGGGGTCTGCCGCGCGCTGGCGGCCGACCCGGCCTACCTGCTGATGGACGAGCCATTTGGCGCGCTGGACGCCCTCACCCGTGATTCGCTGCAGCAGGAAATGCTCGCCATCAAGGCGCGCCTGCACAAGACCATCGTGTTCGTGACGCACGACATTTTCGAAGCGCTCGCGCTGGGCGACCGCATCGCGGTGATGAACGCGGGCGGCATCGAGCAGCTCGGCGACCGCAACGAACTGCTGACCCATCCGAAGACCGCCTTCGTGCGCAACCTGTTCGCCAAGCCGGCGGAGCAGCTCAAGGCGTTCACTGCATACCAGGCGGCGGCGACATGATGCTCATGGCAAGCCCGCCGACCCCTTCGCCCGGCGCCGCCGTGGTCTTCTGGCACTGGCTGACCGCGCTGTGTACGCTGGCCTGGGACCGGCGCGCGGAGCTGTTGTTCCGCACCGGCGAACATGTCGTGCTGACCGGCGGCGCCACGCTGGCGGCCATCGCCATCGGCGTGCCGCTGGGGGTGCTGGCCGCGCGCAAGCGCTGGGCGCGCGGGCCGGTCTCGGGCAGCGTCGGGATTCTGCAGACGGTGCCGAGCCTGGCCATGCTGGCGATTCTGCTGGCGCTTTTGCACCAGATCGGTTATCTGCCGGCGGTGATCGCGCTGACGCTGTACGCGCTGCTGCCGATCATGCGCAACACGCTGACGGGGCTGGAGGGGCTGCCGCAGCCGGTGCTGGAAGCGGCCGAAGGTCTGGGCATGACCCCGGCGCAAAAACTGTTCAAGGTCGAACTGCCGATGGCTCTACCGGTGATCATCGCCGGCATCCGCACCGCGGCGGTGGTCGGGGTGGGCATCGGCACGCTGATGGCTTTCATCGGTGCGGGCGGCTTGGGCGAATTCATCAATCGCGGGCTGTCGCTGAACAATTCCAACCTGATTTTGCTCGGCGCGATCCCCGCCGCGATCCTGGCGCTCCTTGTGGACGGCTCCATTGCCGCCTTCCAATGGGGCCTGACCTTCCGCCAGCATCCGCGCCGGCCGTGGGCTGAACGCGTCGGGCCGATCTTGCAGCCGCTGGCGCTGGCCGCGCCGGTGCTGATTCTGGCCTGCGGCAGCGCCGGGTTTCTGTTCCCGCCCGGCGACGGCGCCGGCCCATCCACGGCTCCTTCAACCGCGGCCGCCGCCGACTCCGGCGCTTCCCATCCCACCGACGGCGTCTTCCGGATCGGCTCGAAGAACTTCACCGAACAGCTCATCCTGGGCGAAATGATGGCCCAGATGATCGAAGCGCACACGCATCTGAAGGTCGTCCGCAATCTCGACATGGCCGGCACCATGCTCTGCCACCAGGCGCTCGTTTCCGGCGCGATCGACTGCTACCCCGAGTACACCGGCACCGCGCTGACCGCCATCCTGAAGCAACCGGTCGTAGCCGACCCGGACAAAGCCTACGCCATCGTCGCCAAGGCGTACAAAAAACAGTTTCGCTGCGAGTGGCTCGATCCGTTCGGCTTCAACAACACTTACGCGCTGACGGTGCGCGGCGCGGAGGCTCGCGACCGGCGCCTGACGAAAATCAGCGATCTGCTGGCGCTCAACGGGCAACTGCGCGCCGGCTTCACCGCGGAATTCAGCGAACGGCCCGACGGCCTGCCCGGCCTGCGCAAAGCCTACGGGTTGGGTTTCAAGAGCGTGGTCGATCTCGACCCGTCGATCATGTACCAGGCGGTCGCGCAGAAGCAGGTGGACATCATCTGCGCTTTCGCCACCGACGGCCGCATCGCCGCGTTTCACCTGCATCCGCTGGTCGACGACAAGGGCTACTTCCCACCCTATTTCTGTGCGCCGGTGGTGCGGATGGAAGCGCTCCGCCAGCACCCTGAAATTCGCACCGCGCTCGATCCGCTGGCGGGGCTGCTCACCGATGAGGTCATGCAGCACTTGAATTTCGAAGTGGATGTGCAGAAGCGTTCGCCTCAGGCCGTGGCCCATGAATTCCTGGTCGCGCGGAAGCTGCTGGCGCGGTAGGGTGGGAAGGCCCGCGGCGCATATTTCAATCGCGTCTTCGCATTCGGATCCATGGCCTCGGAATGTCGCGAGCATGGTGGCACGGGACGCTGTCCCGTGATTCGCTGGAGATGGCTTCGGCGAGCAGGTTTGCAGGCACCCAGGTTCACTGCTTCACCTCGCTTTTTTTAAGATTTAAAGGCGCACGCTTCGCGCGCACTTTTCTTGCATGGGACAGCGTCCCATGCCAATGCGCCGGACATTCGCTAGAACGGCTCCACGCCCTCCGGCGATCCGTGGCCGGGAGCGGGGTGGTTTTTCATGCGCTCCAGCGCCGCACGCGCGGCGTTCTGCACCAGCACCTGCGCCGCTTTTTGTTCGGGGGTGAGTTCCACCGCCGGCGGCGGATTCGGCACTGGCGGGGGCGGCGTCGCCACCGCCGCCAGCGCCAATTGCGCCGGCGCGCCGCCGATCTGTTCGATCGCTTCGACGACTTTCAGTTGCACATAGCTTGGCGTGCGTGGGTTCAGCGCGGCGGTGAGCAGCGGCAGATTGGCCGCCGCGCCGGGTCGGCCGAGTGCCTGCGCCGCCGCGCCGCGCACGCCCTTGTCGGCGCCGTTGGCCAGCACGCGGGCGAGGGCTTGAACGGCGGCGGGCGTCGGCTCGCGCGTGCCCAGCGCTTCCACGGCCGCGAGCCGCAC
>JBOHNC010000035.1:0-5260 GCA_050730415.1 Planctomycetota bacterium
GGCCGGCGCGGCGGTCGCCGCCACGGGACCGGCTGCTCCGGCGGCATCGGCGGCGGTCAAGCCCGCGCTGGCCGCGCTGCACGCCCACAAACAGCCGCCGACCAGTCCGGCCACGGCCACCACGCGACGATTAAACATAGGAAACTCCGTGCGCTGCCCCCAAATCCAAAGCCGATTCCCAATCCGATGCCAATTCCAAATCCGTCATCCCGGCAACCGATACGAAATGGGCCGGGACATTATAAACCCGGAACCCGCCGCTCCGAACCGTGAAATCAGGCTCGCCGGGCCAAACAAAAGACGCGCAGAAGGCCCCCGGCTTCAGCGGTCGTGAAAAGAGGACCCAGCTCTCCCCGGGCCGCGTCCATTTTTGTCCCCTTCCTTCCTCAGGATTCGGGATTCATGCGGCTCTGTCGAATTAACCTTCAGGCCGTGCCATGTCCGTCGTTCTGCGCATCCCGTGTCGGCCGTCTGCGTCGCCCTTTTCGATGCCCTGAAAGGGCACAACATGATAGCCCAGGGTTGGTGGGACGAGCGCAGCTCGGCAAACCAACCCTGGGTACGCGGTCGCCTCGACCGCCCGCGCGAGCGCTGTCTGAGAGGGGCGCTGTCGCGCCATCCCCGTGTTCCCGCGCGGAACGTCACGGGCGGTGGGTTGAAATGCATTCGCTTCGTTGAACGCCCGGTGCGGTTCCGCGCGGTGGAAGGCCGCAGACGCAGTTCGGCTTCGGATCGCGCGGGGGCGGTCTGGCGACCGCCACCCAGGGTTGGATCTGCGCGCTGCGCGCTTCGAGCCAACCCTGGGCTTTCATGTGGTGCCCTTTCAGGGCAGCCGAGTGGAGGTCTCTGACGGTGACATGGGATGACCAGAACGATGGACAGCACACGGCTCGGCGATGAAATCTATAGAGCCGATTCAAGCTTCAGGATTCATCTTTTCTTGCGCGCGTCCGTGCGCATCTTCGTCTTCCTTCATCCCCCATCCTGCACGCTTCATCCCTCGTTTCGCCCCAAGCCGAATCGACGGTTGGGGCGAAGAGCCGGCAAAGATGCAGGCGCTCCCAGGGGAGCTTACTCCCGGATGTCCTGGGAGGGGTGGTAGGAGTCCGGCGTGAGGCCGTATTCGAGCAGTTCGATGTCGGTGTAGGCGCGCAGGCGGCGCGTCAGCGGGCCGAGGGGCCGATTGAGCAGCTTGGCGTATTTGTACAGAATGATTTCCTGTTCCAGCGATTCCACCGATCCCGGTCGAATTTTCCGGACCTCGGCGATCGCCCGGTAGGCGGAGAGGTCTTCCTTGAGCAGCAGGTAGGCGGTGAGGACGGTCCCGGTGCGGCCAAAGCCGGCGCCGCAATGCACCACCACCCCTTGGCCGGCGGCGACCTGCTGGTCGACCCAGTTGACCAGTTGGGACAGACGTGGCAGCGACGGTGCGGCGAAATCCGCCAGCGGCTCGTGCAGGTACACCATGTGGCGGGCTTCCAGCCGGTGGCTGTCGAGCCCCTGCATGCACACCGACAGCAGGGCGCCGATGCCATGGGCCTGGAGGTAATCGAGCTGCGCATCCAGGTCGCTGTACCGTTCCGGATGCGCCATCCCGGCCAGTTTCTGGGGGATCACGAAGGAGAAATTGAGCGGTTTCTGCATGCGGAGCCCACTTGCACCGAGCGCCGGGGAGAGGGTTTGCAACGTGACTTTCTAGTCTACTGCACCCGGGCCGGTTTCGGCGTATCCCCCGCCCCCATTTTCACCCCTTTTCAGCCGCCCGGAAATACCCTCTGGACGGCGGCGCAGGGCTGCGTATGATACATTCGTTTTCTGTCAGAGGTCGTTTCGACGCCTGTGCCGGCTCCGCTGTACGATTGTCGGCGGAGCGGCTGCCTCAGGCGTGCAACATGGGGTATGAAGGAGATTTCCATGGCTGAGGACGTGGCCAAGCGCGTGATCGAAATCGTGGCGGAAAAGCTGGACCGTCCCGTCGATTCTATCAAACCCGAGACCCGCTTCGTCGATGACCTCCAGGTCGATTCTCTCGAACGGGCCGAAATTCTCATGGAATTCGAGGACGAGTGGGAATTGGACATCATGCAGGGCGAAAACGACGAAGGCATCAATACCGTCGGCGAAGCCATCGAATACGTGAAGCGCGAACTGGAGAAGAAGTCGGCCAAGGCCTCCTGACCGGCCGGGCTGCCCGCGCGTCAGGGCCTTTCAGTTCTCTGGAAATCTTTGAAGTGCCGTCAGGCACGCCAGAGATTAGCCCAGCACGGCACTTCTGCGCGCGGTCGGCTCTGGGGAGCGTATTCTGCCAGGGGGCCCGAGGCGAGAATTGAAAGGCCCTGGCCCGCGCGTTACGCGCACCGGTTGGCCGATTCCGTAAATGCATTGACCGGTTACGATATCCGGGGAAATGGCCGGGGTTGTGGTGCGCCTCCGTGGAAGCCTGTTGCCTGCGTCGGCCGCAAGCCGGGCGCCGGCGCCCTCTGTGATCCCGCGGCCTGGAGATTGTTTGCATGGCGGCATTCGCACGCGTCGTCGTCACCGGCATTGGCCAGTGTTCTCCCTTGGGGACGCCGATTGAGACCCTCTGGAGCCGCCTGACGCGCGGCGAGAGCGGCATCCGGCGCATCACCAAGTTCGATCCGGCGCAACTGGACACCAAGATCGCCGGCGAAATCCCCGATTTCTCCACCGACGGCATCATCGACAAGCGCGACGACAACAAGCTCGACTGGCCCAGCCGCTACGCGCTGGTGGCCACCCACTTTGCGCTCCAGCAGTCCGGCCTGTCGGTGGAAAACACCAACTCCGAGCGGATCGGATGCATCGTCGGCTGCGGCGTCGGCGACATGGCCGAACTGGAAGCCCAGGCGCTGCGCCTGCACCAGAAAGGCCCCTCCCGCGTCAGCCCCTACCTTATTCCGCGCGTGATGGGCAACGCCGCCAGCGCGAATGTCTCGATCAAGTGGGGCTTTCAGGGGCCGACCTATTCCTGCTCGAGCGCCTGCGCCTCGGCCGCTCACGCGCTGGGCGAAGCCTGGCGGCTGATCGCCGCGGGCGAGTGCGACGCCTGTATCGCCGGCGGCTCCGAAGCCGCGATCTGTATGCTCGCCATGGCCGGCTTCTGCTCGTTGAAGGCCATGAGCACCCGCAACGACGAACCCACCCGCGCCAGCCGGCCCTTCGACAAGGACCGGGCAGGCTTCGTGATGGGCGAAGGCGGCGGCATTCTGGTGCTGGAAAGTGAAGCTCACGCCAAGGCTCGCGGCGCGAACATTTTGGCCGTCTTCGACGGCTTCGGCATGACCGCCGACGCCTACCACATCACCGCGCCCGACACCACCGGCCGCGGGGCCGCGCGCGCCATGACGCAGGCACTCCAGCGCGCCGGCTGGAACGCCGACCAGGTCGACTACATCAACGCCCACGGCACCTCCACACCCTACAACGACAAGGTCGAAAGCCTGGCGATCAAATCGGCGCTGGGCGAACACGCCCGCAAAGTTCCGGTCTCCTCGACCAAGTCCATGACCGGCCATCTGCTGGGCGGCTCGGGCGGGCTGGAAGCGGTCATCTGCGTCCTGTGCCTGCAGCACGGCGTCATCGTGCCCACCGTCAATTACGAAACCCCCGACTCCGACTGCGACCTCGACTACGTGCCGAATGTCGCGCGCCAGGCGCCGGTGCGGCGCGTCCTGTCCAATTCGCTCGGCTTCGGCGGTCACAACGTCAGTCTCGCCTTCAGCAAGTACGCGTAGGAATCCAAGAGGGGGCACAACGGTTCGACCGCAGGGGGCGTTGCGTGCCCGCGGTGGACCTGTGTGGGAGGATGCAGTCATGCCGGCAACGGTGATCGTGGGCCTTTTGTGGGGCGATGAAGGCAAGGCCAAGGTGCTTGACGCCATCGGCGAGCAATACCGCATGGTGGTCCGTTTCCAGGGCGGCTCCAACGCCGGCCACACGGTGATCGTGGCCAAGAAAAAATACGCCTTCCACCTGGTGCCCTCCGGCGTCGTGCGCCCGGGCACGGTGTCGGTGATCGGCTCGGGCGTGGTGGTCGATCCCTTCAGCCTGGCGCGTGAAATCAAGGACCTCATCGGCGTCGGCGTCAAAATCGATCACCACAACCTCAAGATTTCCGACCGCGCCCATCTGGTGCTGCCCTACCATCCGATCGTCGATCGCTACCGGGAGTCGCTCGCGGGCACCGGCAAAATCGGCACCACCGGCCGCGGCATCGGCCCGGCCTACGCCGACAAAGCCGCGCGCATCGGCGTGCGCGTCTGCGATATTCTCGAACCCGAATACCTGCGCGGACGGCTCGATGCCAACCTGACCTCCCTCGCCAAACAATATCCCGACCTCACCGGGCCCGGCGAAGACAAACTGCCCGAACCCAACGAGATGTTCCGGCAGATTCTGGAGGTCGGCGAATTTCTGAAGCCGTTCATCACCGACACGATGGTGCTGGTCAACGGCGCGCTGGACCGCGGCGAGCACGTTCTGTTCGAAGGCGCGCAGGGCACGCTGCTGGATGTCGATCACGGCACCTATCCGTTCGTGACCAGTTCCAGCGTCGCGCACGGCGCCGGAGCGGGGTCGGGCGTGCCCAACAGCCGCTTCGTGCAGACGATCGGCGTGCTGAAAGCCTACGCCACGCGGGTGGGCTCGGGGCCGTTCCCCACCGAACTGCCGATGGGCGACACGACCGGCGACGGTATTCGCGACCGCGGCCATGAATTCGGGACCACCACCGGCCGGCCGCGGCGCGTGGGCTGGTTCGACGCCGTCGCGGCGCGCTACGCCGTGCGGCTGACCGGCGCGAACTTTTTCGCCCTCAATCACCTCGATACGATCGGCCACGAGCCGGTCATCCGCGTCTGCACCAAATACATTCTCGACGGCAAACCGATCGCCGACCTGCCGGCCAGCATTGCCGCCTACGACCGCGTCAAAGCGGTGTACGAAGACCTGCCCGGTTGGCCGACCGCCGACCTGCGCGAAGTCACCCGCTACGACGACCTGCCGGCCGAAGCCAAGGCCTACGTCGCCCGCCTGTCGGATTTGCTCGGCATCCCCGCCAAAATCGTCTCGGTCGGCCCCGGCCGCGAACAGACCATCGTCCGCGACTGACCCCCCTGGGAGCGCGGGCATCCTGCCGGCTCTTCGTCCAAACCATGCACGCGGCTCCGCGCGTCCATCCATCCCGCTCGAACGCCCGAGGCCTCGTGGCACGGGTCGCCAGTCCCGTGCAAGAAAAAGG
>JBOHNC010000036.1:0-8643 GCA_050730415.1 Planctomycetota bacterium
AAGTGCATTTTGGTGGCTTCCGGCCCAACCCTCCAGGCTTGGCGGCTGGTAAATTTTTCCTGCGTTGCGGATTTTTGGGCGATGCCTTGTCGATCGCGGTATGGACTCGATTGCGTGGGGGGGCGGAGGAAGATATGGCGCGAGCTTCGCTCGCCTTTTTTTGCATCGGTCAGCGACCGATGCCACAATGCTTTGGGCGGGCGGAGGGAGTGGATAGAGTTGCGGAGCCGAATGGGCGGATCGGAGGAAGAGCGGGCGGGGCCGCCGGCGGGCCCGGCGAAGAGGAGCGCGGCGCGCGCAGGGGGAGCGCGATGGGTTAGGGGGTCTTGGGTGACCAGATGACGGCGACGGAGGGTTCGTCGGGTTTGTTGCCGGTTGCCAGTTGCTGCGCCAGAGCTTGGGCTTGCTGGGCGATCTCCGCGGCGCCGGTAGGGATGGTGGCACCCGTGGGAGTGGGGGCGTTGGGGACCGGTTTGTCGAGCGGGTTGGCGGGCGGGTTGGCGATGGCCAGGGCGGTGGCGGCGGCTTGGGCCTGCTGCGTTTGGCCGGCGGCCGCCAGCGCCCAGGCGTGCTGCAACGCCAGCCGGGCGGCTTCCACTCGCGCGAAAGTCGCGTCGTCGGCGTGCGGCGGAAGACCGGTCAGCAGCTTCTGCGCGTCTTGGCAGCGCGCGGCCAGGTAGGTTACGCGGCCGGCGGCGTCGCCCTTGAGCCGCAGCCATTGGCCGTGCGCGCGCCAGCCTTCGAGCCGCGTGAGCACGCCCGGCGCAGGCACGGCGTCCAAGCCGTCGAGGCAGACTTGGACATGCGCGAGCAGGGCCGTGCGGCCGTCGCTGGCGGCGGCGGCGGCGGCGATTTCCCAGCCTTTGGCGAGGTCCAGCCAGGCGAGCTCCTTGAATTTTTTTTCGTCGCCGACCCAGGGCGCGTTCTTCAAGGCCGTCGTCGCGGCCGGAAAATCGGTTTCCGCCGCGTGGACATCGCCGCAGGCCAGTTCGCCGGCGACGCGTCCGCCCCAGGCCGCGCCGCTGGCGGCGTCCACGACTTCGGTGTAGTCGGTGAACAGTGTGCGAGCGCGCTCGGGCCGGCCGTTCAGCCGCGCCGCGAAGGCTTCGTTTTCGATCCAGGGCAGACTGCGCCAGCCGTCGCGCCAGCGCTGAAACGATTTGTCGCAGGCGGCGTATTCGGCCTCGAACTTGGTATAGTCCAGCGCATTGCCGTAATAGGCCCGGCCTTGTTTTAGATGCTTGTTGATTTCCCCCTGCAAGCGGCCGCGGTCCCACTGGGCGTCGTTGACGAGCGCCTCCTTTTCGCCCTCGGTCATGTCGGGCGTGGGCGTCGGCGGCGGTTCGGCGGCGAGTTCGCGCGCGCGGGTGAAATACGCGGCGGCTCGCACCATGTCGTTGTTCACATAATAGAAATGGGCGAGGTCGGTCCAGGCGCCGATCGAGCGCGGATCGGCCGCCAGGGTGGCCTGCATCATGAGGAGCAATTTGTTTTCCAGGTGGACGAGGCCGGTCGATTTGGCTTCGCCCGGGTGGAGGACCTCCACCGATTGCTGCGAGGTGAAGTTGGCCTTCTGCACCAGGATGGTGTGTTCGCCGGGATCGATCGCGGTGACGGTGAGCGGCGTGCGGCCGCGGAATTCGCCGTCGATCAGGACCTGCGCATCGGCGGGGTCGGAATCGACCGTCAGGTGGGCGTAGTCGATCGGCGTCAGGGTCGCGGCGACTTTGCCGGCCTGTTCCGCCGCGGGGCTCACCGCGATCACCTGCGCCAGAAAGCCCGATTTTTCCCAGCGCAGACTGTGCGCGCCGGGGGTGAGTTTCACCGCGGGCAGCGGGGTCACGCCGATGACGCGGCCATCCAGAATCACCGTCGCGCCGGGCGGGGTGGACGCCACCTGTACGGTGGCGCCGGGCTCGGAGGCGGGCACGGTGGCGCCGGGCTCGGAGGCGGACGTGGAGCCGGGCTCGGAGGCGGACGTGGAGCCACCGGCCGGCGGCGCATTCGAAGTGCCCAGCGGAGGCCCGGGCAGTCTGGCGGCGATCCGGCCTTGAATCCAGTGCAGCCCGCCCAGGCAGACGACGGTCGGAAGCACCACCAGCAAGAGCAGCGCCGCCAGCAACCCGCCGAGGATGGAAACGGTTTTCCCGCGCGTCATATCAAGTCTCGCTTGCCGTCCGGACCGTGGCGGTGGATGTTTAGACCGATCCCAGGCCCAAGATACTGCCAACGGGTGAAAGGTCGCAGTCTATTTTACCGCGGCGGGGAATCAAACCGACGCTGCGTTTGCGTGGCCCAACCGGGTGCTCCCGGCAAAGAAGGGGCGCGCTCGCGGAGCCGAAGGGATTGTTTGGACGAAGAAGCCGGGCGGGCACCCGGCGCTCGCAGGGTGCGCGTTCGCGCGCGCAAGATAAGAAATAAGGCGCGAGCTTCGCTCGCACTTTTATGCACGGGACAGCGTCCCGTGCCACAATGCTGCGGACGTTCCTGAGGAATGCAAAGACTCGCGGAGCCGAAGCGGCGGATCGGACGAAGGAGCCGCGCTGGAGCGCGGCGCTCCCAGGGGGGGGCGGTGCCTGTTCCAAACGGCGATTCACGGTAGGATGGGTCGTTTCGCCTCCTGCGCAAAACAGCTGGGGGGGGCGGGTCGGAGCCAGGCTGCTGATGAGCAAGAAACTTAATGTCGCACTGATCGGCTGCGGCGAAATTGCGGTGCAGAACGCCAAGGCGGTGGTGCAGAGCACGCACGGCCAGGTGGTGGCCTGTTTCGACATCAACAAAACGCTGGCCGAAGACCTCGCCGCGCAGACGCGCACCGCGCAAGTGGCGCACTCCGCACAGGGCGCCGCAACCGGCCTCACGGTCTACGATCGGCTCGAAAACTGCCTCGCGGATCCCGCGGTCGACGCGGTGATCGTCAACACGCCGCACTTTCTGCACCGGCCGCAGACGCTGGCGGCGCTTGAAGCCGGCAAACACGTGCTGGTCGAAAAGCCGATCGCCTGCTCGGTCGCCGAAGGGCGCGAAATGATCGCCGCCGCCGCGCGCGCCGACCGCAAACTTGGCGTCAACTTCTGCATGCGCTACGCTCCGGCGATTCAGAAAGCTCGCGAACTGGTCAAGCAGGGCCTGATCGGGCCGGTGCTGAGCTGGTTCATGGTCGGCTTCGCGAACAAGCCGCTGAGCTATTTCTCCGGCGGATTTTCCGGCCGCGCCAAGTCCGACTGGCGGCAGAAACGGGCCACCTCGGGCGGCGGCTATCTGATCATGAATCAGATTCACTTCATTGATTTTTTCCGCTTCATCACCGGTCAGGAAATCGCGCGCGTCAAGGCTTCCCTGGCCACGCTCAATTCGCCGCCCGGGGTCGAAGTCGAAGACTACGCCTACGTGACGCTGGAACTGCAGGGCGGCGGCGTCGGCTGCATCGCGGGCGGATCGCTGGTGCCGGGCCGCGGGCCGAACCAGAACCTGATTCTCGGCGCCAAGGGCCAGATCGACCTGTTCCTGAACGGCCTGAAAGTGTTCGTCACCGAAGCCGCCGACGGGTTCAAGGCCGGCGAATGGACCGACATTCAATATGAAGGCGACGAATGGTTCGAGCCGCGCAAGCTGGGCGTCGACGCCTTCTGCCATTGGGTGCAGGGCGGCCCCGAATTTCTCAGCCCCGCCGCCGACGCTTTGAAGGCGCTTGAAGTCTGCGAAGCCGCCTATGCGGACGCGGGGATTGTGCCCGCCGCCGCCGCGCCTGCTCCATCGGTCTCAGCCGCTGCCGGCGTCCTTCCGGGCCAAAACGCCGGCATTCACATTAGGTAGCCCGCGCGACTCGTGCTTCGGCCAAAACGGCCGGCTGCGCGAGCTGCGCGGGCCGTGCCCCTCGTGTCCATGCCCCGAGCGCTCCGACGGCAGCCGCCGTGCACCGCCTCGCGGGTATAATTCCTATCCATCGCCCAACCGCTGCCGCCGCTGTCGCGACGCGCGGTTCTTTCGAGGTTCCTTTCGCCATGTTTCGAGAACAAGCACCCAACGCCGTCGAAATCTACGACTCCACCCTGCGGGACGGCACGCAGTCCGAACACATCGCCTACTCGCTGGCCGACAAAATCGACATCGCGCATCAATTGGACGAATTTCAGGTCGATTACATCGAAGGCGGCTGGCCCGGTTCCAACCTCAAGGACATCGATTTTTTCAAGGAAATGAAGTCGATCAAGCTGAAGCATGCCAAGCTCGCCGCGTTCGGCTCCACGCATCACGCCAAATCCAAGCCGCACCAGGACGACAACCTGCTGACGCTGGTCGCGGCGCAAACGCCGGTCATCACGATCTTCGGCAAGTCCTGGGACCTCCACGTCACCGACGCGCTGCGGGTGTCGCTGGAGAAAAACCTGGCGATGATCCGCGATTCGGTCGCCTTCCTGAAACAGCACTGCGAAAAGGTGGTGTACGACGCCGAACACTGGTTCGACGGCTGGAAACACAACCGCGAATACGCGCTGCGCACGCTGCGGGCGGCGGTCGAAGGCGGGGCCGATTTTCTGGTGCTGTGCGACACCAACGGCGGCTCGCTGCCGGCCGAAGTGCGCGCCAGCGCCGAGCAAATCCGGCGGGAATTCGGCACGCCGCTGGGCATCCACACGCACAACGACGGCGGGCTGGCGGTGGCCAACACGCTGGCGGCGATCGAGGTCGGCGCGGTGCATGTGCAGGGCACCATCAACGGCTTCGGCGAACGCTGCGGGAACGTGGATTTGCTGAGCGTCATTCCCAATCTGCAACTGAAGCTGGGCAAGCAGTGCCTGCCGGAGAAATCGGTGCGGCGGCTGAGCTGGCTGGCCGGCTTCGTATACGAAACCGGCAATCTGCCGCCGCGCGACAACCAGCCGTTCGTCGGCAAGAGCGCCTTCGCGCACAAAGGCGGCGTACACGTTTCGGCCGTGCTGCGCAACAGCCGGTGCTACGAACACATCGAACCGGAACTGGTGGGCAACCAACAGCGGTTCCTGATGAGCGAACTGGCCGGGCGGAGCAACGTCATCGCGCTGCTCGATCAGTCCGGCGATCCGTTCGGCCTCAAAACGCAACCGGACAAAATCAAGGACATCGTCAAGTCGGTCACCGAACGCGAACACCAGGGCTATGTGTACGAAGCGGCCGGCGCCAGCTTCGATCTGCTGGTGCGGACGGCGATCGGCCAACGGCCGCTGTTCTACCGCCTGCACGAATACCGGATCATCTCCGAACTGCGCGACGACGGGGTGGAGTTCACCGAAGCCACGGTGAAACTGGACATCGACGGCACGCAGTTCCACACCGCCGCCGACGGCAACGGGCCGGTGAACGCGCTGGACCAGGCGTTGCGAAAAGCACTCGAACCCACCTACCCGGTGCTCAAGAAACTTTCGCTGATCAACTACAAAGTGCGCATCGTCAACGCGCAGGCGGCCACCGCCGCGTGCGTGCTGGTGCAGATCGAATCCACCGACGGGCACAACCGCTGGACGACGATCGGCAGCGCCGAAAACATCATCGAAGCCAGTTGGACCGCGCTGACGGAAGCGTTCGACACGATGCTGATCGAACACGGACAGAAACCCGACCCGGCGGCCAGCGGGCAACGCGCGGCGGTGCGCGAAGACAAAACAGCCGCGGCCAAAAGCTGATGGCTTCCCCGGAAACGCCCCGTTCCCGCGCGGCTTCCGGGGTTATTTTGCTGTATTTCCTATGTGGACTATGTGTCCTTTGTGGCTGAATTCTCTTACCACCGCCCGATGGCGGCGAAGGCTTCGGCGGCGGCTTTGAGCGCCGGCTTTTCGTCCCACGGATAGGCGATGACGGCGTCGGACATCTGCGGCCAGCAGTCGGCGAGGTTCCACAGCAGGATGCCGGCGCAATCCGACCGGCCGCCGAAATGCAGCGCCCAGAATTTGTAGGCTGCAGCCTGTAATTCCTGCGAGACGCGGATGTACTCGTCGAGCGTTTTCGGGCGCGGCTTGCCGCAGACATCGAAGTTTTTCAGCACGTACGGCATGCCGCGGAACATTTTGCCGCGCATGGTGTCGGCGGCGTGGTGATCCCAGATGGCGTTGTCAGCCGGCCAGCCAGCGTCGCCGCCGAGCAGCGCCTGCGCCGTCGCGTGGCCGGGCAGCGACAGGAAGCCGATTTCCGAGACGAACTTCGCGCGCGCCTTCACGTAGTAGTCGTGCGTCCAGGTCTGGCCGTGCCACCAAAGATGCGCGTCGGAATCGTTGGTGTCGTTGTACATGCGGCCGCCGGGCGAATCGGGGCTGGAAACTATGTAGGGCGTGTCGGGGTCGAGGCGTTTGACGACGGCGGGGAGCGTTTTGCGGGTGATGACGTTTTTGCTCGGGTCGGCATACAGCCCGTCGCATTCGTTGTCGCCCGACCACAGCGCCATGCTGGGATGGGAGCGATATTCGCGCACGATGAATTCGGCTTCGGCGCGGATTTCGGTTTGGAAGGCGTCGCTCTGCGGATACTGCGCGCAGGCCATCATGAAATCGGAATGCACCAGCAGCCCGGCGCGGTCGCAGGCATCGAAGAATTCCTGCGGCTCGTAGTAGCCGCCGCCCCAAATGCGCAGCATGTTGGCGTTCGAGGCCTTGGCCAGCGCCACCAGTTTCTGGCGTCGTTCGGTGGTGATGCGGGCGAAAATCGCGTCCGGCGGCGTCCAGTTCCAGCCGCGCATGAAAATCTCCCGGCCGTTCACGATGAAGGTGTAGCGGTGGCCGCCGTCGGGGGTTTTCGAACGGTCCAGTTGGACGGTGCGCACGCCGAAATGCGTGCGGCGTTCATCAAGCAGTTCTTCGCCGGCCAGCAGGCGGATTTTTACGGGGTACAGCGTGGGGTCGCCGGAGCCGTTCGGCCACCACAGTTGCGGCTGGTCGAGGGTCCAGTCGAAGACGGCGAGGTTTTTGCCGGCGGGGAGCTCGCAGCGCAGGACCGTGCGTCCGGAACCGCCGGGGGCGGTGAATTCGAGCACCACCGTGAGCGGCAGGTCGGCGCAGGAAGCGACGCGGTCGATTTCAATCTGGGCCTGCATTTTGGCGGCCGAAGCGGCGCCGCTTTTTTCGAATTTAATGTCGCGCGTGCGGAGCCACACATCGTTCAGTCGGGCGCGGTCGACCAGGATCAGTTCGACCGGGCGCCACAGCCCGGTGGTCACCAGCCGCGGCGCGATGTCCCAGCCGTAGCTCATCGCCGCCTTGCGCGAAATGTGGCGCGGAAAGCCCCACGTCGTCGCCACGGCTTGCTCGTTCGGATGGCGTTTGACCGCTTCGAACAGCGGCGCGCCGAGGCGCACTTCGAGGCGGTGCTCCGCGCCCTGTTTCGCGCGCGCGGTGAGGTCCAGTTCCAGCGGCGTGAACATGTTCGCGTGCGAGCCAATCTCCGCGCCGTCCCAATACACCGAGCCGAAACAGTCGATGCCGTGGAACCGCAGCTTGATCGCGGTGTGCTTTTTGCCGACCCAGCCGGCGGGCAGTTGGAGTTTGCGACGATACCAGAAATCACACTGTTCCATCCACAGGCAGGCGTCGGTGTTGAGTTTCACGAACGGATCGGGCAGCACGCCGGCGCGCATCAGGTCCAGGTGGACGTCGCCGGGGACTGCGGCGGGAATGTAGGCCTTTTCGTATTCTTCGGGGCGCGACCAGAGGCTGGTGTGCCGCTGATAGTCGCACCAGCGCACCTGCCAATCGGAATCGAGGGTCGTCGTCTGCCGCATGGGGCGTCTCCTGTTGCAAAAATGGGGTTCGTGGAGAGGGGATCGATAATTTGTATCCAAAGCCAATACATTAATCCCAATGCGCCCCCACGCAAGCCCCTTGCGGTCGCCCGCCCCCCTGGGAGCGCCGGGCTCCAGCCCGGCTTCTTGGATTTCTCCTTTTTCTTTTCCCCTCTTCTTTTCTTCTCCCATTCATCGTTCATCGTTCATCGTTCATCGTTCATCGTTCATCGTCAATCACAATTCGTTCGGTTTCGCATTCCCTTCGTCCCAGCCAACTCGCGCGCCGAGGTCCTCCTCGCCTGAAACCGCACCCGACCTCATTTACCGACTCCCTTCACGCTGCGCCACGCGCACCGCCAACAGCACGGTGGCCAAGTACAGAATTGCGTGTAGATAAACGTCCGGGTGCGGGTACGTCGCGATCACTGATCCACGCGGTGCCATTGTTTGGTTCAGCCAGTCAGGCAGCGATTGCCCCAGAGCGTTCACCGCCGCGACCATTCCCACCAGGATCGCGCCGCCGCAGGCAAATATTCGCAGCGGCCGCCACGGCTGCCACAGGCAGATCGCGCCGAACGCCCCCGCGGCCGGCACCAGCCACGCCACTCGCGGCCAGTCCACGCCCAAGCTGAACTCCACCCGGTTCAAGTCACGCATTGCCCAAGCCAGTGCAGCCAATCCAGCACCGTGCTTCAACTATACCCGGGCCGTGCGCTGTGCTCGCGCCCCCCGGAAAATCCACCCGCCTCCGCCCGCCTCCGGCCGCACCGTCCTGGCCTGCGCCTCCCGGTTCAAGGCTGAGCCATCCCCAGTTTGGCGGGTGCGGTTCCGCGCGATGACACGGCGACGATGCCGTGATCGCCTTGGGTCGCGCGGGGCGGTCTGGCGACCGC
>JBOHNC010000037.1:0-3080 GCA_050730415.1 Planctomycetota bacterium
GGTCGGAGACGAGGTTCGGCTACGGATCGCGCGGGGCCGGTCTGGCGACCGCATACCCAGGGTTGGGTCTACGCGCTGCGCGCTTCGAGCCAACCCTGGGCTTCCATGTGTTGCCCTTTCAGGTCAGAGGAAATGGCGTATTTACCGGCCGGGCCGTCAAAGCCAGAGCGATCAAATCGACAGGGCTTGAAGATGCATTCTACGAGGCAAAACGAAACGAAAATAAAGATCATTTTTCGCGCACGCTCGTATCCCATTTGCCGTCCTCGACGGCCGGATGCAACGGGTCATCGTCGCCAGCCGGCGCCCCGCGAGCCGCCAAGGGATGCCGTAGCGTCTGTCGGCATACCTCCCATGCGGCCACGGCGATGAACACCACCAGGGCGCACGCGATACCGCGGATCACCAGCATCAACGGTGCGTTCGGAGACCAAACGTTCCCCTGCAGCCTGCCTTCGATCCACACCATCGGTTGGGGATATTGATCCGTGTTGATCCACAGCGACAGGTACAGGTACACGCAACCGAGCGCGGCCCCGCAACCGAGCAGGCGGCGGACGGGATTCCGGCTGAGGATCAGCCAGCAGATCCCCAAGCCGAACAGGATGTAGATCAGGTTCAGGCAGCCAAACGGGCCGATCGCCCAACCGGTATGGTACATTTTCTCATCGGACCAAAGAGTGGCGATCGAATCCAAAATGAGGGACAGAACGGGTGCCAGCAGGGCCACTACGAGCCACGGCCAGGCCGGTCGAGGCAGCGAGTTCGCAGCCGGCGGTTCGGCGGCCGGTGCCAGCCATGTTGTACCGGCTTCGTCGGCCGAGTCCCGCGATCGCAATACTTCGTCCAGTACCAGCCGCCAGACCGCCCACAACGAAAGTAGCCCGAAAAGACTCAGGCTCGCGGGGTAAACCTCTTGCCACTGCAAAATCCAGAGCGGCTGATGGACCGCGAGGCTAACCACATTCAGGATATAGATTGTCAACTGATGCACCGGCAACAGAACGCTGGCACCAAGTGCCAGCCAGCGCGCGGACGACCGGTGCCATAGCACCGCCGACACGATTGCGGCGCCGAGACCGTACCATTCGACGAGCATCGGCCATTGACGCCAATACAGGCCGGTGGTGGCCAACAGCCACGCCATGGTCCCAAGCTCGCCCCAGAACCAGCCCCCCGCCAGCACCTCGTAAAATCGCCGACGCCCAGGACTGAGCAGGTTCGCGGCAGGAGCTGGCGAGGTGGCATCGGACACGCGCAATACTCCGGGAAGGTATGGCCCCGGCGACGGCTACCCGTTGGTCGTGAAGCCCGGGTACAGCGTCATGCCGCCGTCGACATAAATACTCGTGCCGTGAATGTAATCGGCCTGGTCGCTGGCCAACCACGCCGCGACACGACCGATGTCTTCCGGTTCGCCGATGCGTTTGTAGGGGATCAACTGGAGCAGTTTGTTGTAGGCTTCCGGGGTGTCCCAAGCGCTGCGGTTGATCGGCGTGCGGATCGCGCCGGGGCAGATGTTGTTGACGCGGATGTGGAACTGGGCGACTTCCTGGGCGATCGATTTCATCATCAGCATCACGCCGCCTTTGCTGGTCGCGTAGTTCACGTGCCCGGCCCAGGGGATGACTTCGTGCACCGAACTCATGCCGATCAGCTTGCCCGCCGCGCAGGAGACTTCCGGCTTCACGCCGCGGCGTTTGAATTCGCGGATCGCGGCGCGCGCGCACAGGAACTGCCCGGTTAGATTCACGCCAATGACCTTGTTCCACTGCGCCAGCGTCATCTGGTCGATCGGGCTGTCCTGCTGCAGGCCGGCGTTGTTGACCAGAATATCGACCGTGCCGAATTCCTTGATCGCGGTGTCGAACATGGCGTTGACCTGGTCTTCGTTGGAGACGTCGGCCTTGAGCGCCAACCCGCGCTGGCCGGTGGCCTTGATCGCGGCGACCACTTCGTCGGTGGCTTCCGGCCCGAACACCCAGTTCACGCCGACATCGGCGCCGGCCTGCGCCAGCGCGATGGCAACGGCGCGGCCGATGCCGGAATTGGCGCCGGTGACGATCGCCTTCTGGCCCTTGAGCAGCTTGGGCACGGTGACGTTGGGCAGCGAGACAGTGGGCGTGGGCGTGGTCATGGGGCGGGCTCCTTTTGTGCGGCCGCGCCGGGAGGCGCAACCGCGGGTTGAGCGGCGGCGGACGGCCTGAGCAACGTCGCGATCAGGCCGGTCCAGCCGGTCTGATGCGCCGCGCCCAATCCGCGGCCGTCGTCGCCGCTGAAGTACTCGTGAAACTGCAGGTAGTCGCGGAAGTGCGGGTCATTCTGGAGCCGCTCGTTGGCGCCGAACACCGCGCGCCGGCCGCGCGCGTCACGCAGAAATATTTGCGTCATCCGCGCGGCGACTTCGTCGGCCGCCTGGCGGATCGTGACCCATTTTCCCGAATGCGTGGGGCACTCGATTTTGAAATCGTCGCCGTAGTAGCCGTGGAAGCGGCGCAGCGATTCGATCAGCAGGTAGCAGACCGGAAACCAGATCGGCCCGCGCCAGTTCGAATTGCCGCCGAACAGCCCCGTGTCGGACTCCGCCGGCCGGTAGCGCACCACATGTTCGCCGTCGGCCGAGCGAAAAATGTAGGGATGGTCTTCATGAACCTTCGACAGCGACCGCACCCCGTGCGGCGCGAGAAACTCGGTTTCGTCGAGCATCCGTTCGAGCAGTTTCTTCATGCGGTGGCCGCGCAGAAGCGACAGCAGACGGGTCTCGCCGCGGCCGGGCTGGTCCCAGTGGCTGACCAGTTCGGCCAGGTCCGGGCGATGGTTCAGAAACCATTCCATATGGCGCTTGAACTGCGGCAGCCGTTCGAGAATCTCCGGCGAGAGAACTTCGACGGCGAACAGCGGCGTCAAGCCGACCATGCTGCGGTATTCGAGCGGAATGCGCTGGCCGTCGGGCAGTTGCAGCACGTCGTAGAAAAACTGGTCCCGTTCGTCCCACAGCCCGATCCCGGCATCGGCGACGTTGGTCATCGCTTTGGCGATATACAGAAAATGTTCGAAGAACTTGGTCGCCATGTCTTCGT
>JBOHNC010000038.1:0-1861 GCA_050730415.1 Planctomycetota bacterium
CGCGCTGGCCGCGCCGCGCCTTTCCGCTCCGCCGCCGGCCGCCGCCCAGCCCCGCGCCCCCGCGCCGGCCCTGTCTCATGGGCTGCCGCAGATCGCCCATTTCCACGTCCGCATCGAACCGCCGACCTACACCCATCTGCCGGTGCAGGAAAATTACCTGCCCACCATCGCCGCCCCGGCCGGTTCGCGCGTCACCGTGTTCTACACGGTTTCCTGCGACCAGCCGGCGCAGAGCTGGGTGCAGTCGGTCGATCCCGCCGGCGACGCCGCCGACGGCCGGCGGCTTTCCAACGTCACCGAAGCCCGTGACGTGCAGTGGCCGGTCGATGCCACGGTACCGTCCGGGCCGCTCGCCATCGTTGCGCAGAGCGGCGTCAATTTCACCCGCCTGCCGCTATTTTTGCAGTGGCGCGACGACCTGCCGCCGCATCTGGAAGCCGTCGTTCCGCCCAAAATTCCGCGCGACGCCGACGGCGTTCATTTCAATCTCAACGCCGAAGACGACTACGGCCTGACCCGCATCGAATGCCTGGTTTCGACCCAGCCGGCCGCTGGCGCAGCGGTCGGCGACGATGCACCCACCGTGCGGGTCGAAATTGTACCGGTGCCGGTGCTGCCGGGCCAGGATGAATTCCACGCCCGAGTCACGATTCCCACCGCGGCGCTCGACCGCCTCGGCCAGGACCGCCTGCGCCTCCAGGTCAAAGCCTGGGATACGCACGCCGATGCCGATGGCCGGCCGGCGCCCAATCTCGGCGCCACCAATCCGCAGGATTTCCTCGTCATCGAACCCTGGGACAACCGCCACGGCCCGCGCAGCCTGTCGCGCGGCGACAGCGCCTCGGGCGAAAGCAGCCCCGATGCCAATTCGAACGGCGGCGGCGGCGGTGGCGGCGGGGGTGGGGGAAGCGGTGGCGGCAACGGCGATGGACCCGGGCCCCGCATGCTCCAGAAACGCGGCGACAACGGCTCGGGCGGCGGATCGGGCGGCGGGTCGGCTCCGTCCGGCGCCGGCGACCATCATTCCAACTACAGCGGCATGGCCGGCAATCCCGCCGGCCGCCCACCGACGCCCCCGCCTCCATCCCCCGCTCCCGGTTCGCACGATTCCAACGGCACTTCCCCTTCTCCCGATCAAGGGGGAACCAGCCGTCCGCCGCCACCTCAGCCCGGCGCGCCCAACGGCGCGCAGTCCGATCCGAACGGCCCGCAGCAGCATCCCGGCGGTTCACCGCCCAGCCAAAAAAGCACGCCCTCGACCGACGGTTTCAAGCACCCCGAACCGCCGCCGCCACCCGCGCCACCCGCGACCGGCGCCAAACCCACGCATGCCGCCGGCGTGAATCCAACCGGCCAAGCGGGCCAAGCCGGCCAAGCCGGCCAACCGGCTCAGCCGCGACCGCCGGCGCCGCCCGATTCCGCGCAGAAGCCGCCGTCTACACCGCCGACCCCGCCCGCCGGTGCGGCCCAACAGAATGCGAATGGCGGCGGCGGCGCTCCGCCTCCCGGCGCCCAGCAGCCGGGGCCTCCACCGGCCAATCCGCCCGGCGTCAATCCTGCCGGCCAACCCGGCGGCGCCAATCATTCCACCATGGCCTCCGGCGACACCGATTCGCAGGACACCGATCCCGGCGGCCACGGCAACGCCCGCGCCGACCAGCACGTTGCCGCGCGCGCCGCCGTGACCCTCGAAGACGCCTTGGCCTATGCGCGCGCCAAGCCGCTCGGCCACTGGGACCGCGATTTCGGCGGCCGGAGCGTCAACGACCGCGTGGTGCAGACCGACCCTGGCTCGCTGCCGCCGATGCATCTTGCCGCCGGAACCGCCGCCACCGGTGGCGCGCTGCACGCCAGCCAGGGC
>JBOHNC010000039.1:0-1941 GCA_050730415.1 Planctomycetota bacterium
CCGCGGCCGCGGCCGCGGCGGCTGGAGCGGTGCCTTCGTCCTGGATCGCGCGGCTTTGCAGTTCGTGCTCCAGCATGTTCCCCTGGCGATGCAGGAATTCGACGTCCTCGGTGGCGCTGCCCGCGCCGGGCGCATTGGCCTTCGCGGAGAACACATACCCGGGGGCGGCGGTCTTCAGCAGGCGGTTGGCGCGATCGACCACGGCCTGGGCGATATCCACCTGTTCCTGCTGCGCGGCAAGGGAGGTTTCGTCGCTCTGGAGGTCGTTTTTGGCTTGCAGGAGCTGTTCGGTTTTCTGGTGGAACGCGAGTTCCTGGCCGGGCTTGGCCTTGCCGGGAGACAGGGAACAGTCCTTGAGGTCGGCGATGCATTGCTGCACGACTGCTTTTTGAACTTTGAGGCTGTTCTTGTTGTCGGTCAGGACGTCGGTGTAGTCCTGGAGGGTCTGATCGAAGCCCTGGTGCTGGTCATTGAGCACCGTGACGATGTCGTGGGCCTGGCGGGCGGAGAGCGGCTGGTCCAACTGGACCGATTTGAGCGAGCGGGTGGCCTGGAGCATCGAGCCGACCATCGAATTTTTGATCAGCATCGCCATGAGAAAAGCGGTGGCGAGGATGACGCCGGAGGTGGTCACGATGGAGCGGCCGAAGCGATGTTTCATGTTGCGCCAGGCGATATCGCCGATTTTGGAAAGCGGCAGATCGACTTGGCGGCCGATTTCAAACAGGTTGCCGAGCTTTTTTTTCGCAGGGGTACTCATGCCGACCTCGATCGGGACTCCGCCGGGCGCCTTGCAGGCCGCTGAACAAAATTTGAGAGGCCCCAGTTTACCGCGCTTGGCGAGAGTCTCAACACCCCGGTCTGAAGGTGGCGCGAAAAACGCGCCCATCCGGCGGGGCGCGCCGGTTTCGCTCCGCCAGCTTTTCGTACAATACCTCCAGCAAACCATCAGTTGAACCGAGCATGCCACCGTCCGCGTCACCAGAATCAAGGCCGCCTGAGGCGCCCGAACCGTCCCCCCGGTCGGCCCAGTCGGCCCAGTCGGCCCAGTCGAATGGTGCGGCCCGGTCGGATGAGCCGGCGGTTGGGCCGGACGGCGCCAAGGGGACCGGTGCGGCTGCGGTCGGCGATCCCGGCCTGCGGGCGCTGCTTTTGCGGGCCGCCTTCGCGACGGTGGCCGGTGCGACGGTGGCCGATCAGGCGGTGCGGGCGTGGCCGGCGGCGGGCTGGCAGAGCCATGCGATCGGTTTCGCGGCCTGGGCGCACCGCACACCGGACACCACGACCGTGTACTACGTCGCGATGCTGCTGGCGGCGCTGGGCGTCTGGGCGCTGGCGCCGCGGCTGCAGCGGTTGCAGCGGCGCTACCTGGCGTGGCGGCTGGGGCCGGCGCGCGCGGCGCAGGCGGAGCACGGGCGGGCGAATCTGGCGTGGATCGGCTGGCTGTGGGCGCCGGCGGCGCTGGCGCTGCCGTGGATGAGCGCCTCGGCCGGAGCGCTTTTGGCGGCGATCTCGCTGACGTGGTGGGTCGCGGCCGAAGTGCAGGCGGCGGCGGGCGATCCGGCGCGGGTGGCGCGCGGGCGGGTGGGGCTGAGCGTCGCGGCGATCGGCTACGGCGCCGGTCTGACGGCGCTGGATGTTTTCCCCGCGGCCACGCCGGGCATGCTGGCTTGGTACAACCCCACGGTGGCTGGCTTGGTGACGATGCTGACGGTGGGGCTCTGGGCGCTCTTGGCGCGGCGTGGCCGGGCCGCCGCTGCGGGGGGAAATTCGTCCGCATCCGGGACCGCCGGCGCAGACGGCGCCGCGGGCGCGCTCCGCGCGGGGTGGTGGCTGCTGCCGCTGGGCGCGCTGCCGATGTGGGGCGCGGCGGTGCTTTCGGCGCGCAGTCCGTGGGGCGATCCGGCGATCGGGCCGGCGCATTTCGCCGCGGCGTGGGCG
>JBOHNC010000040.1:0-17373 GCA_050730415.1 Planctomycetota bacterium
GGGTGGGATCGCGGCGGCGAGCGCGACGGGGGCGGCAGCAGGGCGAACGCCGCGGCCGGCTTCGGCGCCGAGCGCGCCGGGTGCGGCGGGATCAGCAGGGGGCGCGCCGGGGTCGGCGGGGTCGGCCGGGTCGGCGGGGGGCGCGGGCGATGCGTCGAGCGCGGGCATGGACACGCAGGAACGTTCGCGCAGCCGGCAGCGGACGACGCGGATGGACATGGTGCCGGCGCAGGCGCAATTCGAGAATGGTCCGGCGCCCTCCGCGCCGCCGGCGTATGTCTTCAAGCTGACGGCGGGGGTGTGGGTGTGCCTGGCGCTGAGTTTCGGGGGGCTGGCGCTGACGGTGCTGGGGGCGGTGCGGCATGCGGCGCTGGCCAGCGCGGCGACCGATGCGCAGGCGCAGTACGCCACGCAGCAGGCCAAGACGCGGCAGGCGCAGGCGGACTTGGACGCGGCGCAGAAGACGCTCACCGACCGGCGGGCGCAAATCGCGAAGCTCGACGATGCCGTCCAGGCGGCCGACGCGGCGGTGCAGAACCAGTTTCGCCGGCCGGCGCCGGTCGACCCGCGCGTTGATTTGCAGGCGCAGGTGGCGTCGCTGGTGGCGGAACGGACCAGCCTGACCGCGGAAAATGCGCAGTTGAAAAGCCAGCCGCGGATGACGGTCGAAACGGTCGCGAAATTGCGCAAGCCGTCGGTGGTGATCGTCGAGAACGGCGACGTCGGCTTCGGCACCGGCTTCGTGGTGGACGGGTCGCGGGTGGTGACCAACTTTCACGTGATTCGCGAGGACCCGGAGATCACCGTGAAGTACCTGGTGGCTGGCGGCACGGCCGGTCAGCCGAAGTTCGTGGCCTGCAAAAGCGTGAAGGTGCTGGCCGTGAACAAAGCGCGCGATCTGGCGCTCTTGCAGGTCGATTTCGGCGGTCCTGGGCCGGCGGCGCTGACGCTGCAGCCGGAGATCGAGCAGGGCGAAAAGGTCTGCGCCATCGGCAATCCGGGGCTGGGCGGCGAGATGCTGGAGGAGACGGTCTCCGAAGGCATCGTGTCGGGGCTGAACCGGCAGGTGAACGGGCAGCGCTTTCACCAGGTGACCGCAGCGATCAACCCAGGCAACAGCGGCGGGCCGGTGTTCAACATGAAGGGTGAAGTGGTCGGCGTCGTGACGTTGAAGGGCAACGGGGTGGACAACATGGGGTTCGTCATCCCGGCCGCGGACGTGCAGGCGTTTCTGGCCGACTGGCA
Source organism: Planctomycetota bacterium (assembly GCA_050730415.1). Taxonomy (GTDB): domain Bacteria; phylum Planctomycetota; class SZUA-567; order H5-PLA8; family JBOHNC01; genus JBOHNC01. The sequence continues at coordinate 1,246 of JBOHNC010000040.1, forward strand.
GGCCTTCAAGATTCCGGGGGCCTACGAGGATTTTCTGATCCAGATCGATCCGCTGCGGTTCCGCCTGCGGAAAATCCGCCAGGCGGCGTCCAAGTTCGTGACCTCGACGACGATCAGCTACGCGATTTCGGACGCGGCGGTGGACGCGGCGGGCCACCTATGGCTGGCCGACGCGGACGGCAACCGGCTGGTGGCCTACGACGAGAAGACGCTGAAGAAAGTGCGCGAAATTCCGCTCTCGAACCGCCCGGTGGCGATGTGCGTGAACTACGAGTCCGGGTTGGCCTTCGTGATGGCGGCCGGCGGCAAGCGGGTGATGAAGGTCAGCCTGGGCACCGGCCAGGAAGTGGAGTCCTTCAACCTGGACGAGGCCTGCCATCCGATTCTCGAGCGCCTCGACAGCGAAAACATGCTGACCGTCAATATGCGGGGCGGGTTGGCGCTGGTGAATATCGCGACCAAAAAATATGTGGACCTGAGCCGCGCGTTCACCCTGCAGGGGGTGCAGCCGCTGACCATCGCGGTGGGCACGCGGTCGGTGGATATCGTGGGGCTCGACGCGCAATCGCAGTCGCTGGTGGTGCGCTCGGACACGGTGGCGCGGGTGCGGAATCTGGCCACGCAGATCAACCAGGCGGACCAGGCGCGCACCCAGGAAGGCTGGAACATGATCGCCGCGCAGATCGCGCGGGCCAAGTATTTCACCACCGAATCGCAGGTGGCGATGCGCTACGTTCACGATGAGCGCGCGCTGTACGCCTTCCACGAGGGCCCCAACAACACCTGCTACCTGGGCAACGGGATTCTGAAGGGGCCGGCGCCGTACAAATCCAGCGGCACGCTGCCGTCGATGCTGGAGGCGCTCGGCGCGGAAGGCCAGGCGAACCAGATGACCGAGCTGGAAAACCTGTATTGCGTCTCGCCCGACCAGCGCTACGGCGCGACGGCGCTGGCAATCTACGACCTGAACACGAACAAGATCGCGATGCCGCTGCCGTTCGTTTCGAATCAGACGATGTTTTCGCACGACGGCCGGACGCTGTTTTGTTTTTCCAACGAAGAAGACGGCAGCCACAAGCTCTATCGCTTCCCCTGGAAGGATGTGCCGGCCTTCGACTGGCAGGGCAAGGGTGGGGATGCGGCGAACGCAACGCCGGCCCACGCGCCAGCGCCCGCGCCGGACGCGCAGGATGCCCCCGACCTGCCTTGATGGGCCCTGATGGGCCGTGATGCGGCGTGACGCCCTGCTATTCCTGAAGACGGCCCGCGTTGCAACGAACGCATATAATTTCGCCGGCCAACTATTTTTGCGGGTCGGAGGCTTCAACGGGGGGATCACCGATGGCACAGGAAATTCGCTTCGTCGAGGAATTCGCGCTGGCGGCCGACCGCGCCGCGGTATTGGAGCAACTGGTTCCCGGCACCGACGACTGGTTCTATTTCACCTGCCTGTTGCTGCAGCAGCAAGGCCGACTGGAAGCGGTCGATGAAACCTTGGCGCGCTGGCGCGATCAGACCGGCGGCAGCGGACAGATCGCGGAAATCGAAAATCGCCAGGTGCTCCTGAAGACCGACCCCGCGACCAAAACCGGCTGGGACGAACTGGCCGACAAGCTGGGGCTGTGGTTCGGGCACGCCCGCGAGCAACTCGATGCGCAGGCGGCGCTGCCCACGCGTCTGGAGCCGGCGGGCCAGTTCGACCGCGCCACGCTGCTCACCCGTGCCTTCAACGCGAACCCGAATTCGGTGCGCGGCATCGAGGATTCGGGGCTGGAATGGCTGGCGACGGAGAGCTTCAAGCCCGACCGCCGCCGCGACCTGCTGCGGCGGCTGACGCGGCCCGATGCGCCGAACCTGGTGCGGCTGATCGCCGACGATCTGGCGCATGGATCGGTGCGTTTCGGCGATTTTGCCATTCACCGCGCGCTGACTTTGAAGCAACTCGAGGAACTGGCCGCGCTGCGCAAGGGGCTGATCGACGAAGCCGCCTACGTTCAGTACATGCTCGAGCGGCTGGCGCCCGGGCCGGAGGAGGATTCGCAGTCCGACCCGGCGGCGCGCACGGCGCATTTGAATCGGCTGGCGGCCTTCACCGCGCTGCTGTCGCCGGTGCACATTTCGCTGCATGCAGCGGTGCTGTATGCGCGGCTGGCGTTCGATCTGACGCAGGGGGTCTGGAACCGCGATCTTTTCATCGCCTATCTCCGCACGCCGCGCTCGGGCGGGTACGTGAATCAGAAGTTCATCGAACGGCACGCGAACCGGCGCAACCCGGTGGATGTGCTGGCGACTTTCGCGCCCGCCGCGGGATTGGCGGCCATCGGCGACGACGAACCGCTGGTGCGGCAGTATCTGGCGCATTTCCTCGCCACGGCCTCCGATGGCGCAGCCTTCGCCGAGTGGATCGACGACGACTACCTGAAACGGCTGTTCGCCGAGACCAAGCTGCTGGCCGGGGCGCCGGAGGGCGAGCGCTTCACCGCACTCTTGGCGCCCTCGGAGTACCAATCGCGGCGCGACCGGGTGGACCTGATTTTCACGCCGACGAACCGCAGTTATTTCGGACCGGAGGATGCGGTCGTCATCGAGCTCGCGGTGAAAAACGTGAAGACGCTGTTCGTGAAGGTGTTTGAAATCAACACGGAGAATTTCTACCGTGAGCGCGGCGTCGAAATCGACACGAGTTTCAACGTGGACGGGCTGGTGCCGCACGAGGAACGGGTGCTCGAACGGCTCGCGCCGCCGCTGTTGCGCACCGCCGAGCGCATCACGTTTCCGGATTTGCAGGGGCGCGGTGTGTACCTGATCGAACTGATCGGCGGCGGGCGCAGTTGCCGCGCGCTGATCCGCAAGGGGCAGTTGCGCTTCGTCGAAACGCGCACGCCGGCCGGCCACGAATTCCGGGTGCTCGATGAAAACGGCGCGCCGCTCAAGGACGCCACGCTCTGGATCGAAGGGCGCAGTTTTGCCGCGGAAAAGACTGGGGTGATCCGCGTTCCGTTCACCCGCCAACCGGGGTTGAAGTCGGCGGTGCTTTGCCAGGCCGGCTTCGCGACCCTGGTGCAATTCAACCACGTCGAAGAACGCTACGACCTGAAGGTGGGGATTCACCTGGAGCGCGAAACCCTGCGGCCACGGGCGCAGGCGACGGCGCTGATCCGCGCCGGCCTCACGCTGGCCGGCACGCCGGTCAGCCTGGACCTGCTCGAGAACGTCGCGCTGACGCTCGAGACGCGCGACCTGGAAGGCACGCCGGCGCAGCGCAAGGTCGAAAATTTCAAACTGTTCGAAGACCGCGAGGCGACCTTCGATTTTCAGGTCCCGGACCGCCTGGCGATGGTGGCGCTCCGGCTGACAGCGGAGGTGCCCAACATCAGCCAGGGCCGGCGCGACGCGGTGAGCGCCTTGGCGATCTTCGATCTGAACGGCATCGACACGCAGCCGCTGGTGGAGGATATTTTCATTAGCCGGATGGGCGCCGGGGCGGTGGCGGAGGGCGGGGCGGAGTACATCCTGGAACTGCTGGGGCGCAGCGGCGAACCGCGGCAGCGGCGGCCGGTGAGTTTCAACCTGAAGCACCGCGATTTCGTCGAGGAAATCCACCTGACGTTGCAGACCGATGCACGCGGCCGGATCGAACTGGGGCGTCTGGAGGGCATCGCGCGTTTCACGGCCACCGGGCCGGAAGGGCGGTCGCAAAGCTGGACCGCGCCGCGCGACCGGCACAGCCTGCCGAGCACGATTCACGCGCGGGTGGGGGAGACGGTCCAGATTCCGTGGAGCGGTCCGGTGGACGGTCTGGCGGGTGGGCCGGTGCGCGCTGACGGGCCGGCCGAACGCGCCGATCTTGCGCTGTTTGAACGGCGCGGCGATGCCATTCTGCGCGACTGTCTGCCGCAGGCGGCGATCCGCCGTGGATTGGTGGAAATCCGCGGCCTGGAGGCGGGCGACTACGACCTGTATTTGAAACCGACCGGCGCGCGGATTGCGCTGAAGGTCAGCGCCGGGATCGACGTGGCCGGCACGCTGCTGGCGCGCACGCGGCAACTGGAGCGGATCAACCCGCGTCCACTGCAGATCGCCGCGCTCGAAGCCGACGGCAAGGCGCTGACGATCCGGCTGGCGAACGCCACGCGGTTCGCGCGGGTGCACGTGGCGGTTTCGCGGTTTCTGCCCCAATACCCGCTGTTCGAAAATCTGAACCGCCTGTATTTTGCCGCACCGGGCGCGCGGCAGTGCGTCGCGCCCGAGTCCCAATACCTGTCGACGCGCAACCTCGGCGACGAATACACCTACGTCATCGAACGCAAATATGCGGCGAAGCGACCGGGCAATTTGTGGACGCGGCCGGGCCTGCTCTTGCAGCCGTGGTCGCTGCGCAAAACGACCACCGACCGGCTGGATGTTGCCGAAGGCGAAGCGCCGATGGCCATGCCCAGTCGTTCCGCGCCGGCGCAGGATATGATTGCGGACGGCGACGTTGCGTCCCTCAGGATGGGGTTGGGCGAGAACGGCGACGCGACACCGAATCTCGATTTCCTAGGCGAACCGGCCGTCTTGCTGGTCAACCTGCAGGCCGACAAAAACGGCGTGGTGACGGTGCCGCTGGCCGATTGGGGCGCGCACCAGCACATTGTGGTCGCGGCCGTCGACCCCGAGAACACAGCGGTGCGGATGCTCTCGCTGCCCGAGCGCTCCGCGACGGTGGTCGATTTGCGCCTGATCGAAGGCCTCGATCCGCAGAAGAAATTCGCCCAACAGCAGGAAATCACCCTGCTGAGCGCGGGCAAAAGTTTCCGCATCGGCGATCTGCGAACGTCCACCTTTGAAATCTACGACTGCACGAGCAAGCTCTACCGGCTGTTCGCCACGCTGCTGAAGGACGATGCCACCTTTCTGGAATTCGGCTTCGTGGCGCGCTGGTCCGACCTCCCGCCCGAGGAAAAAAGCGAGAAATATTCCCGCTACGCCTGCCACGAACTGAACTATTTTCTGTTCCGCAAGGACCCGGCGTTCTTCGAAAAGGTGATCCGCCCGTACCTCGCCAACAAGATGGACAAAACCTTTCTGGATCGTTGGCTGCTGGAGGAAAATCTCGCCGCGTTCCTGGCGCCGTGGGCCTACGGGCGGCTGAATGTGTTCGAACGGATTTTGCTGGCGCGGCGGATCGACGGCGAGGGGCCGATCACCGCGCGCGGAGTGGCCGACGCGGCGGCGCTGGTGCCGCCCGATGTGGAGGGCTTCAACCAGCGCTTCGACACGGCGCTCAAGGGCGGCGCGCTGGAAACCGGCGATCCCTACGGCGTCGGCGCGGCGCTTCAGGAAGCTGAGAAGTCGGCTCGCGACGCGATGCCCGCGCCGGCGTCCATGAGCGCGCCGCTGGGCGCCATGATGGCCGCATATGGCGCCGGGGGCGCCGCCGGCAAGGACGAAAGCACGCGCGCGCACCGGATTTCCAGGGGCGGGCCGTCGGCCGACGATGGCATGTTCGGCGAGCCGGACGGACCGCCCAGCGCCGGCGGAGCGCCGGCCAAGGCGGCCAAACGGTTCGCGGCCAAAAAGCAGGCACGCGCCGCGCAGCGCGAATTCTTCCGCGACCTCGATCAGACCGAGGAATGGGCCGAAAACAACTACTACCGCCACCCGATCGAAGCGCAGAACGCCGACCTGATTCCGACCAACGCCTTCTGGCGGGAGTTTGCCGCTTGGAACGGGAAGGGCGCCTTTCTGAGCGAACACGCGGCGGCCGCGGCGGGGTCGTACACCGAGGCCCTGCTGGCGCTGGCGGTGATCGACCTGCCATTCGCGCCGACGGCGCATGAAGCCCAGGTGAAGGGAGTGAAGTTTTCGCTGACGGCCGGCTCCGATGCGGTGATCTTCCACCGCGAAATCAAACCGGCCGAAGCCGCCAAGGACCCGGCGCCGATTTTGATCAGCCAGAACTTTTTCCGCCACAGCGACCGTTTCGAGTACATCGACGACGAGCAGGTCGAAAAATACGTGACCGAGGAATTCCTCACGCACGTCGTGTACGGGCTGCATGTGGTCGTCACCAATCCGACCTCGGCGCGCCAGCGGCTGGACCTGCTGGTGCAGATTCCGACTGGCGCGCTGGCGGTGCTCGGCAGCCGCGCAACGCATTCGAAGCACCTGGCCATCGACGCCTTCGAGACGGTTTCGCACGAGGTGTATTTCTATTTTCCAGCGCCGGGGCAGTTTGGGCATTTTCCGGTGCATGCCTCGCGCGACGGCCGGGTGGTGGCCGCCGCGTCGGCGGTGACGCTCAACGTCGTCCGCGAGCCCAGCCGGGTCGACACGCAGTCGTGGGACTATCTTTCGCAGCACGGCAGCGACCGCGAGGTGCTGGCGTTTCTCGAAAAAAACAACCTGCTGCGGGTGCAGCTCGACCGCATCGCTTTCCGCATGCAGGATGCCGGCATGTTCGCCAAAACGATGGCGTTGCTGAGGCAGCGGCACCGGTTCGAGCCGACCCTGTACAGCTACGCGCTGCGCCACCGCGCGGCGGCGGAGGCGCGCGAGGTGCTGCTGCACGCCGACGATTTCATCGCCGGCTGCGGGTCGTGGATTGACGCGCCGCTGTACTGCAGCGACCCGGTCGCGCGCCGCGCCTACCAGCACCTCGAGTACAGCCCGCTCGTCAACGCGCGCACGCATGCGCTGGGCAAGCGGCGGCAGATCGCCAACGACCGGCTGCACGCGCAGTATCACGCGCTGCTGGACATTCTGGCGCACCGCACGGCGCTGGATGACGAAGACCGGCTGTCGGTCGTCTACTATCTGCTGCTGCAGGACCGCATCGACGAAGGCGCGGCGCTGTTTGCCGCCGTCGATCCGGCGCGGCTGCCGGGTCGGCTGCAGTACGATTACCTTGCCGCCTACCTGGAATTCTTCCAGCCCGGGCAGGGCCGGGCGCGAGCGTTGATCCAGCCGTATCTGCAATATCCGGTCGAACGCTGGCACAAGATTTTCCAGCAGGCGGCGGCGCAGTTGGCGGAAATCGACGGCAAGCCGATCGGCGCGGCCGGTCCGGCCGGTGCGGAGAACGAAAACCGCGATGAAAGGCTCGGCGCGCTGGCGGCGACCGAACCAGCCTTCGAATGCCGCATCGACGGCGGCCAGATTCACATCGAATATCGCAACCTGCATGCGGCCGAAATCAATTTCTACCGCATGGACATTGAGATGCTGTTTAGCCGCAGCCCGTTTGTCGACGCCGACACCGGGCAGTTTGGCCTGATCCGGCCCAACCACGCGCTGAACATCGAACTGCCCGCGGCGGAACGCTCGCGCGCGGTCCCGCTGCCGGCGCAGTTCAGCGGGCAGAACGTGATGGTCGAGGTTGCCGCTGGCGGCATCAAGCGCACCCAGGCGTGGTACGCCCACACGCTGACGGTGCAGGCGATCGAGGCCTACGGGCAGGTGAAGGTCTCCGAACAGAAAACCGGCCATCCGATCGCCGCCGCCTACGTGAAGGTCTACGCGCGCGGGAACGACGGCGCGGTGCGGTTTTTCAAGGACGGCTACACCGACCCGCGCGGGCGGTTCGATTATGCCTCGGTGAGCGGCGATGGGGCCGGGGCGGTGGCGCGGTTTGCCGTGCTGGTGCTCAGCGACGACCACGGGGCGGTGGTGAAGGAAGTCGGCCCGCCCAAGCAATAAAACGGGCAGGCGGGGCGGCGCGGCGCAGCCTGGCGTGGCCTGGCCTGGCGAACCGCGCGGGCAGGCGCGCGATGGGCCGGCTTTGAAGGTGCGGTTAGAACTCGGAGAGGGAGGGATTCGAACCCTCGGTACGAGTATTACCCGTACGCCGGCTTAGCAAGCCAGTGCAATCGACCACTCTGCCACCTCTCCAAGGTCGAAAAATTGGAAGCGGATGAAGCTGTCCGCGGCGCGAATCGAGCGGCTCGGGAGCCGACCGGTTCGCGCGCGCCGGTCCGGATTATCGCCGAGACAACTGCATGGCGCAACCCCCCGGCGAGAGTCTGGACTTGGTTTGGAATGAGTCTGGACGGGCCTTGGCCTGGGCGCGGCCAGGCCGCTTACCGGGCGGCCGGCCGGCGCGTGCGCAGCGCGGTCAGCGTGACCAGGAAAGCGGCCAGCAGCAAAGTTGTGCCGAGCGCCCCGGTTTCGGTCGGCCCGCCGGCGCTTGTCACCAGGTCGCAGCCGCCGACTTTGACCGGCGTCGTCGTTGAGGAAGCGCCCACCGTGAAGGACACCGGCAGCGACTGAACTTCGCCGGTGCTGTTGGTGAGCGTGATGGTGGCGGTATAGGTGCCGTTCAGACCGCTTGGATCGGCGGTGAAGGTCACGGTGACGGTGTTGCCGGCGGGGATGGTCACCGCGCTGCCGATGTTGAGCCAGCTCGCGCCGGCGGTGGTCGGCGTGACGGTGATCGGCGAACCGCTGGTGTTGTGCAGCGTGATCGTTTGGGTGACCACGGTGACGCTGCCGGTGGGCGCGGTGAAGTCCACGTGGGAGGCGCTCGAGGTGACCGGGTTGGCCGGCGAGTTGACCGTCAGCGTCGCGTTGTTCGAGGTGGTGTTGCCGGTGACGTTGGTCACCACCACGGTGAAGGTCGCGCCGTTGTCGCCGATCACGGTGGCCGGCGTGGTGTAGCTGGCGGCGGTCGCGCCGGTGATCGGGCCGCCGTTCTTTTCCCACTGGTAGCTGTCGGCGTTGGTGGCGACGACGCTGAAGGTCGCGGTGGCGCCGGCGGTCACGGTGGCGTTGGCGGGCTGGGTGGTGATGCCAGGGAGGGGTTCGCCGAGAGTAATGATTTTGTTGTAGACGATGTTGGCAACGAAGGCATGGCCGGCGGCATTAAAGTGCACGTAGTCGCCGTTGGTGTAGTAGTTGGCGTCGATATACGTGGCGCCGAGGTTCTGCATGGGGTGGTACCAGTCGGCGACTGGGATGTTGCGCGCCGTGGCTTCGGGCACGACCGCGTTCAGGTAGGGGTCCATCAGGTGCAGGTTGGCGGGATCGGCATTGACCGCCCCGTCACAGTACAGAATTTCGAACGGGGTCGTGTAGGCGGAATAGCTGTAGAAGCCATGGTTGAGGAGAATATCCATCAGACGGCCGTAGTTGTCGGCGACTTCGGTCGGACCGTCGGGGCTGCTGGAGCCCACCGCGTTGCCTTCGTCGTTGTAGTACCAGTCGTCCATCATCACCATGTCGATGTTGGCAATGTTCAGCAGTTCATTGCCGATCTGCAGTTCGCCGGTGAAGGTATTCCCGCCGCCGATGCCGATGTCGATGACGTTGATGTTGCTGTAGCCGTAGTGAGTGCGCAGCAGATTCTGGACCAGCGTGGGCCAGTGTTCGGTGTCCTGGTTGGGCTGGAGTTTCAGGCCCCAGACAACCGAGGCGCCCATGGCGACGATGGTCACCGGCTGTTTGGCGATCATCTTGGCGACGGTCTTGCGCAGGTCGCCGGTGGCATTGGGCGGCGTGGTGACGGACAGTCCGCTGACCAGTTCGATGTCGTCCACGTCGTAGACCTGCGCCGGAACGACGCCGCCGGGGGTGGTGTCGTCATGGGCGAGCAGATTGGTGAAGCCGACCATGAACACGGTAGAGAGGTTATTTTCGATTTTGCCGCAGAAGTTGCGCTGCAGGAATTCGTTCCAGGGAATGGTGACCTGAGTCCACGAGCCGGACACAATCGGAAAGGTGGCGAAGTAGCGGAAGTAGTTGGACGAATCGTAGACGAGTTCGATCACGCCCCAGCTCGCGCCGGATTCGCCCTTCACCCAGAAGGTGACCCCGTCGTAGGAATTCCAGAACGAGCCCTGATTGGCGACCGGCAACTGGTACAGGGAGGTGCCGACGGCGGTGGAGGTGATTTGCACGGCGCCAGTGCCTTCGTGATGGGTGGCGGCAGCGGCGGCGGCGACTCCGCCGCTGTTGGAAAATGCGGTGGAGTCGTCGCAGGTGGCGATCTGGACCTGAGCCGCCTGAAGACCGGTACACCAAAGCAGTAGCGACACGACGATACACACCGCCATTTTCATGCTGAGTCCTCCGTGATTGGGCGCGTCTATTATTAAACGCAATTGTGGAGCGCTTCTTGGGGGCGGCAACCTAAAACGATTTAAGTTTATGCCACCAAAAACATGGCATATGATAGTTCCGGCGCCAATTGGACGGCCAGGGAGCAAATCGCACGATGAGCATTACGATCAAGGAAATCGCCCGGATCACCGGCACCTCGACCACCGCCGTCTCGTTTGTGCTCAATGGCAAGGACAGCGGGCTGGTGAGTCCGCCCAAGCGCGAGCGCATCCTGGCAGCCATCCGCAAGCACGGCTACCGACAGAATAACCTCGCGCGCGGCCTGCAAGCCAAGCGCACCTACCACATCGGCATCTGCGTGCGCGGGTTCTTCGAAGACTACCCGATCATCGGGAACTTTTCGGTCCACGATGCGATCAGCCGGCTGATGCGGCGGTTTTCGGAGGCCGGCTACGGCGCCGAGTGGCTGCAAATCGACGCTGCGGCCTCGCCGCGCGATACCGTCGCCACGCTGGCCAATGCCGCGGTGGACGGCGTGGTGCTGGTGAAATGGGATCCGCGCGACATCGCCGCAATCGCACCCGGGCTGCGGCGCAAAGGGGTTCGCGCGGTTTGCTTCAATACGCTGCTGACGGACAAGCCGAGCGGCGGCCGCTGCCACCGCCACCGCCACCGCAGTGACGGAGGTGTCAAGGGCATCAGTTGGTGCGACTACAGCTTCGTTCAAGCGGCGGAGGCCGGCACCCAGTGGCTGATCGACGCCGGTTGTAAAACCATCGGGTTGCTCGATTTTCGCGGTCTGCGCGAACATCGCCCGCACCGCGAAGGGTATCTGCGGGCGATGCGTCGGCACGACCGCCGGCCGGTGATTCACGTCGCTGCGCCGCGGCATCGCATCAACCGGATCGTCGCGATCACGCGGCAGTTCCTGGCGGCGCATCCGGCGGTGGATGGAATGCTGGTGCCGGACAATTTTTGCGCCATGTTCGTGGCGGAGCTGATTCGCGGCAAAAACATCCGCATGGTGGCCATCGGCGACACCTGCTTCGCGCACATGCAGCGACCCAAAATCGTACACCTCAGTCTGCCCGTATTGGCGATGGCCGACTGGTGCGCCGCAACCCTGATCGAACGCATCGAGTCGCGCCAGCCGCTGCCGGCGGTGCACCGGATGTTTGAATGCGACCTGGTGGTGCGATAGGCGAGGGCGGGGAGGTTCACCACAGACGCACAGCGACACCGAGGAAAGGCGGATATTTTGGTGAGAGGAGAGGGGGAACGAGCGGGGATGCACGCAGAGGCGCGCAAGAAAAGAAGAAATCCAAGCAGCCGCGCTGGAGCGTGGCGCTCCCAGGGGACGGCGGGGGCGCCGTCCCGTATCATGGAGCAGCGTTTGACGCGGTCAGAATGGGCACGTCGTGGCATCGGGTGGCAGCGTTGCAAAGGAGAGCAGGCATGCAGCGGCATATCGTGGTCGGGGGTTCGGGATATTCCGGTCCGATTGGCGGGCCGAGTCCGATTCTGCGCTATTTTTTGGACCTCACCGGCAAGCGCGTGCCGCGGGTTTGCTACCTGCCCACCGCCGCGGCCGATTCGCAGGAGGGCGTGAACACCTTTCTGCATGTGATGAATGGCTTGGGGGTGCAGGCCGGCTACCTGCGGCTCTTTAATCCGCCGACCTGGGACCTCGAAGGCTACCTGGCGGAATTCGACGCCATCCTGGCCTCCGGCGGCCACACGCGCAACATGCTGGCGCTCTGGCGTGAATGGGAACTGGACCGGATTCTGACGCGAGCCTGGAAGCGCGGCGTGGTGCTGGGCGGAGCCTCGGCCGGCGCGATCTGCTGGTACGAAGAAGGTTGCACCGATTCGGTGACCGACGGTTTCGATCCGCTCTACAATGGCTTGGGCCTGATCAAAGGCAGCCACTGCCCGCACTACGATCACCCGCGCGGGCGCTGGCGGTCGGCCTATTTGGAGATGGTGCGCACAGGGCAGTTGGCGGCCGGCTACGCGGTGACCAACCGCGCTGCGCTGCACTACATCAACGGCAAGTTGGCGCACAAGCTCGGCGAAGCCCCGGACGCGGCGGTGTACTGGGTCGAAAAACAAGCGGACGGGAAATTGATCGAACGGAAGGATGAAGTGCAACTGTTGTCCGGCCCGGCGTTGAAGCTGGAACCGGCGGCGCCAGTGGCGCGACGACGGGCGGCGCAGCGCAAGGGCAAAAAGAAAAGCTGATCCGCCGCCGCGGGCCCTTCGGGCGGCGCCCTTTTCATGCACGGATCAGCGTTCCGTGCCACTTGGGTGGGTGGCGTTTAGTCCGGCTTCGGCGGCGCGATGCAGTACAGATGCACATCCCAGCCGGCGAAGGAATCTTCGAAGCGGCCGTCGGTGAGTTTGATCGTGCGGTTTTCGCCGATGACTTCCACCTGCCCGTGCTGGGGAGCGCCCGCGATCTGGTAGGTCGCCTTTGTTTTTCCGGGGCGTTCGATGGCGGCGAAAATATAGATCGCGCCCTTCATCTTGCGCGCAGTGGCGGCCACCACCTGGGTCGGATCGTCGAGCGTGATTTTGCAGGCCTCCGCGGGCAGCGCGGGCCTGTTGATGACCGGCGCGAGGTGCTGGATTTCCGCGTTGGTCGCGGCGATCTGCTTGAGCATCTCCGGTTCGTGGAGCAGTTCCGCTTCGACGAAGGTTGGTTTGAACTGGTGACAAAAATACACGATGCCGCGCGCGCCCTGGATGATCGCCATCCAGATTTCGGCGCGCGTTTCGCGCGGCGTGGGCGCGCGGTTTACGTTGCCGATGGTGGTGCATTCGATGCAACACCAGATCGGTTTTTTTCCGTCGCTCCAGTCGATCAGCCGTTGCACCCCGTAGGGGACCAGCCAGAGCTTGTCTTTGACTTCGGGCTTGGTTTCGCCGGCGACCGGGTAGATGTCGAAGGAGGCAAAGTCGGCGCCTTTCAGGTACTCGCGGTAGTCTTCGGGGTGGTTGCTGCGGACGCCGCGGCCGATGTAGCGATCCCACGCGACGCTCTGCCCGAGATTCTCCATCACCGGCCGGTCGGGGTCCTGTTTTTTGATGGCATCGTATTCTGCCTGGATGGTGGTGGGCAGGATCGGCGGGCCGTAGCCGCCGCCTTTCTTTTCCTGCGCGTTGTCGGGCTCGTCGCCGTGCATCCAACCGATGATGGTGGGGTCGTCGCGGTGCTTCAGCCCCACCGCATTCTGCGCGCAGATGACCTTCATGCCGACTTTTTTCAGCGCGGCGAGCTGTTCCTCGGTCGGCCCGTCCCACAGGCCCACGAAAACATTGATGCCGGCGGCTTGGTATTTGGCGGCGTTCGAAGGCGTTTGCAGCCAGACGGCGAGCGGGAAAAATCCAGGGTCGGTGGGCGGGCCGTACTTCCAGCGCGCCCAAGGCGAGGCGGGTGTGGCGGTCGCGGCGGTGCCAGCGGACGCGGTTCGATCGTCGGGTTGATCGGCCGTCGCGGCCGGACGGATCGCAGCGGCCGCGATGAACATCAGCAGCCCCGCCAGCAGCGGAGCGTTCCGTGACAAGCTGCAGGTCGCACGCATGGGCGTCTCCGGGAGGTTCTCGCGCGTCAGGATCGTTCTCGATTCTATCCGGCGGGGATATTCGAGCGACGAACCCGGGGAAAATCCGCGATGTTGGATTTTCCAACGCGTGCCAAAATGTTGATTCGGCTGCGTTAAAAATTCGGGACCGATTCGAACAAAAGGGCTTACACGATTTTTTAAGATTTCAGATGGGATTGGCCCCGGAGTTGATATTTGTTCCTGCGGGTGGTGAACGAAGGCGGACCCAGTTCCGCCGCAACAAAAAAGGAGAGCGACGATGAAGACGATGACCCGCATCATGACTCTGACGGCAGCCCTGTTGATGGTGGTGCCCGCCTTGAGCGTTCAGGCCGCCGACACCACCGACGGGCCGGCCGGTCCGGGCGGCCATGGCGCCAAGGCCGTCGCGCGCTTGGAAAAGCATGAAGCGCACATCCAGAAGCACATGGACAAGCTGAACGCGGCGCTGACCAAGCACACCCAGTGGCCGGCCAACGTCCAGAGCGACGTGCAGAAGCTGCTGCAGGATTTGAAAGCCAAGGACACCACCATCGGCCAATTGATCAGCGACATCCAGGCGCATGACAAAACCGCCGCCAAGGCCGATCGCGCGACGCTGAAGACCGAACGCGCCACCTGCAAAACCGATCGCTCCACGCTGAAGACCGATCGCCAGGCTTTCCGCGCCGCCCGCAAGGCGGCTCACGCCGGCAAGCATCACAAGGGTCAGACCACGGTGAACTGAGCACTCAGCGCTGGGCGCGCGGCATTCGCGCGCGCCACCGACTGCAACTGCAATAGGGAATTCCGGGCTTCGGCTCGGAATTCTTTTTTGGTGGCGAGTCGAAGGGCGAATCGCCGGCAGGTGAGGAGCGGAGACGGAATGCCGCGTTCATGGCGGCGCGTATAATTTGCGCGGAAACCTTGCGAGGACACGCGCATGAAACTTTGCGGCCACACCATGGGCACGCCGAAGATGGATCTTCGGCAGGCGGTCGAATTCATGGCCTCGCTCGGCTGCGCGGCGATTGAAGTCCGCTGCGCGGCCAACGGGCAACTCGACCCGGCGCGCTTCGACGCGGCGCAGGCCGCCGAAGCGCTCGCCACGGCGCGCCGCGCGGGGATCGCCTTCGGCTGCCTGACGCCGTATTTCAAAAACTTCGTCGATCCGGCGGTGCGTGAACGGGAACTGGCCGGGCTCCGCGCCATGTTGCAGATTGCAGCACGGCTGGAATGCCCGCTGGTGCGCGTCTACGGCGGCGTGCCGCCGGCGCCGGGGGGCGATGCGCAGGCCGCTTGGGATGGCACGGCGCGAGCTCTGCGCGAACTGGCCGCCGAAGCCGCGCCGCTGGGCGTCACGCTGGTCATCGAAACTCACGGCGGAACGCTGACCCCCGACGCCGTGACCGCCGCGCGGATGGCCGCGCAGGTGGACCACCCCAACCTCGGGATTCTGTTCGACTACGTCTGGATTCACCTCGCCGGCACCGACACGATTGGCTCGGCCGTGGCCCGCTGCGCGAAGTGGATCCGTCACGTGCATGTGAAAGATTGCGTCGTGCAGGAACCGGAGCATCGCGCCGTCGCACGACTGCTCGGCGAAGGCACCATCGACCTCCCGGCCCTGATCGCCGCGCTGCGCGGGATCGGCTACCAAGGGTTGCTCTGCGACGAATACGAAAAGTTCTGGCAGCCCGACCTGCCCGACCCGGAAACCGGCATGACGCACAACGCCGCCTATCTGCGGCACGCGCTGGCGTAGCCAAGCGTTCCACCGCTGGGCGAACGAACTGCGAGCAGTGCCATCACTCGGCCGGCGCGGCGGGGTGCCCGTCTTCCGCGCGAATGACCCTCTCGTCGTAGGACGGCACGATTTTCTGGCCGGGCTGCACGATCAGAAAATCGTCGCTCTCCCAGTCGCCGTTGACGAAGCGCGTCAACAAACCGGGGTCGCCTTGCAACTCGTCGTATTGCCAGCCCAGCCACTGCGCGCAGGACCGCGTGTACTCCTTCCCTGCGTCGCCGCCGCCGATGCCCAGGTCCACGTAGGTCGCGAAGGAATAGGATTTAAACCAGCCTTGCTCCATGTCCATCAAGTACTTCGCGTTGTCCGCGCCGTAGCGGTCAACGTAGGCCTGCAGCGTGCGTTCGTAGCGCGCCTGCCCGGGCTGGCTGCCGGTGTCGATCCAGCCGGGCGAATACCAGTAGGTGCCCGGGTGCGCGTCAAAATATTCGCGGTAGCGTTGGCGCGAACCGATGAGGTGCGTGATGCAATCGTGGCCGCGCACCACCACCAGCGGCGTGCGGCGAGCCTCAATCCCCGCGATGCCGTTGCTGCACAGGCCGTAGCCGAGCAGAATCGCGTCGTAGGCATTCGCGTGCCGGCCCATTCGCGCCGGCGACGATCGCTTGCGGGCGGCGCTCAGTTTGCGCGCCGCGCCGTCGGTGGCGGCGGTAAGGCCGCCGGGCGCACCCGAGCTTTTGGGCGGGCCAGGCGTGGCGG
>JBOHNC010000041.1:0-7927 GCA_050730415.1 Planctomycetota bacterium
CTGCGGCGAAGTGATGGATTGCAATTGCATGGGAAACTCCGGAAGAAAAGCTGAAGGGTGAAGCGTGAAGGATGAAGGAACCCCTAAAAATGCAGCGGGCGAAAGGTCTTCCCCTGGGAGCGCCGACGTTCACGTCTGCTCTTCGTCCAATCCGCGCATTCGGCTCCGCGACTGCGTGCATCGTACTCTTAGCTTGAACCGCACGTCTTAAAGTGGCACGGGCTGACCAGCCCGTGTCCAGCGAGTCCGCGAGCGTTTCCGCTGGAAAGCGCGTTTCGCGCTCTCTTCGCCGGGACCGCGGGCGGGCACGCCCGCTTTTCGTTTAAACAATGCATTCGGCTTTGTGAACGCGTGCATCGCGCTCTACTTGTTCTGCTCTTTTTTCTAGCGCGAAAACCAGCCCGCGGGCGCGGAGGCCCGCCCCGGTCGACAGGGCCGCAGGCGGGAAGCCTGCGCTACAAACCAGAGAAGAAGAATGAGAAGAGAAGACAAGAAAGCGCGAAACGCGCTGTCCCGCGGAAACGCTCGAAGACTCGCTGGACACGGGCTGGTCAGCCCGTGCCACGTCGGATGCGCGCTCGCGCGCGCAAGAGATAGGGAGCGCGCTCGCGCGCACTTTTTTATGCACGGGACTGGCGACCCGTGCCACAGGCGCCCCCGACACTTCAGAGGCACAACAAACTCCGACCACCACTCCTAAATATACTACAGTAGTACTCCAAAAACAACAAGTACGTTACAATAACACAAATAAAACTTAACAAAAAATAGTAACATAAGTTACTTTAGCTTCGTTTTGTAATCTCCCAAAATTCCATGCAACCACATGTTCATTCCGTAGGTTACAGAACCATCGTCCAGCCCAGCGTGAATCGCAGTGCGCGGCGGGGCTAATCGTCGAGGCCGAGGAAGGCCAGGATGCCGGGCAGATCGCGGAAGTCGTCGATGGCGTGATGGGCGCCGGCGGCGACCAGTTGGGAGCCTTGTTCGGCGTGGGTGCGCAGGCCGACGACTTCCATCCCGTGGGCGTGGGCGGCGCGGATGTCTTTGACGGTGTCGCCGAAATAAATGCGGCGGGCGGGCGGCGGCCCGGGCAGCGCGGCGCAGGCGGCGAGGGCTTCTTCGAGGAGCGCTTCGCGGGTTTCGACGCGGTCGCCGTAGCCGCCGAGGGTGTAATCGAAGCAGTCGCGGACGCCGATCAGGGCCAGCTTGAGTTCGGCGGTGACGCGCAGGTTGCCGGTGGCCAGCCCGAGACGGACATCGGGGCGGCGGGCGAGGCTGCGGACGAGCGCGGCGGCGCCGGGGACTTCGTGGGCTTCGTAGGCCGGCAGAGGTTTGCCGCCGAGGTTCCAGACGACGCCGTTCATGCGTTCGACAAAGCGGGCGACGAAGCGGGTGACCAGGGCGTCGTATTCGGCGGGAGTGAATTCGCGGCCGAGCAGTTCGATCAGGATGCGGCGGATGACGAGGCGGTCGGTGGCGCCGGCGAGTTCGATGCCGTCGAGAGCATCCGGGCGGCTGTAGACATCTTCGAAGGCGCGATTGAAGGCGGTGCGGCCCAGGCCGTGGGACTGGAGCAGCGTGCCGTCGATGTCGAAGAGAACCCAGATCACAACCCGTCTCCGCGGAACTCCATCGAGCCCGGCTGCGGCGAACCGCTCGGCAAGCCGCGCGATGGTTTCGCGCGGGCGGGATAAATTGTACTCACGAGCCCGCCGGGTCCAACCACATTTTCCGGGCGGCGGCGGCAGAACGGCGGTCAGGAAACGAATTCGACGACGTAGCTGTAGGAAGTGGGTTTGCCGGCGGCGTCTTTGAGGCCGTCGATGGTGACGAGATAGGCGCGGCCGGGGGAGACATCGACCGATTTGGGCCGCCAGATGACGGCGTAGGGGACGCCGTAGCCGTCGGTGTTGACGGTGAACCAGTCGAGATCGAGGGGCGGGCCGGATTTGCGGTAGGCGGTGTCGAGGGCGTACATTTTGACTTTGATGTCGGCCTTGACCGGCGCCTGGAAGTGGGCGGGGTTGAGCGACACGTTCCAGCACCAGCGGGGGCCGAAGAATCCGACCGGGTGGTAGCCGGCGGCGGGCCAGGCGACGGCGGTGAAGTCGGGGACGGTGGGGCGGGCGGTATCGTGGGCCCATTCGGCGGAATATTTTCCGTCGCGGCCGAAACCGATCTGGAGCATGGCGGGATTGAGGCTCCAGCGGCGATGGCCGAGCACCGGCTTGTTGGTGTCGTCGGAGTCGAACAGCCAGAGGTTGACGGCTTGGGGCAACTGCGGGAAGCCTTCGGCGAGATTGCCGTTGGCGCAGCCGCTCTGGCCGAGCCGATAGGTGGCGTCGTCGATGCCGGCGGGATGGGGCGGGTGGTGGTCGAGATGGCCGAGGGCGGCAAGGACTTTGGAGGCGGCCTGGGCTTCGGTGTTGTAGTCGTCTTTCAGGGTGATGTCGGTGTAGGGAACGCCGGCGATGGCGCGGGCCTGTTTGAGGCGGACGAGGGCAGCGGCCAGTTCGGCCGGGCCGGCCGAGCCAGTCGCGCCGGCCGGGCCGGCCGGGCCGGCCGAACCGCGCGCGCCAGTCGGTGCGCCAGCGGTGGAAGCCGGGGCCAGGTTCAAGCTGCGGTAGGTGTCGGTGGCGATGGTGTTCAGTTGGTTCTGCAACTGGGCGGCGGTGCGGGTGAAGGGGACCTGGCCGTAGACGTAGAAAATATCCTGGGTCGGCTGGCCGGTTTTTTCATCGAAGGTCTGGTAGTGCCCCTGCAATTCGCCGTCGGCGTAGGTGGCGCGGATTTTGATTCGTCCGTTGGGGAAGAAGGCGGTGTAGGCGCCTTCGCGGACACCATTGACATAGGTGGCCTGTTCGATTTCCTTGCCGTCGTCGCCGAAGGACTGGTACAGACCGTTGAGCAGCCCGTCGGTGTAGTTGGTGCGAATCTTTATGCGGCCGGATTCCCAATATTCCTGGTAGCTGCCCACTAGTTTTCCCGCGTGGTAATAGGCTTGAATTTTGTTGCCGCCGGCGGGGAATTTTTCGGTGTACGCGCCGTCGCGCGGGGCGTCGGCGGCGGCCAGGCGGCCGAAGGCAAACGGCCAGCAGGCGTTCGGCGTGGAGGGCGATCCAGCCTGCGCGCACCAGTTGAGGCCGGCGGCGGTCAGGCTCCAGAATAGCAGCCCGGCGCAGAGGCGCGCGCAGGGGCGGAATCCACCGAGGCCAGCGGATCGACGTGCAGCGTTCAGGCGCGGCTGGAGAGGCCAGGTCATCATGCGTGTTTCCTTCCACCGGCGGGGCGCCGTGGCGGCGCGGGCCGCAACGGGCGTCGCGGTCCGATTCGTCACCCACCGTATTTTAATGGAACCGCCGAACGGCGCGCAAGGGCACACTTCGGTTGCCCAAGAAATGCCCGGGGAGCGGTGGTGGCCGCCGGGGGCAGGGCCGCGCGCGAGGCGGGTGCGCCCATGTTGCGCCGATCCGGCGGCAAGGGCCGTTGTTTGGCATGCGGGGGGTAAGCGATTTTGCGGAAGTCGGTTTAAGTTGCGACGAGGAAGAAAGAGGAAGAACGGCGAGTCAAGCCTCGCCTCAGGAAGGCGGCGTCAAGCCGCCGCACGCCATACCTAGTGCTTGGCGGGCGGGGTGGTGGGCGGCGCGGCCGGCTGGGCCGGCGCGGGAGTGGCGGGAGTGGCGGGTTTGGCGGGCGCGGGCGGCGTGGATGCGGGCGGCGGGGTGGGTCTGGCCGGGGTGGCCGGGGTGGCGGGGGTGGCGGAGGTGGCGGGCTTGGCGGGGGTTGTGGGCGCGGGGGGCGGGGCGGGCTTGGGCGGGGGCATGGATTGGAGCGTGGTTTCGATGGCATCGAGCAGGCAATCGGGCCAGCGGTGGTCCTTGTCGCACTTGGCCTGGAGCTGTTTGAAGGTGGCGAAGGCGGCTTTGCGGTCGGTGACGGCGTGAGGCTGGAGGCCGGGCAGCAGGGTGGCGGCGGGGGAGAGCATGTAGCCGGCGATGGGATCCTGGAGGGCTTCGGAATGGCCGAGCATCTGGCGCGCGAAGCTGGTGATTTCGACGTCGGCGCCCTGCTTTTCGACGCGGTTGAGGAGCGCGGCGGGGGAGATGTCGCCGTCGGGGAAGAGGGCGGGATTGCCGATGTGCTGGGTCTGGTCGACGTGGGTCCATTCGAGCAGACCGGCGAGCCGGACGAGGGCGGCGGCGCGCCAGCGGCCGAGGGTGTCGTCGGAGCCTTCGGAGGTGGCGACGCCTTCGAGCAGACGCCAGGCGGCGTCGTACTGGCCGTTGCGGATGTCCATGTCGGCGCGTTCGAGGGTCCACTGGACGGCGAAGATCGGATCGGTGTTGCCTTCGAGCATGCGCTGGGTGAGTTCCTGGGCGGCGGTTTCCTGGGAATAGGGCAACTGGGCCATCAGCCAGCCGGCGAGGCCTTCGAGCGGCCAGCCTTCAGAGCGCAGGTTGCTGCGGGCGACGACGAGGAACTGGAGGGCTTTGAGGGCGGCGGGGGTGTCGGTGTCGGGTTCGGCCATGAGCAGTTCGACGCCGCGGCGGACGGCGCGGGTTTCGCTGCGGTCGGGGTATTCGTACAGCACTTTCAGGAGCAGGGCTTTCCAGTCGGCGCTGGGGACATTTTTGGCGACGATGGCGGCGGCCAGATCGCCGACGCGGAGGTTGAATTCGGTGCGCGCCTGTTCCTTGATTTCGGAGTTGGCGAAGTCGCCGTTGTCGAAGATACGGCGGGCTTGGCGCAGGACGGCGATCGACTGCTGGCACTGGTCGAGGGTGAGTTCGGCGCGGGTGAGCGAGTGAATGCAGCGGGTGAGCAGGGGCATGAGGGCGGGGTCGTCGCGATTTTCCAAGAGCGGCAGGATGGCGGAGACGGGCTGGTCGTTGTCGAGCATCAGGCGGCCGGTTTCGTCGAGATCCCGCAGCAACTGGTGCTGCCAGACTTTGACTTTGTCGGCGGGCGGGTTGCGGTAGCTGAGGGTGAGGGCGAGGGCGTCGTAGAGTTTGAGGGTGAAATCGGTGAGGCCGAGTTTGCCGGCCTGGCGGAAGATTTTCTCGCATTCGGCCAGGCGGGTGGGATGGTCGAGGGAATGCAACTGGGCGACGGTGAGGGCTTCGCGGCGCTGTTCCTCGTCATGCATATCGAGCAGGCGCAGGTACTGCATGGCGAGCTGCTGGAGGGCCGGTTCGGGATTTTGGAAAGGGCGGTCGAACAGTTCAAGGTGGTCGGCGATCCGGGCGCGCAGGGCGGCGGCGGCGGTGGGATCGGTCTGGCCGGGCAGGGCTTGCAGGTCGTCGCGCACGCGGGCGAGGGCGGCGATCGAAACGCCGGCGGTCGGATGGATCATGGCCAACTGGTCGATCAGCGGATCGGAAACGGGGCGGGGCTGCTTGAGCAGATCGATGGCGATGGCTTCGGCGGCGGCATCGTAGGTTTCGCCGCCGTCGGGCAGCCAAGCCAGGCGGATGAGGTCGATGGCTTCCTTGAAGCGGGCATCCTGGCGCAGGGCATCGACTTCGCGGACGGCGCTGCCGGACCAGTCGCCGAGGTTGAAGTCGGCGGGGAGCTGGGCGACTTCCTGGTCGAAGTGGTCGTAGGATTTTACCTTGAGGGCGTTGATCAGTTCGCGGACGCGGGCGGTGTGCAGGATGGCTTGGATGGCCGGATCGTTGGGATGGGCTTTGAGGTCGGCTTGGGCGTCGGCGATGGTGCGTTCGTAGGCGGCTTCGGCGGCGGGCAGTTCGGCGCGGATTTCGTGGCACATGGCGAGGCCGAGCCAGGCGCGGAGGTGTTCGTGATGCACGCCGGGTTCGGGCTTGGCGTCTTTGGCGGTGAGGTCTTCGAAGCCTTCGACGGCGCCTTGGAATTCGCCGATGTAGAGCTTGCCGTAGGCGGCCATCAATTTGGACTGTTCGGTGAGGCTGCGGCGGTAGCCGGTGATGCTGTCGATGTGGATGGGGCCGGAAGCTTTGCGGACGGTCAGCGCGGTGTGCTTGTACTGCCATTTCATCAGATTGAGGTCGTGGTAGACGAGCGAACCGATGGGCTGGTCGGGTTTGTCGAGGTTGAAAATAGAGCAGGAGAAGGTGTAGCCGGATTTTTCGAGGGTGACGCGATATTTGCCGGGCTTGAGGTCGGGGCCGGGGCCTTCGCAGAGGGCCTTGAGGCCCTTCCAGTAGGCGATCTGTTCGGCATTCTGGTCGGGATCTTCGACGCCGGTGAGGCGCAGGCGTCCGTCGGACCAGGTGATGACCAGGGGCAGGTAGGATTCGTTGTGGGGGTCGATCTGAAAGGTGCTGAAACCGACGCGCAGGCAGTCGTCGAGTTCCGGTTCGGGGGCGTCATTCTTGAGCGGCGTGGCATCGACGGTGATGTCGATATCGGCCTTGGCGGATTCGAACCAGGGCGGTTCGGCGAAGTAGCTTTCATGGTCGTTGGCGCGGGTGGAAAAGAGACTGGGGGCGTCGTAGAGGGCCTGGGGGTTCTGACGCCAGTGCTGTTTGGGATTTTTGGTGCTGTCGAGCTGGTCGAGCGGGCCGTCGGTGGCGCGGTCGTAGAGCGGTTCGGTTTTGTAGCTGACTTGATCCTTGATTTCCTGGCGGGGCGGGGGCGGCAGGTTGCGCACGACGGGATTTTTGACCTGGCTTTCGCCCTGCCAGATGCCGACTTTCACGGCGAGGTAGACGGCGCAGACCAGCAGCACGGCGGAGACGCCGGCGACGATGGGGGTCTGGTAGCGGGAAATCCAGCGGGCGAGCTTGCGGGAAAAGCTGGGGGGGCGGGCCTGGATCGGTTCGCCGTTGCGGAAGCGGGCGATGTCGTCGCGCAGGGCGAGCGCGGTGGGATAGCGGCGTTCGGGGTTTTTTTCGAGGCACTTGAGGATGATGGTTTCGATGTCGGGGTGGAGCTGCTTGTTGAATTTGCGCGGATGTTCGGGTTCTTCGTTGAGCACTTTCATGATGACGTCGAGGACGCTTTTGCCGGTGAAGGGCGGGCGGCCGGTGACCATTTCGTACAGGACGGCGCCGAGGCCGTAGACATCGCTGCGGGCGTCGACGCGGCTGGAGGTGCCGCGGGCCTGTTCGGGGGGCATGTAGGCGGGGGTGCCGATGGTGGTGCCGGAGACGGTGTAGTGGGAGTCGCTGTCGAGGTGTTTGGCGAGGCCGAAGTCCATGAGGCGGACGCGCAGGCGGCGGTCGACCATGATGTTGGAGGGCTTCACGTCGCGGTGGATGACGCCGTGCTGGTGGGCCATGTCGAGGGCGTCGGCGATTTTTTCGGTCCACTCGAGGGCCTGCATGGTGGCGATTTCGCGCTTGTTGATGAGTTCGGTGAGGGAGCGGCCGGCGATGAACTCCATGGTGAAGTAGGGCAGGCCGTTGTAGTCGCCGACATCGTAGATCGGCACGATGACCGGATGGCTGATGCGGGCGAGGGCGAGGGCTTCGCGGCGGAAGCGTTCGATGGTCGAGCCGCTGGCGAGTTCGCCGGCGCGGAGGATTTTGATGGCGACGGAGCGGCCGAGACGGCGGTCTTTGGCGTGGTAGACCAACCCCATCGCGCCGCGGCCGATTTCCTCGACGACTTCGTGGCCGGGAATCTGCGGGACGTGGACGCCGGAGATGGAGGTGGGGCGGGCGGCGGCTGGGCGCGGCGGGCCGTCGGCCTGCGTTTCGGCGATGTCGTCGAACGGGGTTTCAGCCATCAGGGGGACTTGGCTGAGCGCGGTGGCCAGGCGGGCGGCTTCGGCGTCTTCTTCGACCCCCGGCGGGAGCGACGGACGCGGGGACGGCGGCGTTGCGCCGGCGGAATCCGGGGCGGTCAGCAGACGGGGACCGGCAGCGGCGCCGGGCGGAGTGGCCGGGGCGGACGGGGTAGGCGTGGCGGATGAGGACGGTACGGCCGGGGCGCTGGCGGC
>JBOHNC010000042.1:0-4255 GCA_050730415.1 Planctomycetota bacterium
CGGCAATGGCGGCAACGGTGGTGGTGGCAACGGCGGTGGCGGTGGCGCGCAGGGTGGCGGCGGCGCCAACGGCGGCGCCAACGGTGGGGCCAACAACGGAGAATTCTAGCCCGCTTCGCGACGCAACCCCGACACTTACCAGGCAGCCTTCACCGGCTGCCGTTTTTTTAAATTTCTGCGAACCTTCCCGGCTCCTTCCGGTCCTATTCGACAACCGGACGGGAGCTGAAGCCATGGCCAATCGACTCAACGGCACCCCTGTGCACCGCCTCACCTGCCTGGCTGCAAGTGCTTTGGCGGCGGCATGTTTTAGTTTCCTTTGCGGCGCGCAGGACGCTCCGCTTGCGCCTGCCACACCTGCCACACCTGCCACGCCCGCCGCACCGACGGCACCGTCCGTCGCTGCGGGCGACAGCGCCCAACAGCCGGGCCAGGCGTCGCCGCAGGTGTTGCGGCCCGTGCGCTTCGCGCTTACATGTTGGCGCCGGGACAACTTCCGCGTCGCCGGCGCCACCGAACTTCCCACTTATGTCGCCTCCCAGGCCACCTGCCGCATCGCTGATCTCCTGGACGATCCGGATGCCAAAACCACCGCCGCGATCCAGGCGTGCGCGACGGCGTTCGACACGCAGGCCGACGCGATGGCCGAAGCATACGCGCGCAAACTGGATTTGCTGTACCGCCGCCGCCTGGCTGCGGCGCGGGAATTGCTTGGGGACGCGGACAAGCCCGAGTTCGACGCGCTGCTCGATCTATGGAACGCCGTCACCGCGGCCGAAGCCGCCATTCCCGAAGCGCCGCCGCAGGACCGCAAAGCCTGGGCGGAGCGCTGGGCTCGGCTGCAGGCGGCCCAGGACGAAGCGGTGCGAGCGTGGTCGGCGCGCACCGACCCGGCGCTGGCCACACGCGTGGAAATCGCGCTGGCCAACCAGGTCGACGCCACCGGAGACCTCGACGACGATGCACATCTCGCCATGTTTTTCGAGCGCTATCGTCTTTCCTGGAACACCTTGTTTCCGGACACGCCCGCAACGCGCAAACAGGTCGCGGCGCTCGATGCCGCCTACGTCCGCGCCCGCGCAGCGCTGGAGGCGCAGTTTTTCGCCGACCTGGCCAAACTGAGCGCCGTCGGCCGCGACGCGCTCATCGCCGATCTGCCGGCCGGCGCCGACCGCGACGGGCTGACGCGGATCGCCGCGTGGGTCAAGGACCACGGTGCGGAGTATGGCGCCGCAATCGACGCCGTCAGCGGCATGAATGTCGGGTTCCGAACTCCGGACGACCTGGACGCACAGAAACTCGCCAAGGCCTGGGACGAGTGGCGCACCGAGTTCGCAAAAAATAGCACCCGCGCCGACGACCTGCGCCACGATTACAAGGCCGTCTGGCCGGCCGACCTGGCCGCGCGCATGGAGAACGCGACCGCCGGCGAATTCGCCTTGCGCAATGGCACCGCCGCGCCGGCACCCGCGCCGTTCCCCCGGTCGCCTCCGCCGGCCAAACAGAAACCGCTCGGCATGGGCGGCGCACCGGCCCACGCCGCCGGCGGCGGACAGGCCCAAGCCGCCCCCGGCGGACTGGCCAACGGATTCTAGGTTGAACGAAGTTCGCACGCGCCGCTGGTGGCGCGCCTGCCAAGGAGCCCTCCGATGCAACCCAATCAATGCGCGCCACGCTTGCGCCGCCATTCGACCTTTGCCGGGCTGAGCGCCTTCGCGCTGTTGGCGTTGTCCGCCGGCACCGTTTTTGTCTCGCCCCTGCACGCCGCCGAAGCCCCCGGCGACGGCGTCGGGGCGATCCTGCGCGATGCAGGGAATCAGGCGGCTCTGCGGCGCGGCGCGGTGCTGACCGGCGGCGGGGATGGCGGCGGTTCGATCGTCATCGCGCCCGGCGGGCAGGCCGCGGCGGCGCCGACCCAGCCGGTTGCTCGCGTCGTCGTCGGAGGCGGCGGTGTGCGAGCCGACCCCTGGGCCGGCGGCGAACCGCCCGTGGTGACAAGCGAAGGGGTCGAAGCCGCCACACGGGTGCCGGGTGTGTTGCACGTGATCCAGAACGTGATCGGCAGCTGGCTGTCCAACGCAGGCCGGCTGCCCGACGGCGACGCGCTGCCCAATCCGATGTATTCCAGCTTCGGCGTCAAACTGACGGCGCTGGTGGCCATCGACGCAGCCACGCGGAAGAAAATCGCCGACCTGTGCGCCGGCGCAGCCCCGAAAATCCAGGCGATCGCCCTGAAGCACGCCAAGGTGCTGGAAGCCGCCTACCTGCAGCGCATCCACGCCGCACGCGAGTTGCTGACCCCCGACGATCAAAAATTCCTCGATGTCCTCATGACCGCCTGGAAAGGCATGGACGCCGCCTGCGCCAAGGTGACCGAAACCGACCCGCGCAAACGGCTGACGCTGTGCGCCGCCGCGCGCGCCGGCTTCCTCAAGGAGTTTGCAGCGAGCATGGACGCCGCCCAGCGCGCCAGGCTGTTCGCCGTCATCGGCCGTCGCGCCAACGTGGGGGGCGACTACATGCAACCCGACGGCGACCTGGCCGTGTACTTCGGCCTGGCCAAATTAAGCTGGGAGGTTCTCTTCACCGTCTCCGACCAGGACCGGGCGAAACTGCGCGACCTGACCGCGGCCTACGTAAAAGCGCGCGCCGCCGAACATCTCGACCTGATGGTCGACATCGACGCCGTCAATGCCGGCGTGCGCGCCGCCGCGATCGCCCTGTTGCCCGCGGGGCCCAACCGCGCCGACCTGGAAAAAATCGCGGACTGGTACAAACAGCACAGCGCCGAAATGGCCGACCTGGCCGACAACACCTCGCTCGGCATAATCATCCACTTCGATCCCAACGAGGACCCCAAAGAGCGCCGGGCCGAACTGGATGCCCGGCAGAAGCATTACCAGCAGAACGCCGAACGCCTGCATAAATTGGATGAAGAGTACCAAGCCGCCTGGCCCGATGTCTTCCAGACACGCGTTAAGGAGTTGGTCAAGGTATACAACCAGGGCGGCCGCCCGGCGCTCGACAAAGCCATGCAGCGCCCGCCCGCGCCCGAACAGCCCGACGAATTCTGACCCGAGTCCTTTCTACCGGTCCGCCGCTCTCCGACGGCGGGCCGCACAAGCAGGCGGCGGACGCGCCGCCTGTTTTGTTTGAAGACATCGGCAGCCTGCCAGTAACGCTTGTGAATCGATTCCGGTGGCGGTTGATTCGTGCCATTCTGCCGTCCCTCCGGGATGCGGCGGCCCATGCCAATGCTTCGGTCCCGGCACTGAAGCGCCGGGCGGTGACTCCGGCGTCCCGCGAGCGGGAGTCAAAGACATGGGCGGGAGCGCCGCTCATTACAAACTTGATGCGCCACGGAAGGGGCTGTGCGGGCCGGCGTGCAGGACCAACATTTGGTTGGCGCCGCGCTGGAATTCGTAGGGCACCGGCTCGATCCGCGCGGAGGCGTCCATGCGCGCGAAATGCGCGAGCACGCCGGGCAGGTGCGGCGAGGGTCGCCCGTCCAACGCGAGCAGCGGAAACACACGGACCTCGCCTGCCACGCGCAGCAGTTCTTCCAGCGCCGCGATGTGAAAGCGTTCGTCCAACTGCTGTGAATATAAAAACAGCAGGTGGGAGACAACCGCAAGGTCGAAACGCCTTTCCGAGAACGGCAGATTGGGCAGGGAGGCATCTATATACCGTCCCGCCCGTCGTCCAGATGGGTAGTCGTCGAGAAACCGGTCCATGGCGTCGCAGCGGGCATTGAGCAGCCCGGTGACGTTCGTGAAATGGTCCCAAAGAAACAGATCACGATTGGCTTCGACCTGGCGGCGCATTTCGGGCAGCACCGTATCGATGCGTTCGGCGATGGCTTCGGCGGTGAAGGCGTAGATCGGATCGCAGGAGACGACTCGGTGACCGGCGGCGGTGGCATCGGCATTGAATGCCGCCGGCCCGTCGCCGCAGCCGAGGATCCGCCCGGCCAGTTCGACGTGACCGAGCTTGAACATGCGGCGGTACTCGTCGAAGGAGCGGCCGAAGGGCACGATCTCGTCCAGTTGAACGCCTCGGCTTGCCCGGGGTTCGGTGGTTGCCGTCGCGGTCGTCATGGCTGGCCTCGCTTGCGCTCGGGCGCTGGCGCGCGGACGCGACGCGGGCGCAGTTTGCGCGCCACGCGACGGATGTCCAGCCGGCGGTGCTGGTAGGGGTGGAAGGGTCGAGTCATCCCGAGGTCTCCTGGGCGCCGGTGCGCTGGTGGGTCGGTGCG
>JBOHNC010000043.1:0-34102 GCA_050730415.1 Planctomycetota bacterium
CGTCGGGGCCGATGACACCGCCCAGCGCGCTGGGGCAGTGCGCCACGAAGCGTTCGCCCAGGCGCACCCGCAGCGCCGGCGGATGCACCGGCGAGAGCGACGCGGTGAAGGTTTCGCGCGAAACCGATTGCATCGTCGAGCTCCCGGCCGGAACGGTCACGCTGCAAGCGCCGACAGGACACCTCCCGCCGCGCGGTGCGGACCGGCAGGAAAATGCTCGGAGCCGGGTGCGACCGGTTCAATGTCGTATCCAAAAGCACTGCTATATTAATCCAACCGGCCGCGCGGCAGCCAGTCACGCGAAAAAATCTCTGCGCAGCGTTCTGCGCCGGGGTGAAATACCAGAGCCTTTTAGTTCTCGCCTCCGGCACCCAGCACGGGTGACTTATGACCCCCGGAGCCGAAATTGCGCCGAAGTGCCGTGCTGGGCTAATCTCGGGCGTGCCTGACGGCACTTCAGAGATTTGGAGAGTACTAAAAGGCCCTGGGTGAAATACCGCGGCGCAGGGCGGGGCTTCCGATGCCGCCGCGATTTTCCCGCCTGCGAGTAGAATAGCCGGACTCCACCCATCGCCTGCGTCGCCGTCGTCCGGCGCCGCGTCCTTTCCGCCAGGAGACTGCATGCAACCTTCCTTCCGCGAAGCCTGCCCGCCGTATCTGCTGTCTTCCCTTTTGAGCGAACTGGACCTTGACCGCGCCGGCCTCGCTGCCGTCCGCGCGGCTGCCGCCACGGAGGGGAAGGCGCCCGCAGCGCTGCACGCTTATTTTTGCGGAGCGCGCGATTTCCGTCACCCCGTCGAGGAACCGGCGCAGCCGACTGCCGTGCAATACCAGGTCGCGGAAGACGCGGTGCGGAACATTCTGATCGCTTCCCCCAACTACCCGCCGCACGATTTTGGTGCGCGCATCGACTGGTCGTTCTCTGCCGTCCCCGACCGGGAATGGCTTTGGCAACTGCACCGGATGAACAGTTGGCTGGCGTTGGCTCAGGTCTACCGGCATTCCGGCGACGAACGCTACGCGCAGGCGTGGGCCACCCAATTTCTCGACTGGACCGAACACAACCTGGTTCAGGGGCAGCCGGAGTACGCCTGGCGCACCATCGAGGTGGGCATTCGCGGCAATGCCTGGATCGGTCAGTTCCAACTGTTCCGCGCCGCGGCGGCATTCACGCCGGCCGTCTGCACCGCGTTTCTGGCCGCTTGCCTGGAGCACGCTCGGCGGCTGGATGCCGCCCTGACGGCCTGCTCCACCGGCAGCAACTGGCGGCTGATGGAAGCCGAAGGGCTGGCCGCGATCGCCCTGTGTTTCCCGGAGTTCCGCGCGGCGGCGGGCTGGCGTGACCGCGCCTTTGCCGTGCTCCGCGACAACCTGGCGCGCCAGATTCGCGACGACGGCATGCATTTCGAGCAGTGTTTCAACTACCATCAGGGATGCATCGGCTGGTTTGCGCGCACGGCGCTGCTGGCGCAAATGAACGGCCAGGGCGAAAGCTTCGGCGCGGCGTATTTCGCGGGCCTGGAAGCCATGTGCGCGGCGCTGATGAAAATGAGTTTCCCCGACGGCACCGTGGCGCAGTTCGGCGACGGCCATTCCACCCAGTCGGTGCGCGCCACGCTGCTGGAGTGGGCGGAGCCGTTCCGGCGCGAGGATTTTCGCTTTGTCGGGTCCGCCGGCGCCGCCGGCCGACCGCCGGCGGAGGCATCCTACGCGCTGCCGGCCAGCGGTTTCTACGCGCTGCGCAGCGGCTGGGACGTCGACGCCACGATGCTGATCCTCAAATGCGGCCCCGACGGTGGCTGGCACTGCCAGCCCGACAACGGCAGTTTCGAATTGTTCGCCGGCGGGCGGAGGCTGACGCCGGATTCCGGCTGCTACCTCTACAGCGGCGACGCCGATGCCCGTGCCTGGTTCCGTCGCAGCGCGGTCCATCAGACGCTCACCCTGGCCGGCGCCGACAATGCCTATGCCCCGCGTCTGCGTCTGTGGCACAGCACCGCGGATCTCGATGTGCTGACCGTCGAAAATGCCGGCAGCCCGGAATTCACCCACCGTCGCACGGTGTTGTTCGCCAAGCCCGATTTGTTTCTGCTCGTGGACGAAGCGCTCGGGGCGGCTGCGGGTGAACTGCGGCTGCACTTCCAACTGGCTCCCGCGCCCGACGCCGCGGTCATCGATCCGGCTGGCCTGTCTGCCGCCACCGGCTTTCCCGACGGCGTGAATTTGCGCATCGTCGGCATGCCCGCGCCCGATCTGACGCTGGTCGAGGAAGAGGGGCAGGTCTCCTTTAACTATGGTCACAGGGAGCCGCGCCCCGCCTTCGCGTTTGTCCAGCTCAAGCCGCCAAGCGGTGCACCGCTGCGAATGTTGACCGTCCTGCAGCCGTTCGCCGGTGCGGCGGCGGAACCGGTTCTGGTGCGGCCGATGCCTGGCAGCCTGCCCGGCGGCGCGCGGCAGGAATTCGCCCTGAGCGTTGGGCTCCGGCGCCTGCGGTTGGGATTCGACTGGCAAGGCGGCGCCGGCTGGCGATCGGAAAATGAACCATAAGCTACCGGGATTTTTAAATTGGACGAGGAACTGCGTAGCGTAGCAGGTGACTCTGCAATGGTTCAGTTGTACAACAGTAGACCCCCAAGCGACGGATCGGGACGCAACCGGTGCGGTCGCGCAATCGGAGAACGGGCATGAAGAATCGGATGTGGGCCGGCTGGCTGGCGATGGCGACGGCGGCGGTGCTGCTGGGCGTGGCTGGGATGGCGGCTTCGGCGCAGCAGTTGGCGGCGGCCGACGAGCCGGAGGTGGTGTTTTCGACCTTCGACAACGACACCGACCTGGCCAAATGGCAGGCCGGCGACTCGGGCAAGGTCAACGTCAGCGTGGAAAACCGGGTCCGCACCGACCGCAACAAATCGCTGAAAGTGGAAGTCGTGAGCGGCGACTACCCCGGCATCGTCACCTACAAGATGCCCAAAGACTGGTCGAAATACGAGGTGCTGTCCTTCGAAGTCTGGAGCAACGACAGCCGCATCCTGGGCATCCGCATCGACGACGACAACAGCCACGGCTATACGACCCGCTACAACGGCCCCGGCGACAACGGCGTGACGATCGACAAGGGTCACAACCTGATCCAGATTCCGACCAAGGACATCGCCAAGCGGCTGGACCTGCACAAAATCAAATGCCTGATTCTCTTCACCGGCACGCTGCCGAAGGGCTACACGCTGTGGTACGACAACTTCCGGCTGGGCCCCAAGCTCACCGACAAAGTCGATTTCATCCCCTACGATCAGCGCATCGAACCGCCGGTCACCACCGGTGTGGTCTCGCCGCATTTTCCGCTCGCCTCGCCGCTGGCCGGCGGGCCGCTGAAGGTGCTGGCGCTGTACGGCGTGGAGGAAGGCCGCGACCTGGCGGAGCTGATGGAGCGGGTCGATATGAAAGTGTCGCCGGTGCTCTGGGGCCGCGAGGACGGCATCAACAAGTGGATCGGGATGCGCTATGGCGATCGCAGCTATCCGCTGTGCCAGCGCTACCTGGCCAGTTCGGCTCAGGGGCCGGAAAAGTTCGACACGATGATCCTGAGCACGCCCACCGGCTGGCTGGCCCTGGGCAAGGGCGGCACCGACGCCATCATGGACCGGGTCAAAAACAAGGGCGAGGGCCTGGTGCTGTGCTTCCCCTTCCCCGGCGGCGGAAAAAACCATCCCTGGCCGGACGATCTGCGCGAACTTTCGCCGCTGGTGGACAGCATCACCGATTTCAACCGCAACGGGTACATGCACTGGGCCGATGACGGCATGAGTACCGGCCACCACTGGAAGATCGTCAAGGATCATCCGATCACCCACGGCATGCAGGCGGCGCTCGATGCGCTGCCGTACGAAGCGATCCGGTTGCAGGACTACAAGCCCGGCCCCGACAGCGAAGTGCTGATCGAAACCGACGACGGCCAGCCGGTGGTCGCGGTCAAGACGGTGGGCAAGGGACGGGTGGTGACCTTCGCCTGGCGCACGGAAAGTCTGGCGCCGCACATCGACGGGCCCAACGACAAGCGCCAGTGGCGCGACTATCGCTACTGGGAGGTTTTCTACGCGCTGATGGCGCGGGCGGTGCTGTGGACCAGCCACCGCGACATGGCGCAGGACGGCGATCCGGTCGTGCTGGCGAACCCGCAGTTTCCCGATCCGAACCTGACCCTCAAGCAATGGAAAAACGCGCAGGGGCAGGTGACCGATTTCGAACTGGGCTTCATCCCGCCCACCTACGCCGACCTTAAAGTGACGGCGCCGGAATTCCTGACGCGCGCCGATCGCACCCTGCCGGTGACCTTCGCCCTGCCCAAGGACCCGCCGGCCGACGCGAGCGTGACGGTGCGCCTGGTGGACTATACCGGCGACCGCCGCCGCACCATGCGGGAATCGACCTTCAAATTGGCCGACGCCGGCAAAGGCGGACTGGAAACCGCCGGCGACGGTGCGGATCGCGTCACGATGTCGGTTGAAAACCTGACTTCGCTGGGGCTGTACGTCGAGGCTGAAATTACCTCGGCCGGCAAGCGCATCGCCTTCGGCCAGACGGTGACCTGCATCACGCCGCGGCCGACCTGGACCGACTACGAGGTCTACGGCTGGCCGGCGGGCGGGATCAGCTACCTGCGCGACTTGCAGATGGCGCAGTTGCGCAACTTCGGCCTGACCACCGAACAGGTCGGCCCCAACGAGGCCAAGCAAAGTTTCGAGCGCGGCTTCCGCATTCAGTCGATGATGTCGAACACCGGCATGCACGACAACGGCTTCGACCAGAAGGCCAACGAGTACGCGCGCACCGGCGACAAAAAACTGCTGATCCGCACGCCCTCCTACGCCGACCCCGTTTTTCTGGCCGACCTCAAGCGCCGCCAGCAGAACTGGTTGAAGCAACTGCTGCCGTACGCGCCGCTGACCGTGTCGGTCGGCGACGAGACCTCGCTGACCAGCTACACCGCCGACTTCGATTTCGACTTCAACACGCACAACATCGATAATTTTCGAACGCATCTGAAATCCAAGTTCGGCACGATCGATGCGCTGAACAAGGCGCTCAACACGCAGGAAAAAGATTTCGATTCGATCGAACCGCCGACCACGCCCATGGACGTGGCCAAGCGCAAGGGCGTCAACTTCGGGCTCTGGAACGAATGGCGCGATTTCAACGACGATATGTGGGCCGGCGGCTTCCGGTTTCTGGCCGACAGCCTGAAGGAAGTCTACCCGGCGACGCGGCTGAGCGTCTCCGGCACGCAGGTGTCGGGCGCGTTCAACGGCATCGACTGGGCCAAACTGTCGCTGCCGCTGGGCGCCACCGCCGACTACGGCGGACGGTTCCAGATCATCAAGCGCACCTGCTTCAACCCCAACATCCGCAGCACCCCCTGGTGCGGCTACGGTCGCGAAGGCTGGGGCTGCGACTACCAGCTTTGGAGCAACCTCACCTGCGACGGCGACGGCGCCGCCTTTTTCTGGTACCCCTCGCTGCTCAATCCCGACTTCGAGCTCTCCAAGTCGGCCGCGGACTATCACCGCGCCCTGAAGGTGCTCCGCGCGGGCGTCGGCATGCAATACCAGCGCGCCTCGCGGCAGTATTCGCCGGTCGGGATTCTGTGGAGTTCCCGCTCCCAGCGCGCGGCCTGGCTGGAGGGCAAAATGGATCAGTTCGTGAAGACCGAAGCCAAAGTGTACGAAGGCCTGATCGCAGCCGGCTACGATCCGCGCTGGATTTCCGACGCGCAGGTGGCGGCGGGCGATTTGAAAGCCCGCGGCATCAAGGCGCTGGCGCTGCCGATGACGCTTTCCATGGGCTTCGGCGGCCAGCCCGGCAGCCAGGACGAACTCGCGGCGATCCGCAGCTTCCAGGCCGATGGCGGCGTGGTGCTCTACACCGACGCGGTGAACTGCAATGAGTTCCTCCAGCCAATGCAACTGCCCGACGACGTCGGCGGGAAGTTCGTGAAGTTCCCCGACGCCCCGGACCAGATCGAAGCGGCGGTGCAGGCGTCGACCGCGCAACCCTACGTCGAAATCCGCGACGACAAGGGCGCACGGGTCGTGCATGTCAGCACCAGCCTGCAGGCGCTCCACGATGCCGGCGACAAACCCACCGGGGGGTACATTCTCACGATCCTGCGTGAGCCGGTCGGGCAAAAAGAAGCCGTGGGCGCAGACGGGGTGGTGTACATGGTGCCCGATCCGGCCTCGGGGCCGGAGGTGATGAAGCTGGTCGTGGACGCTTCCACGCTGGCCAAGGGCATGCAGGTCTACGACCTGCGCAGCCACCAGCCGGTGTCGCTCGACGGCGGAAAATTCACCGTCGACATGCAGGCCGGCGACGGCCGGCCGTTCGCGATCATGCCCTACGGCAGCGTGACTTTGAACGCGGCGGTGGACCGTTCGCCCGAAGCCCTGACCGTCACGCTCGCGCTGCAGACGCTGCAGGGCATGGCAGTCACTCAGCCGCACACCGTTCGGATGGACGTGAAGGACATTTCCACCGGCGAGATCGATCCGTTGATTTCGGAGAACCTGTGGATTCCCGACGGCGGCAAGCTGACCAAAATCGTGCCGCTGGCGGTCGAGGACGGTTCGCGCAAATTCGCGATCACCTTCACCGACATGCTGACCGGCGCGCAGCAGACCGTCACGCCCTGACCCACGGACGGGCGGCGGTCGGGCGATTCCCGGCGGCTACTTCAGCACCTCCGGCTGCAAAAATCCCAATTGCGCCGGCAGTTCGATTGCGTATAGCGCGAACAGTTCACCGACCGCGACGCGCGTCCTGATTGCGGCCGCGGGCTGGCGGCCTTCCTGGGTAAACAGGTAGGGCTGGAATTTCAGCGCCTGATCGCCGGTCAGGTTCACCACTTCGGCCGGCCAGGTCGGCCAGCGGAAGGCCTGGTAGAACTCGGGCAGCGCGGTGCTCAGCGACCAGCGGAAAAAATCGGTGAAGTTGGCCGCAAACATCTCCCATTCCAGTTTGTCCGGAGCCAAGTGATAGATCGCGCCTTTGCCCGGCCCCAGCGCGCCGCCGTCGAGCGCGAAAAAGCCGCCGATGGCGTCGTCGGCCACCAGCATCATCCCGGCGGCGCCCATCAACTGGTCGGCGTTCCAGTCGGGCAGGGACCGTTGCATCTTGGGATGGCCACCGGCGCCCAGCAGCCGCAGCCAGCCGCCGTCGATCAGCACGCCAGCCGTGTGCAGCACCAGCGCGCCAAGAAAACTGTGTGCACTGATCTGCATCCGCAGCAGCATCTGTTCGCCGCGCGCCGGCTCCACGCCGAGCACCTCCACCGCGTGGGCGCAGGCGCGCGCTTCTTCCTGCACCAGCGGCCAAGCCGGGTCCGGTACGTTCAGCAGTTCCTGCAGCGTCGGCGCCATCGGCGCTCCTCCTGCCCTTTCGGGCGGTGCGGGCGGGGAAGCTTTGAGCCCCCACCGTCCATTCAGGGAAATAAATTCGTGGACAGATATTTCAATCCGGTGTCGCACAGGACGGTGACGATCAGGCTGCCTGGCGGCGCAGTCCGCGCCAGCACCAGTGCGCCGGCCACGTTGGCGCCGGAGCTGATCCCGACGAACAGCCCTTCCACCGCGGCCAGTTCGCGGGCGCAATCGAGCGCCTCCGCGTCGGTCACGCCGCCGAAGCCGTCGGCCAGCCCGGGGTCGTACTGCGGCGGCACCAGCGCGTAGCCGGTGCCCTGAATCTGGTGCGAGGGGTTGGTCACCGTTTCGCCGGCGAGCACCCGCGCCCCGGCCGGCTCCAGGGGAACGCAGCGCACCGCGGCGTTCTGCTCCTTCAGGAAGCGCGCGATGCCGGTGAAGGTTCCCCCCGAACCGATGCTGGCGCAGAAATGGCTGACGCGCCCGCGCGTCTGCCGCCAGATTTCCGCCCCGGTGCGCCGGTGCGCCTGGACGTTGCCTGGATCGCGGAACTGGTTGGCGCGGAAGGCGTCCAGCTCGGCGACCAGTTCGAGCGTGCGTTTTTCGACCAGCGCCAGATCGGCGCCGGAGACCTGCATCGGCGTCGCGCCCGGCGCCTGATCGACCAGTTCCACCCGCGCCCCCAGGCCGCGCATCATCCGCGCGCGCTCCGGCGTGTTGCCGCGGCTCATCACCGCCGTGAAGGGGTAGCCTTTCGCGCCGCAGACGATCGCCAGCCCGGTGCCGAAATTGCCGCTGGTCAGTTCCACCACCGGCCGGCCTTTCTGCAGCTCGCCGGCCCGTTCGGCTCGTTCAATGATGCCCAGCGCGGGGCGATCTTTGATGCTCCCGCCGGGATTCAGGAATTCGCATTTGGCCGCGATGCGAACCTTGCGCCGGTTGGCAAAGCCATGGCGCGCCGCCAGCCGATCCAGCATCGCCAGCGGCGTGCGGCCGATCAGTTTCAGAACGTGGGTCATCGCGCGAACTCAGTTCGAGAGGGTGACGCTGGTGCTCGGCGAACTGTAGCTGAAGTCGATCGTCGCCGAAACTTTGTGTCCGTGGCTTTCGGTGAAGTCGACCTTGAGCACCTTGTCGTTCACCACCGTGACCGCGATGTCCTTTTCGTTCCCGGGAAATACGCGGCCCAGCCGGAAAAATTCGTGGTGCACCAGTTTGCCGTTGGCGTAGCGCTTGGAGTACACCAGTTCGCGGAAGCCGTCGGTCCCGTCCACCAAGTACACCATGCGGTTGTAGGGGAAGGGGCCCAGCGAACGCTTTTCGTTGATCCAGGCGTCCAGTTTGTCCAGCGTCATGTTGGTGACCCAGTAGGGCAGCACGCTGAATTCAAGCTGGTTGGACATCACCGCGCGATGGCCCAAAATCGAGGCCACCACCACGTAGTCGCCTTCCTGCACGAATTCGAAGTTGTGTCCCACGTCCACCGTGAACGGATCCTTGGTGGCGATGTCGGCGTCGAGCGAATTGCCGGAGTCGATCACTTCGGTCGCCGAGGTGGACTGGTCGGCGGCGAACACATTGCGGTTGACGCGCGGCACCAGCAGCATCGTCGGCGGCGTCTTGTCGGGGTGGTTGGCCTTGAACGCGGCCTGCTCGGCCGCCGTGGTCTTGCGGTAGACGTAGATTTCCAGCCGCGAATCCGGCCCCAGCTGCGGATCGGGCAGCGTGGTGATCAGATCGGCGCGTTCGGCCATGTTCTGCCCCAGCGGCACGAACGTCAACCCGGTGTCGGCGGCGAATTTTTTGACCGCCGCCAGGAGGTCGGATTCCGTCGTTGCCGCCGCCACGTCCTTGGTCAGGTTGTCGTAGCTGGTGTAGGTCGGAATCGTGTGCGTGCCGTCGGGATTGGTGTAATTGTTGACCGCGTCCTGCGCGCCCGAGGTGCCGCCCGCCCCCGCCACCGTCAACAGCGGTGTCTGCACGCCCTCGATCCTGTGCCCGGGCTGAATCTCCAGCACATCCTCCGGTTTGACGCCCGGCTGGAGCAGGTCATCCAGCGTTTTGCCGTCCTTGAACTTCAGCACCATCGGCGTCCCGAAGTCGAAATCCGACGAAGGTGGCGGCGCGCCGGCGCTGGTCGCCTGCATTGGATCGGCCGTATTTTTGATCGCCAGTTTCAGCAGCAGGTCGTTCAGCGGCCCGGGCATCTTGAGGTACAGCGGATCGTTGTTGGTGCGGGTGAGCGTCACTTCCAAATGCAACTGATCGGCGTCGCTGTTGGCCGGGACGGCGTTCAGGTCGACGGTGGTGTCGGTGTCGGCGGCGCGCAATCCGGGCGCCACGGCGCACCAGGACAGCCCCGCGGCAGCCAGGGCCGCGCACAGCAGCGTGGGACGGGAAAGGGAGCGGAATTGCATGCGGTTGCCCTCGACGCAGCCTCAGTCAACCAACGCCTCAACGGCGGTAGGTGCGACCGGCGCGTAGTCCATCCAAACCATGGCTGTCCCAGGTGCTTCTAATCGTCGCGAAAGATCGCCCCTCGTCAAGCCCCGAGATCGGCCGGTCGAGGCAAGCCTTTTTCCGCCGCCCGCCCCGCCCGCCCCGCCCGCCCCCGTCCTCGGCCCCCTGGATGCCCCCGTTCGCGCGGCGCGTTCAGGTCAGACGGTGCATTCAGGTCAGGATGCGCTGGTAGTCCCGCCCGGGGTCGGTTTGGATCAGGTGCGTGCTTTCGGCATGATGGCGGTTCAGATGCTCTTCCAGCAGATGCGTCCAGGCCTGGATGCCGATGTTGAAATCCGAAATCTCCCACGGTTCGCCGAAATCGATGTACAGGTCCTCCCGCGCCAGCCCCTCCGAGCCGTCGGTTGCCGCAGGCGTGTGCAGCCGGTGCAGCGCGACGGGGATGATCAGCGGCACCATTTGCGCCCGCCGCAGCCGTGCGCTCATGCGGTGATGTCCGATCGAGGCCGGCGGCGCGGTGGTGTCCCGCCCGGTGTCGTCCTTCAGCCCCGACGCGAACCGCACCAGCCGCGCGATGGCGGTCCGGCAGCGCAGCACGCCGGCTTTGCGGCTGCGCTCGTCGTCCACCGGCTGCGTCCACAGCCCGCGCGGATGCGCGGCTTCGAACGGCAGCGTTCCCGGCAGATCGGTTCCGCGCAGCAGCTCCGCCGCGAAATGCAGCGTCGTCACCGTCGCCGCACGGTGGTCGTAGTGAATGCCCAGCGCACCCAGGCGGCTCAGCGCCGGCTGAGCGTCGATCTGGCGGTGGTCGAGCAGAAAATACGGGTCGAGCTGAAAATGCTTGCGCAGAATATAGTGGGCGATCGCGCAGTCGTCCGGCTCCGACTGGGTCGCGCAGAAGATCACCCCCGCGCCCAGCCGTTCGGGCCCTTCCGGCAGCCGTTGAATGTGCATCTGCACCGAGCGATAGCGCCGGCGCAGTCGGCGGCGGCTGAGCATCCCGTTCCAGCTTTCCAGCCAGATATTCTTCGCCGGCGGCCAGGGTGGGGGATGGATGTCGAACAGCGACGGCATGGTCGATGCCGGTGGCAGCGGTGCGACGACAAGTTTGCGGTTCGACGGTCGGGGCATGGGTCGAGGCCACGGGTTTGGTTCGGTGCGCGCTCCATCATCCACCCAAACGGCTGGATGGAAAGCGTCCAAGCCGCCGGCCGGTCCTCAGCCGCGCCGACCGCGCCGCGGCGCCGGAGCGTGCGGGTGCGGGTGCGCGTGCGAATGCGGATGTTCGTGCGCGTGGTCGGCTGCGCTGCCGGTGCCGGTCCTGGTGCTGGCGCCGGCGCCGGCGCCCAGCCCCTGCCCGGTGGAACTCATCGCCAGCGCTGAGTGCAGCACGCCTTTTTGGCGCCCCAGCAGGTCGGCCATTCGGCGGATGCTGCTGGCGCGGTCGCGCATCATGATCATCTCGGCGCACAGATCGTGGTCCAGGTGCACATGCGTCGTGGCCAGAATGGCGTGCGGATTTTCGTGCTGAAGGTGGATCAGTTTTTCGTTCAACTGCCGCTGGTGGTGGTCGTAGATCAGCGTGATCGTGCCCAGCGCTTCGGCATTGTCCTCCCATTGCGTCTCGACCGCCCGGTCGCGGATCAGGTCGCGCACGAATTCGCTGCGGTTGGCGCAATGGCCGGCCGCGGCCAGCGCATCCAGCTGCCGCGCCAGAGGGGCTTCAAGCGATACACTCAGGCGGACAAGCGATGACATGGCGAAGACCTCCCCAATCGACTGACGTATAATACCAGCAAGGTCGCCGCCCCGATGCGTTTTTCGCGCGGGCCACGATCGGCTCGGCGGCCGGGGAGTGGCTGGCAATGGCATCCAGGTTGAGCCCACGCGCAGCCCGGCTGACCGCCTGCTTGGCCAGTGCGGCGGCCGCCGCGGCCCTGCTGGCGGTGGTCGTCGGCAGCGGACCGCGCGGGCTGCGGGCCGGCGAATTCGAGCCGGAAATCGCGCTGCGCAAGGAACTCGGCCTGCCGTCCGTTCGCAAGGCCGTGCTGGGACACACCTGGAGCCACACCCCGGAGTTCTACCGGGCGCAGATCGCCGCGCTACTGCCGACCTTGAAAGCCGGCCCGCAACCGGGCTCCGACGCCAGCGCGACGATCGAAACCCTGTCGGTCGCCTACCTGGAACTGGGCCAGTTCGATCAGGCGTTGGCCGCCATCCAGCGCCTCCCCGACGATCCCTACGACTACGGCCGGAATGCCGACCTGAGCATCATCTACGCGCGCCGCGCCGCCACCGAGACCAACACCGACGCCCTCGCCGACCTCGACCTCGCCGAAAAATTCGGCACCCGCGCCGCGCAGATTTCCGCCGACCCCCTGCACCGCGACGCGCTCTATCTGCGCATTCTGACGTGGCTCAAGCAGGTTCGCGTCCACCCTGAGCTGCGCGCCACCAGCAGCCTGCTGGGCTACAGCGTGGAAAGCCGCGCGCGCGCCGCAATCACCCGCGACCACGACCGTCACATCGAACACCTGCTGCCGATGCCCACCGGCGAACTCATGAACCTGCTGGGCGAAGATCCCGGCACCGTCGACGAACTGGTCGCAATCCTGACCGTCGATCGCATCGCGGTGTCCGACATTCTGATGACCCTGGCCGAACTCAACCTGGCGCAGGGCGACCTGGAGACGGCCTACTTCGCCTATTGCCGCCTCTCGGAACTGGGCGGCCCCTACGACGGCGGGGTGCTCGAAGCCCGCCGCCAGGCGCTGCTTCTGCGCGCCCACGCCCAGGTGCTGCTCGGCCCCGACCGCCGCACCGCCGTGCCGCTCGACGACGAAGCCCGCGGGTTGCTCGACGATCAGCTCTACCAGGCCTACCTCGAAGCCCGCCGCGCCGCGCAAGCCTACGCGGATGGTTACGTCGCCTGCGAAAAATCGCTGCTGACCAAGCCGCCGATCCCCAACCAGCGTCGGATTCTGGAAATCTTCCAGCGTCAGACCGGCGCGCCGCCCACCACGCCCAGTCTCGGCGCCGCGTCGCCGCCGGAGCCGCCCGCCGGCGACGAACCCTCGCCCGATCATTTCGACTCGGCCCAGTTGCTCAAGAATATTGCCGTCTGGGTGCCGCTGTCCCTGCTCCTGGCCGCGGTGCTGCTCGTCGGCGTGCGCATCTTCCGCAAATGGGAAGGCCCGACGGTGCGAACCTAGCTGCATATGTAAACGGGCGGGCGAAAAACTGCCCCACCAGATCATCCGGCAGGAGGCCCCCCATGAAACGATTGTTCGTGCGCCTGAGCGGGGTGGCCGTCCTCGCGCTGTTCGTTGCGCTCGAAGGCTGTACCCAGGCCGGCAGCGGTTCAGCCTCCGCCAATCATCCCGCTGCGCTGGCGACCCCCGC
This sequence comes from Planctomycetota bacterium, assembly GCA_050730415.1. Lineage (GTDB taxonomy): Bacteria > Planctomycetota > SZUA-567 > H5-PLA8 > JBOHNC01 > JBOHNC01. The sequence continues at coordinate 13,275 of JBOHNC010000043.1, forward strand.
CCGGTCGGCTGCCGCTGCCGGAAGTGATTTGCGCCTGATTCAGACGATCCCGCTGCCCCAGGTCGCCGGCCGCATCGACCATCTTGCCCTCGACCACGCCAATCGCCGTCTGTTCATCGCGGCGATTGGCAATGACAGCGTGGAGGTCGTCGATCTGGATCGGGCGCGCGATATTCGCTCCCTGAAGGCCGGCGGAGAGCCGCAGGGGGTTGCTTGGGTGCCGGCGATCACACCCCCGCCACCTCCGCTTGCCGTACTGCCGCAGGCCTCCGGCCAGCCCCCCGCGGTATCGCCGCCGTCGCCCCCGCCGCTGCCGGCCCGAGTGCTCGTGGCTTCCGGCGAAGACGGAATGTGCCGGTTGCTCGATCAAAACCTGCAGCTCGTCGGCACGGTGGCGTTGGGCGCCGACGCCGACAACGTCCGGATCGCGCCCAACGGCCGGGATGTGTTCGTCGGTTTCGGCGTCGGTCCCGACGCCGCCGGCCTGGCGCGGATCGATCCGGTCGCCGGCACGCAGTCCATTGCGGCCAAGCTGCCCAGCCATCCGGAGGCCTTTGCCATCGAACCGGACGGCAGCCGTATTTTCGTGAATCTTCCCGAAAGCGGCGAGGTCGCTGTTCTCCGTCGCACCGGAACCGGCTACCGGACCGAGGCGCGCTGGCTGCTTTCGGAGGCCGCCGCGAATTACCCGCTCGCGCTCGACGCCGTGCACCACCGCTTGTTCGTGGGTTGCCGAGCGCCCGGCAAACTGGTCGTGTTCGACACGCGCGACGGCAGCTGCCTCGGCGCGGCCGACATCGACGGCATGGTGGACGACCTGTTTTACGACGCGGCGAACGACCGTGTCATTGCGCTTTGCGGTGATGCTGGGAACGACGCGGGTGCCATCGATATCGTCAGGTGCAAGCAGAGTGGTGCTGCGATACAGGTGGCCAGAACCGGGCGCATCCAGACGCCGGTGGGCGCGCAGACCGGCCTGCTCGATCCGGCCGCCGACCGCCTGTATCTTGCAGCGCGGGCCCACGGCGATGTACCTGCCCAGGTACGCATCTACGCGCTCGGCGCGAGCGTCGATTCAAACCAATAAAAAGCGGAAAACCGACGCGCAGCCGGTTTTCCGCTCAAACATTGAGAGCCGGGGAAAGGCCCGATTCAACCAGCGCAACCGAAGGCCAAATTAAAGGGCCTTGAGTTCCACGCCGGCGCCGGCTTCTTCCAGTTTCTTCTGGATTTCTTCGGCTTCGGTCTTGTCGACCCCTTCCTTGATCGCCTGCGGCGCCTTGTCCACGACGTCCTTGGCTTCCTTCAGCCCCTTGCCCGTGACTTCGCGGACGATCTTGATCACCGCGATCTTGTTCGGGCCCGAAGCCGTCAGCACCACGTTGTACTTCGACGGACCGGCCGGCGCAGCTTCGGCCGCGGGTGCACCCGCCGCCGCCGCCATCATCACCGCCCCACCCGAAGCCTTGATGCCCAGGCGCGCTTCCATCGCGTCCTTCAGCAGCGCGGCTTCCTTCAGCGTCAGGCCCACGATCGAATCGTAGATTCCCTGCAGCTTGGCGTCCAACTGGACGTCTTTCTTTTCTTCTTCGGACATGGATCCTCTCCCCAACAAACGGAGCGAAGTTCCCTGTGAACAACGCTCAAAAACTCAAGTTCGGAATCACGCGCACTGAACTTGAAAAAGCGCGCCGCGCGGATTGCCCCGCGGAAAAAAAATCGTTCCCTAACTGGCTTGCGCCGTGCCTTCCTTCTCGCGCTTCTCGTTGTAGGCGTGCAGACCGCCCGCAATCCCCTGCGCACCGGAATTCAGAATCGCCAGCATCGCCTGCGAAGGCCCGACCAACAGGCCCATGATCTTGCTGAGCGTCGTCGGCAGGTCGTCGCGGGTTGCCCACGCTTCGACTTCGGCTGCCGTGCAGACCTCGCCGTCCATAATCCCGCCGGTGATCGTCAGGCCCTGCTTGGTGCGGCACAGCGCCACCGCCGTCTTGGCCGCGTAGATCGGGTCGGCGTTGTCGAGAATCAAGGTCGATCCGTCGAACAGGCCGCTTACGTCGTGCTGATACAGCTGCTTGAGGGCGAATGCGCTCAGGCGATTGCGCACCATCAGCACCCGCAGGTTGCCGTCGGTCGCCTTCGCCCGCGTCTGCACCTGGTCCTCGGAATTCAGCTTTTCACTTTTGACCATGACGATGCCCTTGATGCCCTTGTAGGACTTCAGGTATTCGTCAACGAGCATTTGATTGGCACGGTTGGGCATGACTGGAAACTCCTGGATTGCGCTAGGCGGGCTGCAGGTTCTGAGCCAGGTGGAAGCCCGGGCCCATCGTCGAAGACACCGTCACCTTCTTGACGAAGGTTCCCTTCACCGCCGCCGGCCGGACGCTCACGAGGTGATTCAAAAAGGCGTTGATGTTCTCCACCAGGTTTTCCTGGCCGAAGGACAGCTTGCCCACCACCACGTTCATGTTGCCGATTTTGTCGTGGCGGTATTCGATCTTGCCGCCCCGGAATTCCTTCACCGCCTTCGCCACGTCGCTGGTCACCGACCCCGACTTCGGGCTGGGCATCAGGCCTTTCGGGCCGAGCACCTTACCCAGGCGGCCGACGAAGCGCATCATCGACGGATGCGCGATCGCCACATCGAATTCCAGCCAGCCTTCGTTGACCTTCTTCACCAGTTCCTCGCCGCCCACCTCCACCGCGCCGGCGGCCTTGGCCGCTTCCGCTTCCGGACCGGTGCAGAAAGCCACCACGCGCAACGTCTTGCCGGTGCCGTGCGGCAGCGAAAAGGAACCGCGCACCATCTGGTTGGCCTGGCTCGGATCGATGTCCAGCCGGATCGCCAGATCGACGGTCTCGTCGAACTTGCATTTTTTGGGCTGATTTTTCAACTTGGTGATGGCGTCGACGACGGAGTACACCGCGTTGTGGTCGAGGCCTTCCATGACGGCGAGATAGCGCCGGGAGCGATAGCTCCGGCCGTGGCGTTTGGGCATCTAGGCATCCTCCGGAGTCCAAACGGAACGGGATTGGCTACCCGTCCCTCCTCCAGCTTGGTTGTTGCTTCCCCAATCGGGAAACGGAAAAGAAGAACTTTACCGGCCCTTCGCCGGCCGTCAATCCGCTGTTTCAAAGAATTTTGCCGCCAGCCCGGTGCGGAATTCAATATTTCGGGTTGGTGCTGAAATGAAAACTGACTCTGTGTCTCTACGCCTGCGCCGCTTCGACCTTGATGCCCATGCTGCGCGCCGTCCCGGCGATCATCTTCATCGCGGCCGGCAGGGACTTGGTGTTGAGGTCCGGCATTTTGCGCTTGGCGATTTCTTCCACCTGCTTGCGCGAGAGCTCCACCCCCGGCAGCAGTTCCTGCGGCTTGGGCGAAGCTTTTTCCAGCTTCAACGTCGACAGAATCAAACGGCTGGCCGGCGGCTGCTTGTAGGCCAAGTCGAAAGTCCGGTCGGCGTAGATCGTGATCAGGACCGGGATGATTTCCCCCTGCCACTGCCGCGTCTCGTCGTTGAACTTCTTCACGAACTGGCCAATGTTCAACCCGTGCCCGCCCAATGCCGGACCGACGGGCGGCGCCGGCGTGGCCTGCCCGCCCGGGCACTGCAACTTCACGATCGCCTTGATGTCTTTTGCCATGACTGAATTCTCCTGTTCGCCCGGCGGCCAATTCGGCCGCGCCGGCCCTGCTCCCAACCGGAGCGGAAACGGCCTATAATGCCTCGATTACGCCGTTGTCAAGGTCCACCGTGGTCTGCCGGCCGAAAATCGTCACGTTGACCTTCAACCGCCCGCTGGCCTCGTTGATCTCCACGATCACCCCGTCGTAGTTCTCGAAGGTGCCTTCCTTGATGCGCACCTTGTCGCCGACTTTGTACTGCAACGCCGGCTTGGGGTCTTTCTTCGATCGCTCAATGTTGTTCAGAATCCGCTCGACTTCCTGCGGCTCCATCGGCGCGGGCTGATTTTTCGTGCCGCCCACGAAGCCGGAAATGCCGGTCGTTTCCATCACCGCGTACCAGGCCGGATCGGGGATCGACCCGTCTTCCTGCAGTTCGATCTCGGCAAAAATGTAGCCCGGGTACATTTTGTTTTCGACCAGCGACTTGCTGCCGCCCTTCACCTTCGAAAGCTGCTCGGTCGGCACCAGCACGCGGGTGATGAGCTCCTCGACCTTCGGCCCCCCGGCGCGGATGCGGCGTTCGAGCGCCTGCTTGATGCGCTCTTCGCGTTCCGACATGCACCGCAAGGCGAACCACCGTTTCATGACTGTCCTCTCCCATTGGGACTCATCGCGCCGCCCCGCTGCCCCGCAAACCGTCCGTACTTCCATCGCCGGACGCCGCTCGGAACGTGGCGCCGCATCCCCCGGATCGAGCGGCTTCAAACCCGCTCGACTGTTCAGGCGCTGCGGTAAATCAACAGCTTGGCCAGCGACCAGAAAACCCAGTCGGTGCCGAAAATAAACAGCGCCAGAATCGCCACGCAGGCCATCACCACGTAGGTCGCGTTCCACGCTTCCGCACTGGCGTCGAACCACGGCTTCACTTTCGGCCAGTAGACCTTGTGAAGTTCCATGTCCGTCTTGATCAGAAAGTCCACGCTCGGAATATTCACGTAGACGTATTTGTAGCCCAGGAACAGCCCGTAGGTCGTCCAGAACAACCCGCCCACCGCACCGATGCCCAAGTGCCAGCCCGTCGGCAGGGTGTCGTACCACGAGTGCACAAAAGCCATGCCCGCGCTGGCCACCAGCACCACCAAGTCCGGCCAGGCGTTGTACCACTGGTAGCCGGCGTACAACGCGATCAACGAGACCACCAAGAAGCAAGCCAACCGCGTGCGATAGCCTTCGGTCGGACGGTAGGCTTTCAGCCCCGTGCCCGGCTGCCCGGGCGCCGGCTTGTTCGCCTGCGGTGTAGTGCTCACCTGTCATCCCTCCCGGCCCGTGCCGGCCTACATTGCTTCAAGTCGGCCCTGGTAGCCGAACCGGTCGCGTCGGCCAACCCGGTCCAACCGGGCCGGCCCGTGCCCCTCGATTCCGGACCCGGCCTGCCGTTTCCGCCGCCGGGGCTGAAAATGGCAGGGGCGGAGGGACTTGAACCCCCAACCGCTGGTTTTGGAAACCAGTGCTCTGCCAGTTGAGCTACACCCCTGCTACTTGACGATCTTCGTCACGACGCCGGACCCAACCGTCTTGCCGCCCTCGCGGATGGCGAAACGCGACCCCATTTCCATCGCGATCGGATGGTCTTCGTCCAGTTCCACCAGCATCCGGATGTTGTCGCCGGGCATGCACATTTCCGCCGGCTTGCCTTCCGTGTTCAGCAACGTTTTGATGTCGCCGGTCACGTCGGTGGTGCGGAAATAGAACTGCGGGCGATAGCCGGGGAAGAACGGCTTGTGACGGCCGCCTTCTTCCTTCTTCAGCACGTAGACTTCGCCTTCGAAGTGGACGTGCGGCGTGATCGAGTTCGGCTTGGCCAGCACCTGGCCGCGGCGCAAATCTTTCTTTTCCACGCCGCGCAGGAGCAGACCCACGTTGTCGCCCGCCTGCGCTTCCTTCATTTCCTTGTTGAACATTTCCACGCCGGTCACCACCGTGGATTTCTTTTCTTTCATCAGGCCGATGATCTCGACGTTGTCGCCGATCTTCACCTTGCCGCGCGTGATCGCACCCGTGCCGACCGTGCCGCGCCCTTCGATCGAGAACACGTCCTCGATCGGCATCAGGAAATCCTTGTCCACGTCGCGCACCGGATCGGGGATGTCCTTGTCGATGGCGTCCAGCAGCGCCTGGATGCACTTGGTCGCTTCCGGATCCTTCGGGTTCAGGAAGGCCGGCAGCCCCGAGCCGCGGATGACCGTGATTTCCTTGCCCTTGAAGCCGTGCTTGGTCAAGAGCTCGCGCACTTCCTCTTCGACGATTTCGAGCAAATCCGGGTCGTCCACGAGGTCGATCTTGTTCAGGAACACCACGATCGCCGGGACGTTCACCTGCCGCGCCAGCAGCACGTGCTCGTTGGTCTGCATCTGCGGACCGGTCGAGGCGTCCACCACCAGGATCGCGCCGTCCATCTGCGCCGCGCCGGTGATCAGGTTCTTGATGTAGTCGGCGTGGCCCGGACAGTCGATGTGGGCGTAGTGACGCTTTTCGGTCTCGTATTCGACGTGCGCCACGGCGATGGTCACGACTTTGCTGTCGTCGCGCACCGTGCCGCCCTTCGCAATGTCCTGGTAGCTCTTGGCCTTTGCACGACCGTTCGCCGCGCAGTAGTTCACCAGCGCGGCGGTCAGCGTGGTCTTGCCATGGTCGACGTGACCGATGGTGCCCACGTTCACGTGCGGCTTGGTGCGTTGAAATTGTTCTTTGGCCATTGCCGTTCTCCCTTTTGCGGCGGTGCCTTTCGCCGCTTCGTTGGGGCGGTACATCGTACCGCCGTTTACCGTGCCGGACCTCCAGCGCCCTCGAACCCCGTCCCCGGCTGACGCGCAGTGCGCCGCCGGCCGGTTTCGACCGCGCCGTAGTTCCAACCCCGTCCCAAGTTCCAAAAGCTGCTGTTGAGAATTGAACTCAAGACCTCTTCCTTACCAAGGAAGTGCTCTACCATCTGAGCTACAGCAGCGCCAGATTGCTTCGCGACAACCGGCCCGGCCCGCCTTCGCCGCGTGAGCGGCGGCAGAGCAGCCTGGTTGCATCGAACAATCTCTGTACGAGTTTAATCCAGCTCCCAGCTCTGCAAAGAACGACTGGGTTGGATATGAGGAAGAAAATAATACAGTCCAACCCACGGTCTGACAAGGGGCTAAACAATTTCCTTTTCGAGTATTTGCAACCGTCCCTTTCGCTCCCGACCCCCGCCCCCGCCGGAATCCATCCCCCGGCGCCGCCGAGAAGCAGTTTTAAAACCGGCCCGGCCCACCCGGTTGACTATTTTGCAAAGCAATCCGTTCGACCCAATTCCTTCCACGCGGACCCGGGGTGTTTTGAAACAGCTTCTTATTGCAGCGTCAGCAGGTTGGTCACCTCGTCGAATGCGAACAGGTTCCCGAACCGCGCCCAGCGCACAAACGTGTCGAACTGCGCCTCGCAGTTTTCCTGCGGCATGCCGATTACGAAGGTCTCCTTGACCGTCTCCGCCTCCAATTCGTGGTCCTTCTGGTGTTGCAGCATCTCGAAAATGCGGTGGAACATGGTCAACTGCATCAGCTGCTCGCGCCAGATGTCCTTGCGCTGCTCCTGCTCCGACCGCACGAACTGCCGCCCGCGCGGCGTCAGAATTGCCATCCGCTTGGGCGTGTCCAGAAAGTCCAACAGCTCCGCCGCGCGCACCGCCAGGATCACCGTGCCGAACTCCCGGTTGGTGTCGGCGGCGATCCGGAAAATGTCCCCCTTGCCGTCGCGCGCGTCCAAATACTCCATCAGGCCGATGATTTCGCTCGTCGAGGCCACCGGCAGCGGCTCCAGAAAGGCCTCCGCCTGCGGGTGCTCCGGCTCCGGCACGTCCGGCAGTTCGTGCCCGACGATGATCTCGTGCAGCTTTTCCACCAGCTTTTGCACGTCCGGCGAGTTGTACTCGCGCGGCCGCGGAATCTTGTTCTCGATCACCGTCCGCACCACGCCGGGATTGGCGCCCAGCACGAAAATGCGGTCGGCCATATATACGACTTCTTTGATGTCGTGGCTGACCATCAGGATCGACGACGGGTTGCGGTCCTTGGCGCTCCAGATGTCCACCACCTCCGCCCGCAAGCTCTCCGCCGTCAGCGCGTCCACCTGGCTGAACGGTTCGTCCATGAACAGGATTTCCGGATCGAGCGCCAGCGCGCGCGTGATCCCCACCCGCTGCTTCATCCCCCCCGACAGCTCCCGCGGATAGGCCTCTTCGAACCCCGCCAGCCCGACCTTGCGGATCGCTCCTTCCACCCGGTCCGCAATCTGCTCGCCCGACAACCCGGCCGCCTTGAGCACCACCGCGACGTTCTCGAACACCGTCAGCCACGGGTACAGCGCGAAGGACTGGAAGACGATCGCCACCCCCGGATTCAACCCCACCAGCGGCTGGTTGTGGTACAGCACCTGCCCCTGCGTCGGCAGGATCAGGCCGGCCAGAATCCGCAGCATCGTCGATTTGCCGCAGCCCGACGGCCCCAAAAGACAGACGATCTCGCCCGGTCGGATCGAAAGCGTGACATGCTCCAGCACCCGCATTGGCTTGCCGCTGGGCATCAGGTAGTCGTGGCAGACGTCGTGGAGCTCGCACAGCGCCGGCTTGATCTCGCCGCTGCTGCCGTGCACCGGCGTGCTGACGGTGCTGTCGCCGCTGCGCGCCACGTAGGTCGTCGTGGCCGAACCGTACGAGTCCGCCGCGGCGTGCGCTGAGTGCGTGTCAGTTGCCGTGGGCAAGGCGGGCGCAGCGGAACTCCCGGTCGCGCCCCCTGCTGAAGGCGGCGCTGGCGGCGGCGGGGTCGGCGAGGCCGATGGCGGCGATCCAGGGCCGGTCGGGGGCGTACTCATGAGCTGGTTCCGATCGGCTGCACAGGGAGAAGGTCACGCTGACGGCCCGTCCGCCCAACTCAGACGGGCCCACACCCATTCCAACCGGTTTCAACCGCCCGCGCCCGGCCCGCGCCAGCCCCCGGCCGGATCGGCCCGGTCCGCCTCGGCTCGGCCCTGCTCGGTCCGGATCGGGCCGGTTCGTTGGGGCCCAGCGACATTCGAATGCCAGTCCGACGGCTCCGCCGCACCGCGCCCGGTCCACATTCAGAGGGCGCCCCGAGGGAAAGTTTAAAAACATTTGACTTTTGAGCAACGCAAATCCGTCACCGCCGGTCAGGAATTCACCGCATTTCCCGCTCGCCCGGCGCAAAATCGCCGCGATTCCGCTCTTTTGCCGCCTTCCGACCCCCTGACGAGCCCGATTCGGTCCCGCCCCGCCATTTTCCGTCAAGTTCTTTCGACTACCTGCCGATACACCTTCAGCAGCCGTTCAACCCAGCGGATTCGGCGGTGGGCGAATCTTCCACCGAATCCCCCGGGCTCCGGGCCAACGAGGCTCCCGGGTCCCTTTCATGAGATGCTGATGGCTGTGCACAGGAGGATTTTCCAATGCGGCAAGTGCGTGCCCTGTTCTGTCTGGCGCTGCTCATGGTCGGATCGCTGGCCTTCGGCGGCGCCGCGTGGGCGGCCGATTCCGCCACGCCTGGCCGGATCAATGCCGAGCGGGTCAATGTCCGCTCCGGCCCGGCCCTGACCGATCGCGTGATCGGCGTGGTCAAGGAAGGCGACATCGTCGAAGTCACCGGCAAAAAGGGCGGCTGGCTCGAAATCCGCTACCCCGAAGGTTGCTACATGTGGACCTCGGCCAAGTACATCAAAATCGATGAGCCCACCGGCAAAAGCGGCTGGGGCGAAGGCGTCAAGGGCACCGTTAATGCCTCCAAGGTGCGCATCCGCGTCAGCCCCGACCTGAAGTCCACCATCGTCCGTGAAGCCCAATATAAGGAGACCGTCACGGTCCTCGGCAAGCGCGGCGACTGGTATTTCCTGAAACCCGATACCGACCTCCGCGCCTACATCAGCGCCTCCCTCGTGGATCTGCAGAAGGTAACGCCGCCGCCCGCGCCTGTCACGACGCCGGTCGCCGCGAAGCCCAAACCGGAACCCGAGCAGTCGGTCAGCGCCGCGGCCAACACCTCCAAGCTCGGCAACCCCGCCGCCGGCACTCTCGATGTCGCGGTGCTCAACAGCACCCTGCCCGCCGTCACCCCGACCGTGCAGGAATCGCAGAAGCTCGACCCCATGCAGGAACGCGCCCAGCGCCGCCAGGAAGAAAAAGGGTCCACCGTTAATGGCGTGATCGAACGGGTCTCCCCGGCGACGGAAACCGAAACCGGCTGCGGCTACACCCTCTGGGTGGGCGGCATCCCCGTCAACTTCCTGCGCAGCGCCTCGGTGAGCCTGGACAAATACGTCGGCCAGAAGGTCTCCATCCACGGCTCGGTTGGCGCGCCGGCCCAGGGCCACCCCCAGCAGGTCATCAATGTGGAATATGTCGACGCGGAATAACCGCCGGCCACCCGCCGATTTCCGGCAATCTTCTTGCCGGCGTCGAACTCCCGCCTCCGCGGGAGTTTTTTTTGTGTGCGCAAAATGGCCGCCCGCCCCTTGCACCCCGCCCGGATTTCCGCACACTATAACCCTGAGGCAGCCTTCCTGCGCAGCCGCGCTGCGCCGCCTCCTGACGCAAATCCATATTGACCGGCGGGATATACGGAGAGTTTGCATGGCATCCGCTTCCGAATCCTTCGACAACGCTCTCGGCATCAAATTTGTTTTGGTCAAACCGCAGAGCTTCCTGATGGGCGACGATACCGGCGACGCGACCGAAAAACCGGTGCACAAAGTCACGCTCACCAAGCCCTTTTACATCAGCGTTTTCCCGGTCACGCATCAGCTCTACAGCGCCTTCTCGATGCAGCGCCAGACGCTGGTGCTCGGCGCCCTCACCCGTACCTCCCACAGCGAAATCGCCCGCAAATGTCCCGCAGTTTCCATGTCCTGGGACGAAGCCTACAGCTTCGCGCAGTACGTGGCCCGCCGCGACCAGCGCGCCGGCATCCTCCCGCCGGGCGCGCAATACCGCCTGCCCACCGAGGCCGAATGGGAGTGCGCCTGCCGCGCCGGCACCACCACCCGCTTCAGCTTCGGCGACGCCGTCGCCAAGGAGCAGGTCAATTTTCTCGCCTCCGAATTGCGCCCGGTCGACGCCGGCCCCGCCAATGCCCTCGGCATTCATGACATGCACGGCAACGCCGCCGAACTCTGCATGGACTATTACAGCCCCACCTGGTACGCCCAGTCGCCCGAGAAAGATCCCACCGGCCCCGAAAAGGGCGACAGCAAAGTCGTCCGCGGCGGTTCCTACAGCGAGTCCTCGCAGAATTGCCGCTCCGGTTCGCGTGCCGCTGTTCCGCTCGACGCCCACCGCACCTACGTCGGATTCCGTCTTGTCCGCACCATCCCCTGATTCGCGCCCCCGTTCCCACCAGGCCGCCTCGACCGATGCCGCCGTCCCGGCCGCCGCGCCATTCGCGCGCTGGATCGTCTTCGGCGCCGGCGCGCTGGGCAGCCTGTTCGGCGCGCGCGTGTCAAGTCAGCTTCCCGTCCTGCTGGTCGCCCGCCCGGCGCACGCGCAGGCCGTCGCCGACCAAGGCCTGGAAATCGTTGCCACCGCCGCCGATGCGCTACGCACCTCAACGCACATCCAAAATGACCGCCTGACCGCCGCCGTGCAACTGCCGCCGCTGCGCGCCGGCGACGCCGTCGGCGTGTTCTGCAAAACCGGCGGCACCTCCGCCGCCGCCGCGGCGATCTGCGCCGCCATCCGGGCCGGCGCGACATCGCCCACCGCCTTGCAGGCTCCACCCGCCGTCGGCCCATCTGCTCCGCCGCCCGGCGTCGGGCCATCTGCTCCGCCGCCCGGCGTCGGGCCCATCCAAGTCTGGACCTTCCAGAACGGCCTCGACAACGCCGCGATCCTGCGCCGCGCCTTCGCCGACCTGCCGGCGGCGCAGCAACCCGAGGTCCACGTCGCGATCGCCATCTGCGGCGCGACCTTGGAAGCGCCTGGCCGCGTGGCCGACTACGGCGGCTACTTCGCCCTGCCTGACACCCCGGCCGGCCACGGCCTGGGCCGCCTGCTTTCGGCCGCCGGTCTCGCCGCCGAATTCCGTGCCGACATTCCCGCCGAACTCTGGCGCAAGCTGGCACTCAACTGCGTCGTCAATCCGTTGACGATTCTCCTGCGCCGCCGCAACCGGTTCATCCTCGCCCCCGAACTCGCCGCGCTGCGCGCTGCAGTCATCGCCGAAGTCGCCGCCGTCGCCCGCGCCGAAGGCGTCGAACTGGAACCCGCCGCCCTGCTCGCCCACATGGAAACGGCCATGGCCCCCAGTTGGAATTTCTCGTCCATGTACCAGGACCGCCTCCGCCACGAACGCCGCCTTGCCGACTGGGAGGCCGCCGGCCGGCCCGGCGATCGCCCTCGGCTGAAAACCGAAATCGAGGCCCTCAACGGCGCCGTCGTCGAAGGCGCCCGCCGCGCCGGGCTGACAGCTCCCGCCAATCGGGCGCTGCTCGAACTGGTGCGCTTCCTCGAAGCTGTGTGATTGCCGCTGCCGAGCTACAATCATTCCACCCCGCGCCGGAGCCGTCGTCCGCTCCGGCGTCTTTAAAGCCGCCCGCGGATGTCGCATGAACCTGTCCGTCCACATCAGCCACCGGCTGGAAGACCTGGCCGCCGCCCTGGCCGGCGAATTGCGCCGTGAGCCCCCCCGCGGCGCGCCCCCGCTCGATCGGCTCGAACCGCTCGATCCGTTTCGCCCCACCACCATCGTCTACCCGAACGCCAACATCAAGAAATGGCTCCAGCTCACTCTCGCGCGCGAAAACAAAATCGCCGCCAATCTGACCTTTCAGTTTTTCGACGAAGTGCTCTGGAACTGGCTGGCCGGCCTGGCTGCGCAGGCGCCGGATCGCTGGCCCGAGCCGCCCCCCGAACGCCTCGAACTGGCCGACCTGCGCTGGATGATCGCCCAACGCCTGGCCGCACCCGATTCCGCCGCCGCCACCGCCACCTCCGCCGCCGCCGATCGCCTGCAGCCGCTGCGTGAATACCTGGGGCCGATTCAAGCCTCGGTCGCGCTGTCGCGGCGCCAGGCGCTCAAACTCTGGCAACTGGCCGACACCCTCGCCGGCGTGCTGCGCGAAACCGAACTCCAGCGCGGTGAGGTGGTGGAAACCTGGCTGGCACCCATTCCCCCCGCCCCCGCCCCCTCCGCCGCCGCCGCGCCGCCCCGCGACCCGCACCGCACCTCCGCCAGCGCACTCGAAGTCGCCAAAGCGGAACTTTTCCAGCAGCTGTTCGGTTTGGACGGGAGGGCCACCGCCGGGCCGTCCATCCGCCCCGGCCGCCCCCGCGGATTCACCCTGCCCGGCTTGGCGCGTGAACTCGACGCCCGCGGGCTGCTGCCGGATCTGCCGCACCTGCCCCCCGTGTCCCACCTGTCCCAGAGGGCACACAGCGGTCCAAGGGCCGCAGCCGCCATGCCGTCGCGCCCTGGCGTCTCGTCCCAGCGCGCCCCGCAGCGTACCTTGCCGGCAGCGCCCAACAGCGCCGAACCGCTCCACATTTTTTCCTTCCCCCAACTCTCGCGCTTCCATCGCCGCATGCTGCTGACGCTCGCCCTCGACCGCCCGATTCATCTGTATCTGCTCCATCTCGGCAGTCTCGATCCGACCACCGCGCCCGGTGAATCCGCCGCCGGCGCGCCCGTCACCGCCTGGTTCGATGTCCCCGGCGCGCGGCGGGTCAAAGTCCACGGCATGGAGCGTCTCGTCACGACCGCACCGCCCCCCGACGAGCCCACCGCGTCGCCCACCGAACCGGCCGTCGGCCTGGATTTGGTCCACGACTGGAATCAACTGGGACGGGAGGGGCTGTTTCTCCTCGGCGAAGACCGCCGCGCCGCCGGTGCCAGCCTCGCCAGCCAGGTGTTCTGGCGCGGTCGGGATGGGGACGCCGCCCCGCGGATTGAAGCCGTCGGTCTGCTGGGCGATTTACAGCGCCGCCTCCTGCGCCCCGCCGCTTCCACGGCCGCTGCGCCGGCCGCCGCTCAAGCCGCTGCGCCTGCGCTTCCCCCGTCCAACTCGCTCCCGCCAACCCACGGTGAACCCGTGACCGCCACCCTGCAAATCGCCCGCTGCCCCAGCCGCTTCCGCGAGGTCGAAGCCGTCCACGGCGCCATCCTGAATCTGCTCTCGACCCACCCCCACCTGCGCCAGAACGATGTCCTGGTCCTGGTCCCAGACATGGCGCGATACCGTGCCGCCGTGCACGCGGTGTTCGACCGCGACCAGGCGCCGCTCGGCTACAACCTCGGCGACCTGCCGGGCGTCGGCGACAGCCTGTTCGCGCAGGGCGTCACCGCGCTGCTGGCCCTGGCCGACGGCCATTTCGCCCGCAGCGAAGTTTTCGACCTGCTCCAAAACCCGTGCGCGATGGCCGCCCTCGACATCGATCCGCCCCGCCTCGCGCGCTGGATTCGCTGGACCGACGCGCTTCATGCCTTCGGCATGGATGGCTTCGTGGCCGGCGGCACGGGCCCGGGCGATGACCCGTCCGTCGGGGCCACCCCCGCTCCTGGCGACGAACCGAACGCCGCCGAACCGTTTTCCTGGCGCCGTGCGCTCGTGCGGCTCCAGTTGGGCCGCGTGATGACCGCTCCTCCGCCGGTGCTCGGCGACGACGACCCGCTCCCGCGCGACTTCCGCGGCATGATTCCCTACGCCGACGCGGACACCGGGGACGTGGAGGAACTCGACCGTTTCGTCCGCACCGAACAGGCCCTCGAGCGCGGCGTGCGCCGGTTGCAGGCCGCCGCGCGTCGACCGGACGGCGGCGGCGAGTGGCTGCGCGCCTTCCAGGCGCTGGTCGCGCAGTTTCTCGCTCCGCCGCCCGACCGCCCCGAAGAACAGGCCGTCGCCGACTGGGTTCGCCAAGTCGTCGCCGGTCTGATGCGCCGCATCGACCGTCAGCGCGATGCCTCGCCGCCCATCCCGGCGCCCGGCGCGTTTCTCGTGCGTGAAGCCTTCGAGCAGGGCCTCGGCGAACTGGCCAGCCGCCAGGGCCGCTACCTCTCCGGCGGCGTGACCATCTCCACCCAATTCCCACTCCGCCCGATCCCCTTCCGGGCCGTCTTCATGCTCGGTCTCGATGAAGAGGCCGTGCCGGCCGACCAGCCGCCTTCCGCGCTGGACCTGACCCGCACCGAACGCCGACTGGGCGAAGCCACCGCAGGCCAACTGCAACGCTACATGTTTCTCGAAGCACTCCTGTCGGCGCGCGAGCGTCTCTACCTGTCCTTCGTCGAGCGCGACCTGGTCGAAGACCGCGATCAGCTACCCTGCGCGCTGCTGACGCAACTGAAGGACTTTCTCCACGCCCACTGGCCGGACCGCCCGCCACCCGAAGTCCGCGTACCCCTGCATGGCTACAGCCCGACCTATTTCCAGCCGGGCGGCCTGAGCGCCGGAACCGGGAACCCCATCGATTTTGATTTCAGCTTCCGCCGCGCCGATCGACGCCTGGCCGCTGTGCAGGCGCCGGCCTTGCCCGAGCACGCCGTCACATCGCCGGGGGCCTGCCTGCCTGCCGCAACGCCGCCTGCCGCATCGCCACCTTCCGCAACGCCGCCTTTCATGCCGCCGGAAGCTCCCTTCGCGGCTCCGCGGCGCAAGCCTGCCCGCCCGACCGCCGGCCTGGACGTGGACCTTCATCACCTGGCGGAATTCCTGCGCCGCCCCTTGCAGTCCGCCCTGCGCCGTCGCGCCGGCGTCGATGATTTCGATGCGGATGAATTCGAGCGCGCCCAGGAAGATGTCGAGCCGTTCTACCTGTCCAAGCGCCTCCGCCGGCAGATCGAATCCGCCATGCTGCGACGCTACCTCGCCGGCCCCCGCCCCGAGTCCCGCGCGGGCGCCCGCTCCGCCGCTCGCCGGGTGGCGCTCGACGAAGCCCTGCGGCAATTGGATGCCCGCGAACGGCTGGGCGATGCCCCCGCCGGCGGCTTCGGTCGCCACGAACGCAACCAGCTCATCGAAGAACTCGGGCACGATTTCTGGACCGGCCCGGACGCCGGCTTGGACGACCTGCGCGAACGGCTCGCCGACCTGCGCTATTTTCCGCTGCTTCTCTTCGGCGATTCCAGCCGTCGCCGCAATCCCGACGCGCTCCGCTTTCAGCCGCTCACCCTCGACCTGCCCGCCGAACACGCTTCGGCCGCGCCGGCCAAGACCGTGGTGCGGTTGCACGCCGCCGTCGAACACCTCTGGATTTCCCCCGATGGCGCCGGCGCACATGTCCTCGTTCCGGTGGCCCGCGAGCTGAAAAAAAAGCCCCCCGACGTCCCCCCTGCGGAGCTCTTCGCCCCGCTGCTGTTCTGCGCCGCCCTGCGCGCCACCGCCGCCGCCGCCGCTGCCGCCAATCCGCGCGCCACCGCCAGCGCCGCTGCTCCAGAGTTCCACTTCACCGCGGTGCACTTCCACGTGCTGTACCACGACCGCACCGTCGGCTTCGATTTCGCGCTGGATGCGCCCGAAGTCCCGCCCGCCTTCGCCCGCCTTCTCCAAGCCTTCCACGGGCCGGATTGCTTCGATTTCCTGAATTGGGACGCGGTCTGCCAGAGCTGGGAACTGCTCCGCACCTGGCACGCCAGCGGTGGGGCGGATCAGGCCGCGGAGGACGAATTTCGCATCGAACTCGAACGTCTCCTCGATGACGCCGGTGAATCCAGCGAAAACGATGCGATCTGGGCCCCCGTTCGCGTGAGCGATCTCGAACGGATCGCCGGCCTCCGCCTGCCGGCCCAACCCGCGCAGGCCGCGCTGCGCCGCTTCGAATTGGTCCTGCGCCTCAAACCGGAAGGGTCAGCGAGCGTCAGGGTCGCTGGGAACGCCGTGGTGGCGTCGAACGCCTCGCCCGCGTCGACCGCCCCAGGATCGTTGACCTTCGGCGGCGCCTCGGCGCCCCATCCCAACCGTAAATCATCGGCCCCTCGGACGAAAGGAAAAAATGGCCCGCGCAAACCCCGGCGACCCTGAACCGGACCTGCCCCACTTCTCCGGCCACGGCGTTCTCGAAGCCTCCGCCGGCACCGGCAAGACCTACACCATCGTCCAGTTGGTGCTGGACATGCTGCGTCGCGGGGTGGCCGAGCTGCCGCAGCTCCTGGTCCTGACCTTCACCGAACAGGCCGCGAGCGAGCTGCGGGAGCGCATTCGCGAGGGCCTGGTCGGCGCCGTCCGTGACGCGGGACCCGACCACCGCGCCACTTTCGTCCGCGCCCTGCGGCAGTTTCAGGAAGCCACCATCTCCACGATTCACGGCTTTTGCTTCCGCGCGCTTCAGGAATTTGGCTTCGAAAATGGCCTGCCCTTCCGCTTGACCGTCGTCGATGACCCGCCATTGCTTGCGGAGGCGCTCCACGAAGTTCAACGCCGCGAATGGCCGCGCTGGTTTGGCCCCGATCTGCCCGACGTGCTGGCGATTTCCAAATTCCCCGGCTCGCTGGCCGGCGGCGCACCCGCCTGGGAAGGCCCGGTCCTGAAACTCGCCGCACGGCTGCAACCCGGCGTCGAACTCCGCCCGCGCGATGAACCCATCGACTGGCTGGGAATCCTGCGCCGCTGGCAGGAGGCGCTCCGTCCCGTCCTGGACCTGCGTCACGCGACGGCGGCCGCTTCAGCGGAAGAACGCACCGATGAACTCTGCGCCGATCTGGATCTGGCTGCTTGCTTCCTGACCAACACCCATGCAGCCATTTGCAAGACCTTCCAGTTGGCCGAGCACGTGGCGGCGCGGTTGGCCGAATCCCCGCCAAGCGGCCCGGTGCCCAGCCTCTTGGCAGCACTTCCTTTTCCCTGCACTGAAAAAGGCGAATACCTGCGCAACCGGGTGAAAAAGGCCGCGCCTCCGCAAGTCTGCCAGCAGGTGGGGCTCGTGGCTTCGGCGCTCGAAACCGTGGCCGCCGAAATCGAGCAACTCCAACAGCGCCTGGCCGCCCGCACCGTGATTGCCATGCGTGACCTGGTCCGCGTGCGCAAGCTCGAACGCGGCTGGGTCAGCTTCGATGACATGCTCGCGCTGGTCGCCGCCCGCCTGGCCGATCCGTCCGCCGAAGGGGCGTCGCCAGACGCCACCGAACGGGCGTCGCCAGACGCCGCCGCACCGTCCGCACCGACACCCCCGCGCGAATCCCCCGTTTCGGACCGCCCGGCCGCCGCCCCCGCACCCACCGGAGTTCCACCCTTTCTGGCCGCACTGCGCGCGCGCTACACCTGCGCCCTGGTCGACGAATTCCAGGACACCGATCCGATTCAGTGGAACATCCTGCGCCGTATCTTCGTGGAAACCGCCGCCGATCCCACCGCAAAAAACCACCGCCTGATCATCGTCGGCGATCCCAAACAATCGATCTACCGCTTCCGCGGCGCCGATGTTCAATCCTATCTGGAGGCCCGCCATCAGCTCGCGGCCGGAAGTGAACCGCACCCGCTCAATGTCAACTGGCGCTCCACTCCCGATCTAATCGCCGCGCTCAACCGCCTGTTCGCGGGAGCACCCGACGCCGGCGTCGAACCGTGGTTTCCCCCCGTGGACGGCATCGAATTCCAGCCCGTCCAGCCGCCCGGCCCGTCGAAAACTCCGCGCTCGGTGATCCGGGAAGATCGCACCGACCGCCAGGCCCTGACGCTCTGCCGTCTGACCGCTCCTGACCGTGGCGGCGTCGCGCTGCGGCGCTGGAAATACGCGCGCTTCATCGCCGGCGAGTGCCGCCGGCTGCTCGAAAACGGCGGGCGGCTGGTCTTCGCGCAGAAGGGCGGAGCGCAACCGGCCGACCGCCACGCCCTCGCGCCCCGCCACCTTTGCATTCTCGTTTCCAGCCGCAAATCGATCGGCCTCATCCAGCGTGCACTCACCGCCGCCGGCCTCGCCAGCACCACCTACAAGCAAGGGGGACTCTGGCAGTCCGACGAAGCCCTCGAATTGCTGTACGTGCTGGAAGCCATTGATCGCAGCGGCGACCGCAAACGGCTGCGCAAGGCGCTGCTCACCCGGTTCTTCGGCTACCCGCCCGAGGCGCTCGTCGATTTCGACGGCTTCGATCCCGGCCATCCGGTCCAGACCCTCCTCGATCGCTGCGCCGGCTGGGCGCTCCGCCGCCGCTTCAGCCGCCTGTTCGGCGCGCTGGTCGAAGAAACCGGCGTGACCGAGCGCGATCTTGCGCAGCCCGGCGGGGTGCGCCGCGTGGCCAATCGCGGGCAGCTCATCGAGGCCCTCGCCGCCGATGCCTACGGCCGCAGCCGCTCCCTCACCGCCCTCGTGCGCCGCCTGCGCGGCGCGGTCACCGGCGCCGGCGACGATCCCGACGACGAGGCCGCCGGCATTCAGCGCATCGACAGCGACGATTCCCGCATCCGCATCATGACCGTCCACGCCGCGAAAGGTCTTGAATTCCCCGTCGTCTTCCTGTTCGAAAATGCCCGCTCCCCCCGCAACAGGATCGACTTCACCCAGTTCCACGAAGATCGCAGGCCGGTTTTCGACCTGACCCGTTCCGAGCCGGGAAAAGGGTGGCATCGTGACGAAGAAGCTGGCGAAACCCTGCGTCTCACCTACGTGGCCGCCACCCGCGCCAAATTCAAACTCTATCTCCCCGTCGAGGTGGGCGACAAAATTAAACCCGAATCGCCTGATGGCCGCGTGTCCCGCCTGTTCCCGGTGGATCGAACCGGCCTCCATGCCGGTTGGATCGATGCGGATATTCCCCCCGAAGCCGGCTCTCACGCTGATTCCCCAGCGCCCGTTTCGCCCGCCGCAGCCGTGCCCCTGCTGGAAGCCCGCACCCCCGACCCGAACCTCGGTCGCCGCAGAATCTGGATCGAATCCTTCACGCGGCTGCGCACTCTGGTGCCGGCCGAGTCGCCCCGTGGCGGATTGGACCTGCACGCCCTGCCGGCCGCGCCGGTGCCGGTCTTCGGCGAATCCGATCCGCGCGGCGAGGATGAACCGTGGCGGCGCGAATCGGCGCTGCTCGAACCCGCCCCCACCACGCCGGACGGCGCCGCCGGCCCCGAACCGCTCGCCGGTCGCGAGTTCGGCACGCTCCTGCACACGCTCCTCGAAAGCATCGATTTCGCCGCCGTGGGACAGGCCGCTTCTCCGGCCCAGCTCGATCCGGCCCTGCGGGCTCACATCGAGCGCGAAACGCTGCTCGCCCTTGGCGCCTCCGCACCGCCGCGCGATATCGACCGCACCCTCGATGCCATCGCCCGGCTGCTCTGGAACGCGCTGCACACGCCGCTGCCCCTGCCCGGCGGCGGCTTCCGCCTGGCCGATCTGCCCCCCGCCGACCGCATCCACGAACTCGAATTTCAATATCCAGCGCCCGGCGCTCCCGCGGGCTCCGAAACCTTCCTGCATGGCTTCGTCGATTTGGTGTTCCGCCGCCCCGGTCCCACCGGCCCGGTCTATTTTCTGCTCGACTGGAAAACCAACCGCCTCGACGGCGGCTACGCGCCCGACGCGCTCGCCCGCAGCATGACCGAAGAAAATTACCTGCTCCAGCAGCGCATCTACACCTGGGCGGTTGCCACCTGGCTCCAGACCCGCATCCCCGATTTCAACTTCGATCGCCATTTCGGCGGCGCGTTCTACCTGTACCTGCGTGGGCTCAACGGCCGCGACGCCGACGCCGGCGTGTTTCAAGCGCCCCAACTCACCTGGCGCCAGTTGGCGCACCAGCAGACCCGCCTCGCCGGCGCTCCCCATGGTTTCTCGCCCGACAGCAGTCCGCGCGGAGCCCGTCCATGAACGCCTACCGCGCCGACCTCCTGCATGTCCTCGACCTGATCCCCCGCGATCCCGCTCTGCAAACGCTCTACCGCCAGGCGCTCGCCCGCCTCGACCTGGCCGCCGTCGACTACTCCACCGTCCGCGAACTCTGCCGCCTCTCCGGTTTCTCCGACCTCGCCGCCCACACCCTGCTCATTTGCATGTTCGTGACGCTCAACGAAGGCTCGCTCTGCCTGGCCCTCACCCCGGCTGCCATCCGGCGCCGCCTCGAACAGTTCCTCGTCGATGACCTCGACGCCGTCGTTCAATCCGTCCTGAGCGCCGCACAGGCGCCCGCCGCCGCGGGGCTCATCGCAGCCGCGGCCGAAGTCCCGGCCGCCACGCCCGCCGCGCCTGCCG
>JBOHNC010000044.1:0-9555 GCA_050730415.1 Planctomycetota bacterium
ACCTCGTTCGGCGCCTGGGCGCGGCAGATTGCCGTGTTCAAGATTCAGAATGAGCGCCGGCGGCTGGCTCGCGCGCCGATTCTGTTCGAGCCGGAGACGCTGCAGAATGTCGCCCAGGCCTTCGACGCCGCGGAGGCGCTCGGCCCCGAAGACGCATGGAGAAAGGCGTTGCACCACTGCTTGGAGAAACTTTCGCCGGCTGCCCGCCGACTGCTGGACCTGCGCTATTTCCAGAAGCGCCGCCACGATCAGATCGCGGCCGAACTGGGCCGCACGCTGGCGGGCGTGAATTCCGCGCTGTGCAAGACTCGCGTGGCACTGGAAGCCTGCATGAAGGGGTTTCTGATGCGGAGCGGCAGCCATGAGTCCTCCTGAAAAGCGCGACGACCGGGACGCGGCGCTGATTCTCGCCTTTCTCGAGGACACCCTCGCGCCGGGCGACGAACAGGCCTTCGCCCAGCGGCTGAAAACCGACGCGGCGTTCGCTCGCCGGCTGGCCGTGCAGGCGCGCCTGACCGCCGGGCTGGAGGCGCTCGCGCGGCTGGAAGCGCACACGCCGGAAGCGCTCGCCGCCGCCGGGGCCAAGGCCTCCGCCGAGGCAGGCAAACGCGGGCCGGGCGGGCGGAGAGTGGCTCATTTGCGGCCGGAGCGGCCGGAGCGGCCAGTGCGGCCGACTGGGCCGACCGTGCCGACTGGGCGCTCGCTGTGGCGTCGGCGGGTTTTCATGGCGGTTGCTGGCGTGCTGCTGGTGTGCGGAGTGGCGGCGGCGTGGTCGATTTGGGGGCGTCGAGCAACCGCGGGGCCGGGCGCCCAGCAGGCCATCGGGCCGCAGCCGGGACCGAAACCGGGGCAGATGCCGGTGGCGGTCGCGCAGGTTGAATCACTGCCGGCCGATCTGCCGGTCAGCCAGCGGCCGCTGCTGATTCGCGCCAGCGGTCCGGCCGGAGCCGCCGACCGGGGCACGCCGGTCGTGGTCGGCATGGCGATCTACCCCGGTGACCGGCTGGAGACGCTGGGCTCCGGCGGTGCAGCGGCGCAGACGCCGACCGTCCAGGTGACGATCCGGCAGAACTTCGGCGCCACGATCGACATCGCCAACGATTCCGAACTGCTGTTTCCGCTCCAAAACCTCCCCGGCGCCGGCGCGGCCAACTCGTGCCTGCAACTGAACCGCGGCCACATCTACTGCGACCTTGCAACGCGCGGGAACGCCGAGGACCTTCCGGGGGCAAACCGGAGTTCCGCGAGCGGCGAGGGGAAGCCGGGCCACGACCTGGGACTGTGCATCGCCACGCCCAACGCCGAATTTTCCATATTGTCCGCCTCGTGCGAACTGGCGGCCAATCGGCAGCAGACGCTGGTGCGGGTGGTGAAAGGGGCGGTGGATGCCTTCAACCGGTTCGGCCATCAGATCGTCGGGGCGCTCGAAGAATGCACCATTCCCGCCGGCGCGGCGCCCGGGCCGGTCGCGACGGTGTTTGCGGGTTCGATCTGGCGCGGGCGCGCCGGCGGCGGCAACGCGCAACCGGCTCCCGATGTCGCGCTGGCCGGCGCGTTCAGGCTGGAATCGCCGACCGAGGTTTGCTTGAGCGCTCATTGGATCGTCGCCGGGGACAACAACTGCAACGCGCGCGTCTACTGCCGCTACCGCCGCGCCGGAACGCCTGATGTTGCCGCGTCCTGGCGGATTTCCTATGACTTCTGGCCGCTCGACGCGACCGACTGGCCGCTCGACTACCACCCCACCGCGGGCCTCGCGCCCGGCGAACGGCTGTTTGCCGGCAGCCTGTTCGGCCTCACGCCCGGCACCGCCTACGTGCTCGAATTCCACCTCGCCGACCCCGACGGGCAGGGCGCGGTGCAGGTGCTGCAGGCGAGTACGCGCGCCGAACCTCACGCCGCCGCCGACGCGCACGCGCGCTACGTGGTGCCGGAAACGGCGGCCGCCGGCGCGACGCCCGGTGGCGCGGGCACGCAAGCCGATCCCTTCCGCGGCCTGCAAGCCGCCGACGCCGCGGCGCAGCCGGGCGATGTGTTCCATCTGGCGCCGGGAATCTACGTCGGCACTTTCGCGCCGACCCGCGATGGCGTCCCGGCCAACGCGCAGAATGGCGTGGCGGAGGAACCGATTGTCTGGGCGGGCGATCCGGGCGGGGGGACGGTCCTGGAAGGTCGGCCGGAAAAAGGGCAGCGCGCCGGTCAGGTGATCAGCGCCAACCTGCGCCACGACCTGATTTTTGAAAACCTCACGCTGCGCAAGGCCGATTATCTTTTCATCGGCGAGGGCGCGCAGCGTCTGGCGATTCTGCACTGCACGCTGAGCGACTGCCGCTGCGGCATCACCGGGACCGACAAAGACGGCGGCCGCTGCGAAGACTGGACGATCGCCGACAATATTTTTCATGGTTCGGCGGTCTGGCCGGATTCGGGCAAGGGCGACGAAGGCAGCCAGGGCATTTACATGGGCGGGCGCGGGCATGTCATCGAATTCAATCATGTCGATCATTTCGGCGACGGCATCGCCACGTGCGGCTCTGCCGAAACCGTCGATGACGACATTTGCAACAACGACATCGCCGCATGCACCGACGACGGGATCGCGCTGGACGGTTCGGTCCGCAACGTGCGCTGCTTCGCCAACCGGATCGTCAACGTGTCCCAGGGCATCGGCGCGCAGTCGGTGGCGGGCGGGCCGGTTTACATTCTGCGCAACGAGCTGTTCAACATTGCGGGCGAACCGTTCAAGCTGAACCATTCGCCGCACGGCGTGCTGATCTTGCACAACACGGTGGTGAAAACCGGCGCGGCGGTGGAGCTTTCGACCACCGATCCCGTGTACCGCTGCGTCTCGCGCAACAACCTGTTCATCGGCGCCGGTGGGCCGTTCGCGCTGGACTTCGATTCGACAATGCTTGGCTGCGACTTCGACTGGGACGGCTGCGGCGGGACGTTCGATCAGTTCATGCTTTGGAATCGCACGGTCACGCCGACCATCGCCGCCGCGCACGACCGGGCCGGCGCCGAACAACATGCAGTGGCCATCGATCCGACGGGGTGCTTCGCCGACGGCATCCTGCCGCCGACCGGCGAACTTCACGTGGTGGCGCTGCCGGCCGGTGGGCTGGAACTGGCGCCGCGTTCGGCGGCGGTGGACGCGGGCACGGTGCTGCCGGGCATCGACGACGATTTCAAGGGGCAGGCGCCGGATCTGGGGGCGGTGGAATTGGGCGCGGCGGAACCGCACTACGGCCCGCGGTAGACCGGTTGAGGTCAGGTGATGGATCGGGCGAAGAGGGCGGGGGCGAATGATTTGCGCGTTGGACATTCCCGGGCGAAGCGGGCGGGCGCGGGGGGTCGCTCCTACCCGCTCGAGGATTGCATCAGCACCAGGTTGTCGCGATGGACGACTTCGTCGAAGGTTTTCCTGCCGAGGGCCGCTTCGATTTCACCGGTTTTCAAACCCTTGATGCGCGCGAGGTCGGCGGCCTTGTAGTGCGTCAGGCCGCGGGCCACTTCGCGGCCTTCCGGGTCCACGATCAGAATCATGTCGCCGACGTCGAAGCCGTCGGTGGATTTCACTTCGCGGACGCCGCGCGCGAGCAGGCTTTTGCCGGCCTGGAGCGCTTCGACCGCCCCGGCGTCGATCACCACGATGCCGCGCGAGAGCAGCCCGAAGGCCAGCCAGCGTTTGCGCGGATGCAGCTTCCGGTCGATCGGAGCGAACAGCGTGCCGATGTCTTCACCGGCCATCAGCCGCGGCAGCACCTCCGGCGCGCGCCCGTCGGCGACCAGACAGATTTCACCTGAGCGCGTGACCATCCGCGCGGCGCTCACCTTGGTTTGCATCCCGCCGGTGCCCACGCCGGAATTCGAAGGCCCGGCCAGGGACATCAATTCATCGTTGAACTCCGCCACGCCGGCGATGCGCTCGGCGTCCGGATGTTTGGCCGGGTCGGCGGTCAGCAACCCGCCGCGGTCGGTCAGGATGATGAGCGCCTCCGAGCCCGACAGCAGCGCCACATTGGCCGAAAGCTGATCGTTATCGCCGAAAAGGATTTCCTCCGTCGCCACGGCGTCATTTTCGTTGATCACCGGAATCGCGCCCATGGTCAGCAGCGCGTTCAGCGCGTTGCGTGCGTTCAGGTAGCGGCTGCGGTCGGTGGTCGAGGTGCGCGTCAAGAGCACCTGCCCGACGGGGATGCCGTGAGCCTGGAACACGCGTTGGTAGGCGTCGATCAGCGCGACCTGACCGATGGTGGAAATGGCCTGGCGCTCGGGCAGCGCGGTCGGCTTGGCGGCCAGTTTCATCGTGCGGGTGCCGGCGGAGATCGCGCCGGAACTGACCAGCAGCACTTCGACGCCGCTCTGGCGCAGGCGGGCGATCTGATCGGCCAGCCGGGCCAGAAAATCGCCGTCCACACCGCTGTCCGCGCCGCCCGACACCAGGTTGCTGCCAACCTTCACCACCACCCGCTTTAGATGCGCCACCGATTTGCGCAGCCCGCCGATGATCGCCGCGTAGGGTTCGCGCCCAGCCGCGAATTCGCTCGCGGTGATCCACGGCCGCAGCCCTGCCGCCGCCGCCAATCCGCTATTGCTTGCACTGGAACTCATGCCGTCCGGCTTCCTACCTGAACCAGTCCTCGGGGGACCGGGTTCCCCAACCGATGCAACAGACGCACACGGGCCCACGCGGGCGCTCAGAAAAAGCGATACAGGTCCATGCAGGTGGCCAGCAGGAACAGGCCGAGCAGGATCACCATGCCCACGATCTGGAACCGTTCGACGAACACTCGGGTCAGGCGCCGGCGGCGGATCGCCTCGATCGCCAGCATCAGCAGGTGCCCGCCGTCGAGAATGGGAATGGGCAGCAGATTCATGAAGCCGAGGTTGATCGAAATGAAGGCGATGAGCAGCAGGTAGCGGTTGAATTCCAGCAGGTCATGAAAATTCCCCATATGCATCAGCATGCCGCCGATGCCCACCGGCCCGGCCAGGCCGCTCAGCGCGCGCCGATCGGCGTGCAGAATGTCGCCGCCGATTTTTTTGAGCGATTCCAGCATCAGGAGAATTTGCAGGGAGTAGTAGCTGCTGGAGGCGCTCAGGATATTGCCGAAGCCCTCCACCTTCTGATTTTCCGCGTGGCCGTCCGGCGGGAGAGTCCAGCGGAGCGCGCCCGGCGGCGGTTGCCAGTCGGCGGGCAAGGTCCCGGATTTCGATTCCAGGGCGGGCGGATTGAAAAAAGTATCGGTCAGCGAATCGGGGACCACCGTCAGCGTCAGTTTGGCGTCGGGCTTGAAGGCCGCAAAGTCCTTTTCGTAGGCGGTCGCCACCTGGTTCCAGCCGCCGCCCTTGGGGCGGTTGCAGAAGAAAAACGGCACCTGCGGCCCGACCGTCGTTGCGACGACCGGGTGGTCGGTGTAAAACGAGCCGTCGCGCGGATCGATCGGATTGGCGCGGTACTTGGAAACCAGCGTGTCGGCGTAGGTGGCGCCGAGCAACATCGCCATGCCCGGCTGAATCCCGGCTTTCGCCGCCGCCGAGCCCGGATCGACTGCGGTGACGAGGTCCAAATCCTGGCCCGCGACTCCCAGCCGCCAGGTGGGCGCTTGGTCGGCATCGGCGATGTTGATCGCCTGGAGCTTGATCGTATCCAATTGGGCCGGGTGGTCGGCATGGCGAACCTGCAGCGTCAGCGGTTTGTCGCCGTGGTGCTGCACGAAATCCAGCACCTGCTGCCACTCCGCGACCGGCTGGCCGTCCAGCGCCACGATTTCGTCGTCGGCGAGCAGCGCGGACCCGATGGCGGGACTGGGCACCTTCTTTTTCACTTCGGGCATGATCTGCATCACCATCACCGCGGTGCGGAACTTCAGCCCCGCGTCTTCAAACTGCACCGCGACCTGCCAGGCCGGAGCCTCCAGCCCCGCCTGGTAGACGCTCAGCGGGTCGTCCATTTCAAAGCCCTGCGGATGCGCCGGCAGGGTGCCGACGATCCGCAAGGGATGGCCCGGATGCTTCGGATCGTCGCGCAGTGCGACGGCCTGAACCGGCGATTTGCCGTTGAGCAGCATCTCCATGAGCACGCCGGGACTGCTGAAGATCGGCGAGCCGTTCAATTCGACGATGCGGTCGCCGGCTTGAAAATGGGTCACGGCGCCGGCGGCGGCGGCGGAGGAGGCATCGGCCGAGGAACCGGGCGCGGGCTGAATATGCGCCACCGCCTTGGTGAAGGGCGAAAAGGGAGCTTCGGTCGGCTGCGGCCCCAGAATTGGCGGCGGCTGCAACACGCCGGTGCCCATGCACCAAAGATAGATCGGAAAGGCCAGAATCAGGCTGAACACCGGACCGGCGAGGATGATGATGGCGCGTTTCCAGATCGGCTTCTTGCGGTAGTCGCGGTCGTCGAGCGTCTCGTTTTCGCCGACAATCATTTCCTCGCCCTGCATCCGGACGAAGCCGCCCATCAGGGTGATGCCGAGGCAATACACGGTCTCGCCCAGCTTGATGCTGAAGATCCAGGGCGGAAATCCCAGCGCGAATTTGTGCACTTTCACGCCGGCCCATTTCGCGGCCAGGTAGTGCCCCAGTTCGTGAAAG
Source organism: Planctomycetota bacterium (assembly GCA_050730415.1). Taxonomy (GTDB): domain Bacteria; phylum Planctomycetota; class SZUA-567; order H5-PLA8; family JBOHNC01; genus JBOHNC01. Next base: position 6,601 of record JBOHNC010000044.1, read on the forward strand.
GAAACGAGGACCAGAAAGGCAAACGCCAGGCTGAACAGGTTGGACAGGGTGGACATGCGAACGTAGGCCTCCGTGGCGCCGCACGGCCATCCTTTGCCGCTCCGCCACGATTCACGATTCTACACCAAACCGCGGCAGCGGCGGCAATCCGTTGGGCGGCGCGCCGGCTTCGCGCCAACGGCGCACCGAACAAGTGCGCTACTCATCGCCGAGATTGATCAGTTCGTTGCGGAAAGCTTCGCCCAGGGCCGGCACCTGCTGCTGGAGTTGCGCGAGCGCCTCGCGGCTGCCTTCAGCATATTCGCCCACGGCGGCCGGGCGAGCCGGGGTGTTGGCGGCGCCGGCGCCGAGCGGAATCACCTGCGAGCGGTTGCTCCAGTTGTAGGCGGTGTCCGGCAGTTCGGAGTCGTTCTCCTGGAGCGGCTGAAAAACGACCGCTCCGTCTGGGCGGCGCCCGACCAGGTATTCCGTCAGGGCGTCCACGCGGCCCAGGAATTCATGGGTCCAGCGGGATTCGACGCGGACGCGGTAGGCTTCCGCGGCGGACGGCATTTCCGGCGGGTGGGACACCCGTTTGATCGTCACCATCGGCTGGCGCACGGAGGGCTCGCGCATGAAGGCGTGCAGGCGGTCGAAGCCGTCCTGGGTTTTCGGGTCGTGGCGGAGTTCCAGCGTGCCGGGTTGGACGCCGGGCAGGAAGCGGAGCACCGCTTCGTCGCGGAACATGGGGGTGGTGCCGGAAAATAGTTTGTACAGGTCCAATTGGTGATGGATCACGAGATCGCCGCCATTCGCGGTGACCGTCGGATCAGGCAATCGGCCGCAGCCGGCCAGCGTCAACGCCGCGCCTGCGATCACTAACCAGAGTGAAGTTCGCCGCAGTTGTTTCATGCCGCTCGTTGTACCACGCTCCGAAAAAAAGTCGCCCGCCCCACCCCTCTCTCACGCTCCTCGCGATAGCGCCAGGGGCTTTTAGTTCTCTCCCAATTTCTGACGTGCCGGAGGCACGCCCGAGATTCGCCCAGCACGGCACTACGGCATGAATTCGGCTCCGGGGGACATGAGCTACCCGTGCTGGGAGGCTGAGGCGAGAACAAAAAGACCCTCGCGACAGCGCGTTTCTTCGTCTTCCTTCATCCTGCCTCCTTGTCTTCCCGCCCTTCGCCCGGCACGCGTTCGTCCCAGTGTTCGGGGGCGTCTTCGGCGGCGAAATCCACCTCCGTTTCGGAGGTTTGCAGTTGCGTCATCCGGTCGTAAAGCGGGCGCATGCCGCCTGCGATCCGCCCCAAGCGCCAGTACAGGATCGCCTGCAAAAGAGTCAGGCCGATGGGCAGGAAAAAATAGATCACCTGCACCGCGTCATTGAAGTTCATCCGCGCGTAGGCCATCAGATACAGTTCGCCGATCGCCGCCACGAAGGTGGCGCCGGACAACACCCAGCCGGCTCGGTGGCAAGCCGGCGGCGTTTTCAGGAGCAGCAGACCGTGCAGCAGGAGGTAGACCGCGGCGAACCCCAGCACCGGGGCGACGTCGAGCATGAACGGCAGCAGCGGGTCGAGCAAAAACAGCGCCAGCGCCGCCGGCGCCCAAAAAAGCGGCAGCCACAGCCACAGGCGCAGATCGGCCGCGCGCGCTTCGCCCGCGAGGTAGCCGTCGATCTCCGACTCGGGCGGCAGCGCGGCGGCGGCATCCCAGGTCGAAGCGCGCTGAAAGTGCGCGGTCATCTCGGCGCGGAGCGCGGTCAGGCGCGCCGCCAGCGCCGCGCGGTGCGCGGGCCGGCGGCTCCACTGCCGCAGAAACCCGACGCCCGCCAGCGCCAGCACGCCGACGATGGCCAGTTCCCAGGCCGGCGGCACGCGTTTGCAGGCGTGATACAAAAGCACCGTCGTCGCGGGCAGATTGCCCTGCAAAAAGGCCGCCTCCTTGGTTTTGCATTCGCAGGGGTCGGAGAAATAGTCCATGAACAGGCCGTACTTGGCGCGCGCGGCGCGCAGTGCTGCCGTCCGCCTGCGGGGGTCCGCGCCGTGGGCGAGCAGAAATTCGATCGGTGACGTTCCAGTGGCCACCGGGAAATCATACCGTTTAGCCAATTCCAGAACGGTGCTGCCATCGGGGCCGGCCTCTTCCAGATTAGCGCCCTCGTTCAGCAACAAGGTGGCCAATTGAAGGTCGGCAGAAGGCATCACTCCTGCGAAATTTAAATCCGATGGGGGGTCATCCTCAAACCATAGAACTGCCGGCACCAAGCAAACCATCAAGGGCGTGAAACCTTGGCGATCCGGCCGATTGATCGAGCAGCCGTTCGCCAGTAACACCCGCACCATGGACGTGTTGTCTAGCACGACGGCCTCGATGAGCAGCGTGGTGTGCCGTTGCCCGTTGGATACGTCGGGATATTGAACATCCGCGTTGACCAGGTCCTGGTGCAAGCGCAGTTCGGCGGCCAGTTTTTTTAGGTCGGGCGGATCGCGGTGCATTGCGTCCCAAGCCGCTTGCAGGGCGGCCGGCTGGATGGAGTCCCACGGCGCTTTGTCCGCCGCATCAGCGCCGCGGGGAACGAGCAGCAACAGGGCCCAGGCCACGGCCGCGCACGTCTGCCGCATCACTCGCCTAGGCTGCATCAATAGCCGCCGCCCGATCATGGGATCCGTCCTGAACTGCGGCTCGCGGGACGGGCCGCGCCTCTCCATGGTACCGTCGCGGGAGACATTTGGATCGAATCACGGGACAGCGTCCCGTGCCACGATGCCCACGACATTTCTGAAGTAGTGGGTGCACTCTGGAAACCGCGCCGGAAATGTCGGATGCATCGTGGCATGGGACGCTGTCCCATGCATAAGAAAGCGCGCGACGCGCGCGCCTTTAAATTTCAAATGGGCAGGTTGATGACGCGAACCTGGGTGCGTGAAGACATGATCGCGGGAGACATTTTCATCGAATCACGGGACAGCGTCC
>JBOHNC010000045.1:0-13052 GCA_050730415.1 Planctomycetota bacterium
GCACGTTTTCGGCCACTGTCGCCGCGCCGGGAACGGCCGCCGCGGCCCGGCTGGTCCGTCCGGTGCGAATCGATTCGCGGAATTCCGTCAGCATCGCATCGCCGCTCGGATTCGGCAGCGCAGCCGGAGCGGCCGCCACCACGACGCCGGCCGCCGGCGTCGTGCGCCGCCTGGGAGGATCGATCTGCGGTGCGCCGCCCATCCGCGTCACCGGCGCGAAGGCATCCAGCAGCGCGATGGGGTCAATCGTTTCGGGCGGCGGCTGACCCGGCCGCTGCGAAGCCACGTTGGCCTGCGCGCGCCGCACCAGCTCCCGCATCGCCTCGGGACTGGCCGGGTCCATCTCGCCTGCCGTCGCATCGCCCGGTCCACTGCTGGTCCGACCGGTCCCACCGGTCCCGCCGGTCGCACTGCCGGCACCACCCGACCCGGCCGCCGCCGACCCCACCGGCAGGCCGGCGGTTTCGGTCGTCAGGGCCTGATGCAGCGACCCGGAATCGCTGCCGCTTGGATTGGAGCGCGCGAACTCGCGCTCGATTTCCTCCAGCCGCCCGGCCAACTGCGCCGACACCTCAAACCCGGAAGTGCTCAAACCCAGCCGCAGTTCCTCGAACAGCAGCCGCAGTCGATCGAATCGCTGTTGCCCGGTTTCCAGCGCCGCCGGATCGTCGGCCGGCGGCTCGTTGTCGATGGTTTTTTTCAGCGGCGCCGCGGCCGCATCCGGCCCGTGCCCCAGAAGTTCCTGCCAGATCGCGCGGGCGCGCTTGAGCAACTCAATATTGTCGGCGTACCCGATCAATTTCTGATCGGCCGCCCGCTCCAGGAACTCCTGCCAGACATCCCCATCGCTGTAGGCCGCCTGGTGGGTGAGCACATGCTCAAACAGCGGATCCCGAAAGCTCTTTTCGGCGATATATTCGCTGCCCGGCAATTCGCCCTGCAGCGCCTGCAGAAAGGCGGTGCAGGATTCGAAGCGGTCCAGCGGCTGAGCCGCCAGGGCGCGCTGCAAGACCTGGCGCTGTGCGACGTTCAGAAAGGGCACGCTGTCGATTGCCACCGACACCGCCGTCAGCGGCTCCGCGGCCGGCACGACCGCCGCGCGGTTCAAGGTCCGCGCAAAAATCAGGGCCAGCGAAAACTGATCGGCCTGACGGTCCGGCGTTCGCAGCTCGCCCTGCGCGAAACCGGCGATGATCCGGAGCGCCTGAAAGGTCTCCGGCGCCAGGGTCGAATGTTTGCCCGACAGCAGCGTGTTCTGCACTGCCGCGGCCGCGCCCAGCCGACCTTTTGCCGCCGCCTGCAACAGGTCCCAGTTGTACCACCAGTTGGTCACCATCACCGTCCCGTGGCTGGTGATGATGATGTCCGACGGTCGCAGCGCCAGATGCGCGCGCCCGGCCCGCCCCAGCTTGTCAAGCGCCGCTCCGGCGCGCTCGAGAAACCCGAGCAGCGCCTTGACGCCGAACTTGCCGCCCGCCTCGATGATTTCCTGGCGCGATTCGACGCTTTCCTGGCCGTAGTCCTGGAAGGCGATGATCCGCAGCTTCAGCTGCGCCGCCTGGAGCAGTTCCCCCGCGGGCACCAGGTCGTTTTCCTTGATCGACCCGCAGACATACAACTGCTTGGCCACGCTCTCGATGAAATCGTAGTGATTGGCCACTTCCGGGGTGGGCAATTGAAGCACATACGGTTTGCGCTGGCGGGTGTCGATGGCGTGGTAGTCGTCGCCGAGCGGCCCCGGCAGGGCCGGCGTGGTGACGGTGAAACGATCCAACACCTTCTGCCCGACGGCGAACTGGTGCCGCGAGGCTGCAAATTTTACGACGGTGGTCCGGCTGCGCCGGCTGGGCGAACTCATGCTTCGTCGCGGTCCTCGGGCCGCGATGCTCTCCCGCGGCCCGCTCGATTTTAACCCAACCCGCGCTTCGGCGCGGCCGGAATCCGTTTCATGCCCTGGCGGAGCGCGCGCGCCGCCGCCGGTGCATATAATGGGGAGCGCCATTTCACCCCGTCCTGAGGACCCATCGCGATGCAGTATCGCCGCTTCGGCAAGACCAATCTGCGCATTCCCGTGCTCACCCTGGGCGCGATGCGTTTCCCCACCCGCCGCCAGGCCGACGGGAGCCCCGGCCCGCAGGACGGCATCGACAACGCGGTCGCCACCATCGTGAAGGCCGTCGAGGTCGGGATCAACCACATCGAAACCGCGCGCGGGTACGGCACCAGTGAGGAACTGGTCGGCCGCGCCATGCCGCACCTGAAACGCAACGAAATCGTGGTCACCACCAAGATCGGGCCGACCAACAGCGCCGCCGAGTTTGACAAATACATCGACGAATCGCTGGCCCGGATGCAGTGCGGCTGGATCGACAACCTCGACGTGCACGGGATCAACAACCAGGCGCTGCTCGACCTGACCCTCAAAAAGGACGGGTGCCTGCGCGCGGTCGAAAAAGCCCTCGCCGACAAACGCATTCGCCACATCGGCTTTTCCACGCACGCGCCGCTGGATGTGATCCTCCGGACGATCGAAACCGACGCCTTCGAATCGATCAACGTGCATTTTTACTATTTCAACCAGCGCAACCGGCCGGCGGTCGAACTCGCCCAGAAAAAGGACATGGGGGTGCTCATCATCAGCCCCACCGACAAAGGCGGCCTGTTGCAGAAACCCTCCGATACGCTCGCCGCGCTGGTCAAGCCCTTCACGCCGATTGGCATCAACACGCGCTGGACGATGTGCCAGCCCGGCGTGACCACGCTGACCTTGGGTGCTGCGAATCCGCAGGAATTTGCGGAACAGCTCGCGGTCGTCGACAGCCCGCCGCAGCTCACCGCGCAGGAAATCGCGCTGCTCGACCGCGTCGATCAGCGGCTGCGCACCAAGCTCGGCGCGACGTGGTGTTCCAACTGCTGGGAATGTCTGCCCTGCCCCGAAAACATCCTGATCCCCGAAGTGCTGCGCCTGCGCAATTTGACCCTGGGGCTGGACATGGGGCAGTTCGGCAAATACCGCTACAACATGTTTGAACAGGCCGGGCACTGGTTTCCCGGGCAGCAGGCGACCAAATGCACCGACTGCGGCGATTGCAATCCGCGCTGCCCCGAGAAACTCGACATCCCCACGCTGATCCGGGAAACCCACGAGATCCTTGTCGGCGACAAAGGCAAGCGGCTGTGGGCGTGATGGCTGAACAGGCTGTGTAGAATCCATGCATTTTGCGCAGGGCGGCGATGGTTCCGCGCGATGGAATGGCGGCGAAACCAAGATCGCTTCGGGTCGCGCGGAAGAGCGTATTGGGAAGGTCGGGTCGAGGCAAGCCTCGCCCCGACCCTCCAACCGTGGGTCATTCGACCCACGGCTATCTACAGGCGGCCCCTTGCGGGGCCAAGCAAAAGACACGGATGCCGAGATTTCTCCCGAGGTGCCTGAAGGCTGAAGGAAAGCCAAAACCGCGATTCAAATCCGCGCGCACCTGGGAGCGCCGGTCATGAGCCCGGCTTCTTCGCCCAATCCGTACATTCAGCTCCGCATCCGCGTCCACCCCCAGGAGCGCCGGCTCTCCCATTACCCTTTTCCCCGTCTCACTGCCCATCGAAAACAACCAAAAAACACATTATAATGACCATCCTATCTATTGCATCAGGGGGATTCGTGAGGGAAGATAACTTTCGTTCAACCAGGGAATACATTCAAACCCCCTCCAGCAAAAAAGGATCGCCCCATGTCGACCACCACCTTGAGCTTGAAAATGGGCCAGCGCGAAATGGACCTCGGCGGCAAATACCTCGGCCGCCTGCGGGAATCCACCGATCTGCTCGGCGACATCCCCGCGCTGCACGCGCGCATCGCCGAAGACGGCTACCTGCTTTTGCGCGGCCTGCACAACAAGAAAAAGGTGCTTGACGCCCGCCGCCAGATTCTCGAAAAAATTGAGGCCAAGGGCGGCATTCAGGAAGGCACCGACCTGATGGATGCGGTGATCTCGGAGAAGGGCAAACAGGGCGGCTTCTTTGGCGGCATCAACGATCTGACCATGTCGCCGGCTTTCCGCGAGCTGGTCAACACCGGCGAAATCATGAACTTTTTCGAACGGTTTCTTGGCGGCCCGCCAGCCACCTTCGACTACAAGTGGCTGCGCGCCGTCGGGACCGGCACGAGCACCGGCGCGCACTACGACATTGTGTATATGGGCCGCGGCACGCAGAATCTGTTCACCTGCTGGACGCCGCTGGGCACCGTCAAATTCGAAAACGGCCCGCTGTGCGTGTGTGAAAAATCCCACAGCCTGCCGGGCTTTGAAAAACTCCGCCGCATTTACGGCAAAATGGACGTTGATCGCGATCTGGTGCAGGGCTGGTTCACCAACGATCCGATCGAAATCGTCGACCGTTTCGGCGGCCGCTGGCTGACCACCGAATTCGAACCGGGCGATGTGATGATCTTCGGCATGTACACCATGCATGGCTCGATCGCCAACAGCGGCAACAGCTACCGCATCAGCTGCGACACGCGCTATCAGTTGGCCTCCGAACCGATGGACGAACGCTGGATCGGCGAAAAGCCGAAAGCGCACTACGCCTGGGGCAAGCCCGAAAACAAAATGGTCTCGATGGAAGAAGCCCGCAAGCAGTGGGGCGTCTGAACACCAAGGATGAAGCTTGAAGGATGAAGGCGCTCCGTAGAATTCATCTTCAGGGCCCATCGGTTCGATTGTTCTGCCCTCGACGGCCCGGCCGCAGAGCGCGCCATTTCCGCGGCACTGAAAGGGCTCTACATGATAGGCCAGGGTTGGCTCGAAGCGCGCAGCGCGTAGACCCAACCTTGGGTACGCGATCGCAAGAACGCTCCCCGGGCCTTCCGAGGCGGAACCACGCCGCCGGCCTGCCATGGCGCGGAACCGCACCCGGCGCTCAAAGAACGGAACGCATTTTTGCGCATCGCTCGCGGCGTTCCGCGCGGAAGAACGTGGAAAACGCGACATCGTCTCGGCTCGCCGGGCGGTCGAGGCGACCGCGTACCCAGGGTTGGTTTGCCGAGCTGCGCTCGTCCAACCAACCCTGGGCTGTCATGTGCTGCCCTTTCAGGGCCAACAAAAAGCGCGACGCAGACGGCCGACACGGGATGAACAGAACGACGGACATGACACGGCCTGAAGATGAATTCTACAGAGCCGGATGAGGGATGAATGGGCGCCCTAAAAACTCTCTCATGATGCACGGACATTTTCCTCGTCCCGCCAGGGACGATAAAACAAGTCCCGGCACGGATTGCAGAACATGTGTCGGTGGGAATGGCAGACCGTACCTATCGACACACACAGGTGAAGGCAGGCCCGCCCCACCCCGCCACCCTTCCTGCCGGCAGTCGGCCTGCTTTCATGATACGATTGCCTCGGCGTTGCCGACCGCAGCGTCCGCCGAGGCACCTGCGATGGCCCACGAGCTCCATGTGAACGAATGCTTTTTCCGCTCCGAGTTCGTCCCTGCGATGTCGATCCTCTCCGGCAGCACCGACGACCTGATCCATGCCACTTGGACTTTCAGTTGGCCGGTGGGCGCGCGGCGCGCGCACGCTGACGCCGCCACCGCGGTCGGCGCGGCGTCCGGCCCCGCCAACGTCAAATTCCCCTGCGCGCGCGCCGAACAACTGCAAGTGCAGTATCTGCAAGCCGGGGACCTCACCGGCCTCCTTCTGTTTATTGCCGGAATATTTGCCGTGGCCTGCCTGTCCGTGGCGGCCGACCGCTTCGGCGATGCCGTCGCGGGAGGTGTGTTTTTGATCGGCGCCGTCGTGGTGGTCTACGCCGCCGCTCTGAACCGTCGCCGCCGCTCCGCGCGTTTCCACGCCGAACCAACCGATGTCGCCGGCACCCTGCGTTTGCACTTTCCTGCGCAGCAGGAAAACGTCTTTCGCACCTTCAGCGCGGCGATCGCCTCCTGGGAACAGGCCGGCCGCCCCGTGCCCATCCCGCCCGAAAAAAATGATGACCCCTTTGCCGATCAGGTCGCGCCCGGATGGGACAGCGCGCTGCCGTCGCCGCGCTGATATGATGGTCCCCGCCGGCGGGCACGACCGAAATGGGGATCGCCGGTGGAGAAGACGGCGCGATGCCTTTCGAACTGAAAATCACCGTCGATTTTCTCGCCAGCGACCACGCGCCGCGCATGTCGCTTTTTTCCGGCCGCACCGACGGCGTTCAACGCCACTCCGTCACGATCTTACCGCCGGTGCCCTGGCCGTGGCGTCACCACGCTCGCTTCCACCGCCCGGTCCGCATCGAACGGGTGCCGCAGGCGCATCTCGAACTGGCCGCGCGCCGTCTGACCGCGCTGCTGCGGGTGGTCGGCGTCCCGCTGCTGGCTGTTTGCGTGGCAGTCGCCCTGGTATTTGCCGCCCAGCGCTGGCCGGTGCAACGCACCGCGGCGGTGGCGTATCTGGGCTTGGCATGGACCGCCGCCGGGGTGGGGTATTACCTGGCGTTTCACGCGGCGAGCCAATCGGTCGCGATCGCAATGCTCGACGAACGCGAATATCTTCGCGTCACCGTCCCCGATCACCTTGAAGCGATCTACACGGCCTACCAGACCGCCTACGACCGGTGGATCCAGGACGGCTGCCCGCGCCATTTCGCCGACCCGGCCGACGACCCGTGGGGGGATGAAATCGATCCGGCGTGGGATCACGCGGGCGGGGTTGGGGACCGGCCAAAATGACCTACACACTCCTCGTCCGCCCGAATTTTCTGGGCTGGGACGAACTGCCGCGGATTTGTTTTTTCTCGGGCGAACGGGAGCGTCTGACGCGCGCCACGTTGTACATTGCCGGGCGGAAGGTCGGAGGGGACATGAGACCCAGCCGGGGGTTGGACGACTGGGTTGTGCTGCCGGCACCGGTCTACGCCACGCGCTGGAGCCTGTTCCTGTGGTACATCCGCCTCACGATTCCTGGGCAAGTCATGGGCACCGCTGCTTGGGTGCTGGGATGTCTCGGACTACTTGCCCTGATTCACCTTGTCCATCCTTCGCGGTCTATGGCGTTGGTGGGCGCGTTGGAATACGGTCTGGGCGTCCTGATGCTGCTCCCGCTGCTGCTCCTGGGGCTGCTGTATTGGCAATTGCCTTCGCTTATTGTCATTCCGGGCGGTGTCTATGTCGAGCTGCGCTGGCCGCGACGGTGCGGGCCGATCTTCGAGGCGTACTGCGCGGCCTATGAGCGTTACAGGATCGAGGGGGAGCCGGCGCCGGAGGAGCCAAGCGAGCCCAGCGATGCGGCCGACGACGATGGTGCAGCCTATCTTTCGGACGATGCGCCTGCGAACTGGGACCAGGCCGGCCCGCGGGAATGACGCGATACCGACCGCCTCAACCAGTTCAGCCGCCCTTCCCCGCCCGCCAGTCGGTCGGGGCCACCCGCATCGAAAGCATGTCGTCGATGAGGCGATCGATCCGTTCGGCCAACTCCGGCGTGCCCATGTCTTCCTTGGTCGCATACACAAAGCGCGGGCAGATCCAGATGCGGCAGTCGAGCATCAACGAATTGGCGAAGGGGATCACCGACATGTAGCTCGATTTGCCGCCCGCCGAACACAAAAATCCGACGATTTTTCCTTCGGCCTCCGAGCGTTTTCCACTCGCCCACGGCCCCCACGCAAAGACCAGTTCGACCATGTTTTTGACCGCAGCGTTGACGTAGTAGTTGTAGATCGGCACGGCCAGGACGATGTGGCTCGCGCGCATGAACGCCTGGCGCAGCGGTTGCACCTGCGGATGCCCCATTGTCTCCACCTGGCCGTCGCACATGGGGAGATCGAATTCGCGCAAATCGAGCAATTCCGACGTGACGTGGTGTTCGGTCAGCCGCTGATGCAGTTGCTGCGCCAATGCCGCCGACCGCGATTTTGCATTTAAACTGGCTTCGACGATCAGCATCCGCGGCGCGGTCGTGGCGGGCGTAGTTTCCGACATGCTTCCATTCTCCCAGGTAGTGCCCCGATCCAGAGTGCCAACGCCCCCGCGCGCCCCACTCCCCCTCTCTCTGGTCTCTTCTCCTGTTGGCCTTCCCCCAAAAATTTTTCTTCTCTGTGCCTCGGTGTCTCGGTGGTGAACCTTCTTATTTCGCCCGGGCCAGCGTTACCGCCAGCGTCTGCGCGCACCGCACCACCGCGTCGAGCGCCACCGACTCGTCGGGGCTCTGCGGCTGCCCCGGCTCGGCGCAGCCATAGGCCACCGAGGGAATCAGCGCCAGCCGAGCCTGGTGTGCGGCGTCCATCCAGGCCAGCACCTCCTGGCCTTCGGTCCGCGCGCCGGTCACGTCGCAGATGTTTTTCTGCACCGCCTTCACCAGCGGATGGTCCAGCGGCGAACGCCACGGCGTGAGGTCCTTGGTCACCCGCCACAGCAGCGGATGTTCCAGCAGCCACGGTTCGTCGGTCAACTGCTGTTGCACGAAGGCCTGGATTTGGTCGAACACCAGCGACCCGCCCCAGGGATGGTCCTGCTCGCGCGCCTCGACCGCATGCTCGAAGGTGTATCGCGCCATGGAACGCAGCGCGCACCGCGCGGGCAATTGGCCCGCATGGGTGCCGCCGTGAATCACCGCCGTGTTCAAGTACCCCTTCGATCGCTGCTCCGATTGCGCGTCCGCCCACTGGTTCAAGGCGGTCACGAGGCGCGCCATCAGGCGTATCGCGTTGCCCTGGCTGCCGAGCAACGGCTGGCCGGTCGCGCCGTTCACCACGGCTTCGAACTCGAGCAGACCGCCGCTGCCCACCACGAAGCGCTCCGGGCCGTCCACCGAATAGGCCAGCTTGCCCCGGTAGCCGCGCTGAATCGCCGCCAGCGTCCCTGACCCACAGCCGGAACATTCTTCATCGGACACGCACTGAAATACCGCCCGGTGCGCCAGATCGATGCCCAGTTCCCGCAGCGCCCGGAAGGCGCCGTAGGCCGCCGCCAGACCGCTCTTGCAGTCCGAGGATCCGCGGCCGTACACCCGCCCGTCCTGCCTGCGGGCTTCGAAGGGCGGGATCGTCATCCCATCCACGCCCACGGTGTCGATGTGCCCGTTCACCACGATGGCCGGCGGCTTCTCCGGCGGTGTGCCCGGCTGCGCGGGGCGATCGGCGCCGTGCCACGAGGCCACAATATTGGACCGCCCGGTGAACACCCGCGCCGGGTCGCCGATTTGCTCGCTGAGCACATAAATATTCTGCGGCGTCTCGAAGCGGTCGATGTACGCGCCCAGCTCCGATTCCAACACCCGCGCGAAGAATTCCTGCGCCCGGGTTTCATGCCGGCCGGCGCGCATCGCTTCCACCGGCGGTTCGTCGCCCGCGTAGGGGTTCACCGAGGGAATCTCGATCAGCCGGCACAGCAGGTCGGCGATCACTTCCCGCAGCGCTTCCACCTTCTGCAAAATCGGCTGGATTTCCACCGCCATCGCTGGTTCGCTCCCCGCCGTTACCTTGTCCGACCCCGGCAATTCGGCGCTACGCCGAACGGCTGCCGGAACGGCTCCGCCCCGGTCGCGCGCGTCGGCCGCGCCAAGGTGCGGAGATTGTACCAAAATCCGCGCGAACCAATGAAAAAGGCCGCTTGCGCGGCCCTTCGTTCCATTCATTTGCCCACCCGAACGCTCAATGGTAGCTGGTCAGGTGCCGGCCGATTTTCCGACGGCCGTTTAGAATTTTCCGACCGGACTTGGTCTTCATCCGCGCCCGGAAGCCGCTCTTGCGCTTCTTCTTGATTTTGCTGTTGCGAACGTTGAGTTTCACGTGACATCTCCTGGTGCCCGACCCCTGCGGTCGCGGCCGCTCATCCAGCCTTGCGCCTCTCCAAAACCCCAACATGGGCACGGGAAAGTGGCAAGGCTGCCTCGAAAGGCTCACCATCTTCCCCGGTCCGGCCGGAATGTCAATTCCTATCCTGGGCCTTTGGCCCCGCCGGTTCAAGCCCTTCCGGGTAGAATGAACCGGCCGGCGAGCGGTGGGCGGCCTTCGAGGTTCTTGCGTGCTCCAGCGTTTTCTGATGTACTTCGAACAACGCACCCCGGCCGTTCGGTTTGCCACGGGCCTGTTGCTGCTTGCGCTGATCATCTACATCGATATCCACACTCTGGCTGAAATCGGCTTTTCGCTATTCTACCTCATCCCTGTCCTGCTCATCACCTGGACCGGTTCCCGCAAGACGGGCGTGTGGATGGCCGTTCTCGCCGGGGTCGGCTGGGGCATCGCCGACCATGTTAGCAGCATGGGTCACATTTGGTTCCTGACCCCCTTCTGGAACACGGGGGTGCGGCTGGGATTTTTCCTGATTGTCAGCGTGCTGCTGAGCCACCTCAAACTCAGCCTGCTGCGGGAACGCGAAGTCTCGCGCACCGATTTTCTGACCGGCGTCGCCAATTCGCGCCATTTCTACGAAATGCTCAACTACGAAATCCTGCGCGCCCAGCGCCACCAGTACCCCTTCACCGTCGTGTACCTGGACCTCGACAATTTCAAGTCGGTCAACGACAAATTGGGCCATGCCGTCGGCGACGAACTGCTGCGCAAAGTCGGCCACACCCTGCGCTACGGCGTCCGGGGCGAAGACATCGTGGCGCGGCTGGGTGGCGACGAATTCGCGGTGCTGCTGGTCCAGGCCGATTTTCCCACCGCCGCCAGCATATTGGAACGGCTCCACGCCCAGTTGCTCGCCGCCATGCAAGAACGGGAATGGCCGGTCACGTTTTCCATCGGCGCCTCCACCTTCGCCGCTCCACCGCTGTCGGTCAACCAAGCCATCCAGCTCTCCGACAAACTGATGTACTCGGTGAAAACCGGCGGCAAGAACAATCTGCGGCATGAAATCATCGGCAATTCCGCGCTGGTGGCCGCCATCAAATCCGAGTGGTGAACGCTGCCTCGTGGGCGGCGTCTGCGCCGACGTCGCGACCATTTGCCGAGTCGATGCCCCACCCAATCGCGTGGGGTTGGTTCCGCAGGTCGCGCTGGCTTCAACCGGAACTGCTGTCTACAGCAGCTCCACGCGAGCCTTTTTTCCGCCGATCCACCCGGCCAGCCACGCGCCCAGCAGGCCCGTCAGCAGGCCGATCCCCACCGCGCTGCAGCCCGGCCCGAACCTCCGCCAGTTTGACGCAATTTCCGCAGCGGCGGGATTTTGCGGCGGGTAGAGTACCTCGATCGGCGTACCCACCCGGTAGCCGGCCAGATTGTCGGCCACGTTGGTTTCGATCCGCCGCGCCGTGCCCTGCCGGTCGGTGAACGCGAAGGTCACCACCGTGCTGTGGTCCCACGAGCGCCCGCCTTCGGCCACCTGCCGAGTCTGCACGATCGCCCCTGGCGCCCGCACCGCCGCCTGCTCGAAGCGCCACGCGCGGAAACCGCTGAATGCGCCCCAGCCGATCACCGCCAGCCCCAGCACCATCAGCCCGAGGCCGACCCCGCGCAGCGAAATGCCCGATTGCGCCACCGTCCGTTCTCCCGGCCACCTAAAAAGCAGTGTACCCGTGCCTCCACGGAGCCGCTCGGCCGATCCCGATTCGGCCGCGACTCGGCGTCCCAGCCTGCACACGGTCGCAATTTCAGACAAGCCCGGATAAAAATCACACCGGCGCGGCGGTGCAATATGCGCTATCGTGTAGAGAGTCCCTTCCCGCCAGCGAGGTCTCCGCCATGCCACCCATCCCGTCTGTCCGCTTCCGCAAAATCCCGATCGCCACCGAACGCTTCGAATCCTGCGGTGTCTTCGACGTCAATAACGACGGGGTGCTCGATATTGTTTCCGGCGCCTACTGGTACCCCGGGCCGCACTTCGACCGCAAACACAAAATTGGCCCGGTCCAGGCCGAAGGCGAATACTTCGACGATTTCAGCACCATTCCCATGGACATCGACGGCGACGGATTTTTAGATTTTGTCACCGGCGGGTGGTGGGGCGGGAACCTGCGTTGGCGTCAGAACCCCAAGGGCGACCCGTCCAAAACCTGGACCACTCACGAAATCGGCAAAACCGGCAACGTTGAAACCACGCGCGCTTGGGACCTCGACGGCGACGGCCGCCTCGAACTGGTCCCCAATACGCCCGGCCACCCGCAGAAAATCTTTAAGCTGATCGTCGATGCGCAGGGCAAAGGCACCAGCAAATTCGCCGAACATGTGCTGTACGAAAAGCCGCTCGGGCATGGTCTCGGCTGCGGCGACATCGACGGCGATGGGCAAGTCGAGCTGCTCTTCGCCAAGGGCTACCTGAAAGGCCCGGCACCGGACGACGACGGCGCCAACCGGTTCGCCACGCCTTGGGAATTCCATCCGACCTGGGACCTCGGGTCCGCCTCCGTGCCGATTCTGTGCGTCGATCTGAACGGCGACGGCAAAAACGAATTGATCGTCGGGCAGGCGCATGCCTACGGCCTCGACTGGTGGGAACCACCCGCTCCCGGCGCCAGCGCCTGGCGCAAGCACGCGATCGACCCAAGCAACAGCCAATATCATGACCTGATCTGGGCCGACATCGACGGCGACGGCCAGCCCGAACTGATCACCGGCAAACGCTACCGCGCTCACTGCGGCCGCGATCCGGGCGAGTACGACCCGGTCGGGATGTACTATTTCAAGTGGACCGGCGAGAATTTCGTGAAGCAGATCATCGATTACGGCCCGACTGGCGTTGGCAAGGGCGCTGGCATTCATTTCCAAGTCGTCGATCTGGACGGCGACGGGCGAGTGGACGTCGTGGCGCCGGGCAAAGACGGCCTGGTCTGGTTTAAAAACGAAGGCCCGGCGGTGAACATGGGGGATTGAAGAGGAAGCCAGAGGAGTCTCTCGCAAAGGCGCAAGGGACGCCAAGCTGTCCCGCGCATTTCGTCGTCCTGTACGGAACGACTTTGCGACTTGGCGAACTTGGCGAGACGCCCGTTCGTTCGATTTCGTCTGATTTCGATCTTGGACGATTTCCGCTCCTGCGCAGGGTAGATTGACTTCCGTCGCGGGGGAACCGGCTGCTTCGAGCGCATGGATGCGTCCGAACCGACTCCCCGCGCGCCGTTCCTC
>JBOHNC010000046.1:0-4859 GCA_050730415.1 Planctomycetota bacterium
CCCCCAATCCCGCCGCCTCCCCCTATTTCGGCTATCTCGCCGACCTGGCCACCCTGCCGGTCACCTTCGTGTACGGCGATGCGCCCTACTCCGGGTTTGCCCCCGAACACTTCCGCCTGCTGCAAAGGCGTCACACCGAGCAGCCCGGCAAGCAGTCCGACCAGTTCGTGCTGGAAGGCCTCGGGCTCCAAGTCACCCTCGACGCCGCCTTTTACCCGGCCTACGGCGCCTTTGAATGGACCGTGTGGTTCGAAAACACCACCGCCGCCGATTCCCAAGTGCTCCGCAACTGGCAGGCGGCCGATCTGACCTTCAACGGTTCGAAGCCCGTGCTGAAAGGCATCCTCGGCGACCACGAAAACAATTACGCCCCCTACGCAAAGGACCTGCTCGCCGCCCCGGTCCAGTTTCGCTCCGTCAAGGGCCGCCCCACCCACATCTGGTTTCCCTATTTCAATCTCGAGCATGGCGACGGCGGGACAATGATCGCCCTGGGGTGGGGGGGCACCTGGGAGGCCCGCTTCACCGCTGACGGCACCGAGCAGACCCGCTTCACCGCCAGCGGCACCAACGATCTGTGTACCTACCTGAAACCCGGCGAACGGGTTCGCTCGCCGCTGATGTTCTTCCTGCCCTACGCCGGCCGCGACGAAATCCGCGCGACCAACCTCTGGCGGCGCTGGTTTCTGGAACACAATCTCCCGCACGCGAATGCCCAAGGCGACCCGCTCCGTCCTTTCAGCACCACCTGGCTGGCCGGCGACACCGGCCTGCCGAACTCCGACGGCAGCATCTCCGAACGGTCCTTCACCTGGAAACCCTCCCTGGAAAAAATGCTGGCCGAAAAAATCCACCTGGACTACCGCTGGTTCGACGCCGGCTGGTACTGCGCGCCCGACGGCTCGACCGTCGAAAGCGACTGGTTCGGCACCGTCGGCACCTGGGCCCTCGATCCGGTCAAATGGCCGGGCAAAAGCTTCCGGGAATCGGTCGACTTCGCCCACGCGCACAGCATGAAGACCCTGGTCTGGTTCGAACCCGAACGCGTGACGCAGGTCGATGAACTGGTCAAAAACTGGGGCTACCAGAAAGAGTGGGCCATTCCCGCCGGCAAGGTCTTCGCCAACAACATCGGCAACGAAGCCTGCCTGAAGTGGACGCTCGACCGGATCCTGACGTTTCTCCAGGAAAACGACGTGGACATGTACCGCGAGGACAACAACACCAATCCCCGCGTCTGCTGGGACGCGCTGGCCGCCGCCGAAGGCGCCAACCGCGCCGGCATCGTTGAAAACAAATCGGTCACCGCCCACTACCGGCTGTGGGACGGCATTCTGGCTTGGTGCGCGGAGCACGGCAAGGATACCTTTGTCGACTCCTGCGCCAGCGGCGGCGGCCGCAACGATCTCGAATCGCTGCGCCGCGGCGTTCCGATCCTCCGCAGCGATGCCGACCGCACCACCATCGCCCTGCGCCTGTCGATGGGCACCGCCTTCAACCGCTGGGTGCCGTTCCAAGGCTCGGCCTGCGTCGAACAGGAATCGCAAGTCGCCGTCGATGGCCGGCGCGACAAATATATTTTCCGCGCTTCCTACACGCCCATTCTGAATCTCTCCGCCCAGTGGGTGCAGGACCCCAAAACCGATTTCGACCTGATCCGCTTCGCCCTGCGCGAGTGGGATTCGGTGAAAGACCTCCTGCTCAAGGATTTCTACCTGCTGACCCCGTGGAACACCGCCGAAGACCGCACCCACTGGACCAGCTACCTGTACCTCGACCCGGACACCGATCACGGCGCGCTGTTCGCCTTCCGCCAGGAAGACGCCGCCGACTCGTCCTACGTCCACCGCCTGACGATGCTGAACCCACACCGCCAATACGAACTGCGCGACGCCGACCAGGGAGTCCTCGGCCGTTTTTCCGGCCGTGACCTCGCCAACGGCTACACCGTCACCCACGCCACGCCCCGCAGCGCCGCCCTGATGTACCTCACCCCCGTCCTGTAGCGAGTCCCCGAGCGTTTCCGCTGGACAGCGCGCCTCGCGCTCTCTTCGCCGGGCCCGCGGGCGGTCCCGCCCGCTCTTCCCCCCAACCGTCCCTTCGGCTCCGGAAGTCTATCCATCCCCCTCGAACGCCCAAGGCCCCGTGGCACGGGTCTCCAGGCCCGTGCAAAAACAAGGCGCGCGAAGCGTGCGCCCTATCTTTTCTTGCGCGCGAGCGCATCTTAAAGTGGCACGGGCTGACCAGCCCGTGTCCAGCGAGTCTTCGAGCGTTTCCGCTGAAAAGCGCGCCTCGCGCTAATCTTTTCTTCTTTCTTCTTCTCCCCCATCGCGAACGAAATCTGCGATTTATTTAAAGTTAGACGGCTTCACCTGGCCCTGAGCCACCACGGTTTGAGAATCCTTTGTTGCCTCAACCGCCAGTTCGCTGGCCAGCTTTTCGCTCCTAAGGTCAGCAGGTAAATTCACCCGGAAATCGACATCTCCAGATACTACCCATTGCTGTTTTTCAATGAGCACTTTTCGCTCTGCACGCAAAACATACGATCCCTCCGCGGACAGGTCAAACAGCGTGGACAAATTAAACTGCGTGCAATAACCGTGATCCGTACCGACAGAAACCGCAATCAAGCTGCCATTTTCGTCATCGATATAGTCCTCCGCCGATTTGCTCGTGGTGTGACGGTCGCCCAGAAATCTTTTCCCGGCCGCGGTAAGAGGCGCGGGCTTGCCGTGCGAGTCCGTAACCGCCAGCGTCCAATTTTGATAGGTATTCAGATATTCGACCCAATGCAAAGGCTTCCGATCTGCGCTGAACATACAAAGGGATACCGTCACGTCCTGGGAGTCTTTCGGCAGGACGTGAACTTCGAACTTAACCGGTGCTGAATTGCCTCCCGTACCTCCCAGAGCGACCCCACCCGCGTCCGGCGTCACCGGCTCGTCCTTGTCTCCAGCGGAAGGCGGTGCTTTTACTTCTTGAAACGACCGCTCCGCCTCGGGGGGAAGGCTGAATTCGAGCGCACACGTGCAGATTGTTTTTTGGGCCGTTGCAATCGAGTGGCATGTCAACGCAACATCGACCTCATATGATCCCGGTATCCCGATGTCAAAAAGCCGGTCGAGTTTTGCCAGGTAGGTCAGTGTCGATCCCTTTGACACCACTCGACTGGTCCGCCGCATCCCTCCGCAACGTAGATAGGTCCGTCCCAGCGGCGTCAATTCACACGGTGTTTTCTTTCCGGACGCGGCCGCAATGTACCAGACCGTAACCTCCAGGTCAGGATCGGCGTTATATCTGGGCGAAACAAACGCGAGGTCACCCGCACTGCCGTTCGCGATCTGAATCGTGAGCGGCAACACGCCCTTGGCAATCGATTCGATTGGCAAATGGAGACCGACCGTGATTCCGTCCACCGTCCTGTGAGTTGTCAGCGGCGGCGCTGGCGCTTGCTCGCCGGCCGCCACCAATACCAACCCGCACCATGGAAAGCAAAAGAGCCAGGCCAGCACAGCACCAAGGACTCGGTTCCTCATCGTGGTCTCCCAGGTCTTCACAAGGTCTTTTTGCAACCGTCCCCAGTGATCCCGACCCCACGGTAGTGCGATTGACGACCACGAATCCGGACCGGCCTCCTTCCCCAAAAAGGTCTCAAACGCGACCTGAAATCCTTACTTCGGCGCCAAATGAAACACGCGTAACACTCCTTCTCCGCCCCCCTTCACCCGAAATCACCCGTGCTAATAATATGTGCATAATATCCGCATATGGCTTCGTTTCGAACCTCCGCCTGCCCCACCGCCCCGCTCCCGTGCATAGCGCATAAATGATCATATTGGGTTTGCTCGGCACAATCGACACCGCCAACCGCCCCCTGCCATCCGATTAGTACGTTTGGCAAAACCACTTCACCCCTCTCCAGCCGCCAAACGGAAACGGGGCCCAGGCCCCCCGACCCTGAAAGGGTCGAACCTGGGGCCGGAACATTCCATTCGCAACATAGCGCTGTAGGACTACGGCCGTTTCAAACTTGAATTCGGTTGTTCTTCCGCCCTGCCTTTGAGTCCCGCTTGCGGGACGGCAGAGTCATAGCCCAGCACTTCAGTGCTGGGAAATGAAGTCCAAAAATGGGTCGTCAGTCCCGGAGGGACGGCAGAACCGTCCGCGGCAGCCACCACCAGAATCAACCCTGACATGCCACTAGTTTGTAGCGCAGGCTTCCAGCCTGCGGCCCTGTCGATCGGGGCGGGCCTCCGCGCCCGCGGGCTCGTTTTCGCGCGTGAAAAAAAGCAAACAGAAAGCAGAGCGCGATGCACGCGTTCACCAAGCCGAATGCGTAGCTTCGACCCAGAGCCGGTCTGGAGACCAGCACATTACCCACATCTTTCGTGCATGACCCGGAAACCCCGACCGTCAGGTCGCCCTCTTCGCGTCAACGGCGCGACCGCAACAAAGCCAGGGGTTGCCGAAGGTCTTCCGCAGGCGCACCCCTGGAAGTGGTCACCAGACCGCCCCGCGCGGTCCAAGGCGATGTCGCGCTTCCCACGTTCTACCGTGCGGAGCGTCGCTGGCGATGCGTCGAAAGGCATTCGCTTCGATGAACGCCGGGTGCAGTTCCGCGTGATGGAAGGTCGGGTGCGTGGTTTTGCTTCGGGTCGCGCGGGCGCGTTGCTGCGCACCGCTTTCCCAGCAGATGGCCTCCAGGCTGCGCCTTCCGGCCAACTGCTGGGCGATGATTCTGCCGCGCCTCCGGCGCTAAAATCATCACGCGTGTGGCGGCCGTTTGGGGTGGCTTCCAGAACAGGGTGAAAGCCGGGGCTGGAAGACAAAATAGCACCCAAAGAAGATGTGGGTAATGT
>JBOHNC010000047.1:0-6530 GCA_050730415.1 Planctomycetota bacterium
TCCCGGAACATGCGGACCGCTCACGCCACCTGGAACTTCTGTACCGTTCGAGCCCCCCGCCCCGCCCCCGGCTGGAAGACCGCCCGATGCCACGCTCCAATCGCGGTGCCCCCCGATGTCGCTGACATCCACCGCCCCGGCAATCTGCAGCGCCAACGGCTTGAACCGCGACACGGTGAACTGGCTCCAAGTCACCCCCAAATCGCCCAAATGCGCCAGATTCACATCCACGGTGTGGCTCAGCGGCGCGCCGGTCCGATCGGTCTGCGAGGCATCCACCACCGTCACCGGATAGTCCAGCCGCCGGCCCAGCAGGTTCGGCTGGAGCGGCAGATCGGCGGCGGTGAAAATGCGCTCCGGCGCGCCCGGCGCAGCCGGCGGCGGTTCCGTCAGATGGTCGATCAGCGCCTGCAACGGCAGACTGGTCACCATGTCCCCGGACTTCACCTGCAACCGCGGCGGCGCGTCGTCGAACAGGTCGATCCGGCCCTGCGAATCGAACAGATTGGCCGTCGCGTCGATCGCGATCTTCCCCGACCGCCCGTTGCTGTCGACCAGCCCGGTCAGGCTCACCGTCAGCGGCTTCACCACCCCGTCCAGATCCACCGCGGCGTCCAACGCCACCGTGGTCTTCCGCGCCATCAGGTCGTCCTGGCAGGTCAGCGACGCGTTGGTCAACCTCAAGTGCACCCGCACATTCTTGAGCCCCGTCGGGATCGGTTTGGACAGATCCAGCGGAGCCGCCGGCGGCTTCACCGGCTGCGGTCCCGGCGGCGGCGCCTCCAGCGCCGCCACGAACGGTTCGACGTTCCAGCTCGGTCGGCCCGCCACCAGCGGCCGGTTCAGATGCAGTTCCAGCTTGTCCAGCGTCGCCTGCACATTCACCTGCGAAAACAACAGGTCCAGCACCGACACCCGCGCCGTCAGCGAACCGATTTTCAAGCACGGTCCGGGCCCGTACTCCGGCTTGTTCTGAATTTCCAGGTCGCTGATCGCCACCCGCCCGCCAAAGCTGTAGGTCAGGCTCCCGATCGACGATTTGCAGTTCAGCTTGCTGTCCAGCGCTTCCGTGATCCACCCGCTGATCCGCCCCGGACTCAGGTAGATCCACGCCGCCACGAAGATCAGCAGCAGCAACCCCGCCAGCGCGCCCACCGCATACAGCGGAAAACGCACATACCAGCGCCGCATCGTCCGCCGGAACGCGCCCGGCGCATTCGAGATCGCGCCGATTTCAAACGAATGCGCCCCGAACGCCAGAATGTCTCCAGGCTTCATTTGCTGCGGCTTGGCCAGCGGCTTGCCGTTCACCGTGATGCCCTCGGCCTCCGCCGCCGGAGCCGCCGTCAGGACCGCGCCGTTGAACTCCAGGTTCACGTGGTGGTCGGTGATCCCCGCCCCTTCCACGCGGAACAAGCACGCCCGCGACGCCCCCAGCGTCGCCGTGCCTTCCGCCATCGGCAGCGTCTTCTTGCCGTGCTTGATCGCGAGCTGTTTCGGCCGCGGTGCTTTCGTCTTGCCCATCGCCGGCTCCCGTCCCCCAACCCCTCGTCATTCCTGTCTGAACGCGCTCGCCGCCCCATTATTTGGGTCCCTCCCGACCCGCTTGCGGACACCGTCCGATTCCTGCCCGTCCTACCCCTTCCGGCGCACCTCTACCTGCTTTAGCGCCCCGCGAAAACCTCCTGCACCATGCTGAACTCGACGCTGGCTTTCGGTTCCAGCGCCAGCTCGAAGAACCCATACACCGCCGACGACTGGTAGACGCTCTCGAACCCACCCTCCGACTGCGACACCGTCCGCACCGGATGCACCAGCACCCGCGCCGGCTGCTCGAAGCTCCACACGAACCGCAGCTTCCGCCAGTCGTCGTACAGTTCGATCGATCCCAGCCGCCCGAAATCCCGCTCCAGCTTCATCGGCCCCGCGTCTTTTTCCGCCGCCGTCCGGTAGCGCCGGTCGAAGGCATCCGGCGCCAGCATGCTGTAGTTGTTTTCCACGCCGAACACGCCGCGCATGGCCGCCAGCCCCGCGTTGGTCACGCGGTAGTGCAGCGCCAACCGCGGCTGATCGGCCGCCAGCACCAGCCGCTTTTCCACCGTCAGCCGCGCCACGCCCTCGGCCGTCGCCGTGCGCTGGAAAATCACCTCCATCCCGCCGCCCGCCGGCGCCGGCCGCGGCCCCTCCACCACCGTGTAGGCCCCGTCCGCAAAACCCCCGGTTTCGGCCGCCCGCGCCTGGCTCAGCTCCGCCACGCCCGGCTGCGTCGCATACACGTGGTCGATGCACGACTCGCGCGTGTAGCGGTCGTACTGGAGCAGCCGTTCCAGCCCCGACTCCTTCGCCAGCACCAGGTCGTGAATCGACTTCGACTCGCCCTCCGCCGCATGCGTGTCGCCCTGTTTTTCCACCACCGCCCGCGCCACGTCGTCGTGGTAGGCTTCGTAGCGCCGCGCCAGCGTGTCGATGCCATTGGCCGCGATCGCCCGCACATCCAGTTCGGTCAGATGCCCGCCCCGATCCGGCTTCAAATACAACCCCAGATGCCGGTTCGACAGGTAGATTTCCTCCGCACCGTCGAAATCGAAATCGGCCGTTTCCATGCGCGTGTAGGCTTCCGCCGCCAGCCCCAGCCCCGACAGATCGCCGCCGCCGCCGTACAACCCCGCCTCGCACAGGTTCTGCGCCTTGATGAAATTTTCGAACACCGCCGTCCGCAGATGCGGCAGGTACAGCCCCCCGAACACCCCGTGCCAGTGCGCGCAGTTGCACTCGCCCTGATACAGAAAGTCCCGCGCCGCCGCCACCGCCTGCGCCCCCGCGCCCGCGTTGCTTCCCGCACCCGCGCCCCGACCCGCCTTGCGACCCTTCCCGCCCTTCGTCCCCGCGCCGCCGGCCAGACCCGCCGCGCCGGTCGCTTCGAACGCCGCCACCTGCGCCGACACATGCATCAGCTTGGCGTACATCCGCGCCGCCTCCGGATATTTGTTCCGGAAATTCCGCCACGTCCCCCCGCGCAAATGCCCCCGCAGCGATTCGAAATCGGGATTGCCTTTCAACGCTTTCTCGCGCCGGTGGAAGTTCGCCAGCACCCCCGCCGGCAGCGACCATTCCCCCATCTCGCGATAGGATCCGTCCGGCAGCCACGCCACCCCGCGCTTGGGCTCGTTCATCGCCTCCGATTCAAACAGCGTCTCCAGCCAATCCCCCGACGCCGCCACCGCCGCCAGGAAATCCGGCAGCCAGCGCTCGGTGAAGCAGTGCTGGTAGGTCTTCGGCCAGCTCCCGAACTTTTCGGTGTCGTCGGCGTAGGTCAGCACCTCCGGATGCGCCCCCAGCCGCGCCGCCCAGTGCCACTCGCGCAGCTTGTTCATCGCCTCGAACACCTTCGAAAACGGCACCAGGTAGCGCAGCTTCTCCACCGCCGGCAGAATCGTCACCGCGCTGCCGCGGTCCTCCGCCACGAACGGCCCCGTCAACGCCTCCGCCGGCCAGCCGGCGTTCCTGAAATGCGAATCGTCCAGCGTCAGCCCGCGCACGCCCGCCGTCGCCAGCGTCGTCACCAGCGACTGCTCCCACACCCGTTCCGGCAGCCAGAAAGTGCTCGGACGAGTCTGAAAATGCTTCTCCAGGTAGTCGCTCATCGCCGCGATCTGACCCAGCCGGTCGCGCTCGGGCAACAGCGGCAGGATCGGCTCGTACATCCCCCCGCCCACCAGTTCGGCCTGACCTGAAGCCATCGTCGCGCGGATCATCTCGAAGTATTCCGGGTGGTGCTTTTCCAGCCAGACCAATAGCGACCCCGAATAGTGCAGCGATACTTTCACCCGCGGTTGCTGGCGAAATGCCTCCAGAAACGGCAGGTAGCAGACCCGGTACACCTCCTCGACCGTCCCGTCGAAATTCCCCACCGGCTGGTGGGCGTGGAGCACCAGGCATAGTTTCAGTTTGTGGCCCGCCTGCGGTGCACCCATGCGAAACTCCCTGTTGCTCGAGGTATAAATAGGTCGGTCACGTCCCCATCCGGACGTCCCATCCCGACGTCCCATCGGGACGCCCCAAACGGGACGCCCCAAACAGAACGCCCCAAACAGAACGCGGAATCGAAAATCACTGCCAGCGCGGCCGGTTTGCATTTGCGCTCTGGCTTTTGGAGTCCCGCACCGCGGGACGCAAGAGTCATAGCCCTGCACTTCAGTGCTGGGACCGGAGCGACAAACTAAAATGGCTTCCCAGTCCCGGAGGGACGGCAGAACGGTTCTGCCGCGCACCCACCGCCCAGTTCAACCCTGACGCGCCACTGCCGAAATTATATCCCGGGATGCCCGCCGCGCCCGCCGGCGCAACCATTGCGTCCCTTCGTGCATTCCCTTGCATCCGTCACGCTCGCGGCGCGGATGCACCCGGCGCGCCCAGCGGCGCGCGCATCGTCCCCGTCGACGCCGGTCCTCCGCAGTTCGCGGCCCGCGCGCCCAACCGTTCCCGCCTGGCTACACCTCTACCGAATACACCCGCAGCCCGCGGATTTCCACGCTGGCATTCCACGTCCGCAGCCCCAGCCAGCCCGCACCATGCGGTTTCGCGTCGGTCACTTCGTGAATCACCTTCCCATCGAGCACCACCCGGATGCGCCCGCCGGTCTTCACCACCACCAGCAGTTGCGGCTGCGGCCCCTGCGGCGCCACCGACCCGGTTTCCTCGCTGAGCATCTCAAACCCGGGATTGCGCCGCAGCCGGCTGTGGTCGGCCACCTGCGTCAGCAGATAGTTCGGGAACTCCTGGTACATCCCCGGCTCTTCCGCCCGCGTCGTCTCCGCCGCCGTCCGCGCCTGCTCCGCCCCCGCGCCGAACAGCACGCTCAGGTGCCGCTTCTCCTTCGGGCTCAGATGCCGCGCCTCGATTTCAATCGCCACGTCGGCCGGAAACGACCGCGTCAGCCAAGCCGTCACCCCGCCCCGCCCCGTCGCGTTCAGTTGCAGAAAGTCCAACCCGCTTTCGTCCCGCACGAAATCGTAGGTCCCGTCGTTTTCCGCCTCGAATTCCCACGGCTCCGCCGCGTGAAAGCCCGCCTCCCAGATCAGCCCCACATCCAAGTCTTCATTGCCCACCCGGATTAACGTCGGCGCTATGTGCAGTCCCATCGTCTCTGCGTTGTTCATGGCATGTTCCCCCCTGCTGTGTCGCCACCCCAGCTTATTTTAATTCCGCCACCATCGGCGGGTTGATGTAATCGTGATACCGCTCCCCGACCCGCGCTTTGCGCGCGTCGTGTTTGTGCAGCAGGATCCGATACCGGAACACCAGCGTGTTCCCATGCAGGATCGTGTACGATCCGTCCTGCAAAAGTCCGCTCTTGTAGTAGCTGTACCCGAACGGGTTGGCCGTCATCAGGCCGTAGTCCCGCACGTGCCAGCAAGTCGGGTGGCGCAGGTTGAACGGATGGTCCATCAGCGCGATCCCCACCGCCTTCCCGTCCAGCACACCCGAATAGTCGCACCACTGCGCCGGCTTGCCCCAAGTCTCCGCTTCGCCCACGGCCCCGTAGCTGTTCTCGATCCGCCCCCCGCGCGCGCCGTCCAAGGCCGACGCCACCCGCACCGAACACAACCCGCCTTCCTTCGTGTCCTTCAACAGCACATTGCCCTCCGACGCCGTCAAAGCCACCGTCAGATCCATCAACCGCGTGGAATCCGGCGTGCTGTACACCCGGAAAATCCGCGTCTCCTCCAGTTGCCGCCGGTGCTCCCGGTCCTCCCAGCTCAGCCGCTCCTCAAACTCCCCGAACACCGGCCCGTCCACCACCCGCGCGATCGACTGGTGCGTCTGCCACCCGTGCCCCGGCTCCTCCGACCAGTTGTCGGTCCCGTTCACCTCGCCGTAAGCCACCCACAGCGAACGATGGTGCGGATGGTCCTGCGTCTCGCCCGCCACCCCGCTGGCCATCGGGAAGTTCCGCGTGATCTGCACCCGCCCCGGGCCGAACAAGGGGTAGAAATACGGCCGCGCATGGTCGCCTTCGAAGTGATATTCGGTGAATTTTCGCGCCCCAACCTTGATCTCGATCCGCCGCGCCCGCTCCACATGCTTCAGCTTCACCACCGGCGCCGCCGGCACCGAGGTCTCCGTCAGCGTGAAGGTGCGCTCCTCCCCCGCCGCCAGCTCGTCCAAAATGAAGTACACCTTGCCCTGCGACACCTGGCAGGGCACGTCGCCCCCCGTGTCGGTGCGCGTCAGCTTGTAGGGCGCCGCGTCCGGCGCGATCACCGCCGACACCGTGCGCGCCACGTTCACACTCGTCAGCCCGCTGACACCGCCCGACCCGTTCCCCCCCGCATCGCTCAACAGGATGCGAATCGGCGTGAACCGCCGGTCGTGCGCGCCGGCTTTTAAAACGAACGAACGGACCGACATGCTGCGGACTCCCGATGGAAAATTGGGGCTGCCACCCCATTCTACCCCGCGCCGCGATTCCCGCCCCCGTCGGCCAGGTCATTCACTTCCCCCACTCCACCCCACCCCACCCCACCCCA
>JBOHNC010000048.1:0-6517 GCA_050730415.1 Planctomycetota bacterium
GGCGTGCAAGGGAGCCCTTCCCGTCAGCGCCACCAGCGCCACCGCCACCACCGCCACGGCCGCCACCGGCGTCAGACGGCGCGCTTTGGGCAACGCGAGGCGGATGAAGAACTTGGGCATGGCGCAGATTCCACCGGGACCGGCCGCCAGCAGCGGCCATCTCTCTTGAGACGGCCGGGCGGGCGGAAACCATCACCCATTGTAGACCGCCCAGCGCCGGAGCGCACTGAACCAGCGCCGGAGCGCACTGAGCCAGCGCCGGAGCGCACTGAGCCGGCGCGGGAGCGCACTGACCTGGCGCGGGAGCCAGCGGTTTATAATCGGTGGGGGCTGCTTGGCGGCCCTCCCCGGCCGCTAGCAGCCTGCTAGGGCCACGCCACCCATCCGGAGACCCATCCCATGGCCCACCGCACACTGTCTTTGCGCCGCGGCCCGCTGTGGCTCGCGCTGCTGCTGGTCTGCCTGCTGCCGACGATGCTGCGGGCCGATATTCTGTACCTGAAATCCGGCGGCACCATCGAAGGCAAGGTCATCGACGCCGGCAATTCCTATCGCGTCATCACGCGCGATGGCGAACTGCTGATCGCCAAAAGCGAGGTGCTGAAAATCGTTCCCAGCACCGATCCGGTCACGGTCTTCACCGCTCGCTTCGCCGCGATCGATCCCAAGGATCCCAAGGCCGTCGCCGCCTACCAGGATCTGGCTGGCTGGTGCCATGCCAACGAACTGCCCACCCAGGAGCAGCAGTGCGACCAGGCGGTGATCGGGATCGATCCCGAAAACGCTGCCGCCCGTGCCGCGCTGGGCTACGAAAAAATCGACGGCAAGTGGCTGAACGGCGACGACAAAATGGCCGCCAAGGGGCTGGTCAAGGTGAAGGGGCAGTGGGTCACGCCGGAAGCCAAGCAGGACATACAGCGCACCGACAAGCTGGTCCAGGCGGCCGACGCCAACGAAAAGGCCGCCGACGACGCCAAACAGGCCACCACCGACCTTGAACAGACCCGCCAGTCGCTGCAAGGCCTGATCCAGCAGGCCCAAGCCGACACCGCCGCCGCCAAAGCCGCGCAACTGGCCGCCGTCCAGGAACAGCAGAACCTGCAGCAGGTCCGCATGGATGCCGAAGTCGCCCGCGCCCAGGCGCTCCAGGCGCTGCTGGCCAATCAGGAGGTCCTGCGCCAGATTCAGGCCGAACGCCGGCAGTTGGAACAGCTCCAGCGCGGCGGTGGTGGCGGCGGCAACCGTTCCGCCCTTCCGCCGCCCGCATCCGCGCAGCCCGCCACCGCGGGCAACCCCGGCACGCCCGCCGCGCCCGGCACGACCGGCACGACCGGCACCGCCACACACTGATGGGCGCGAGAAATGCGGCGCTCAGCGGGCCTTTCGGACCAGGTAGATGAGCGGTGGATCGCTGAACAAACCTATCGATCAGTGCCAATGAAGCGTTTGATCCAGCAGATTGCCGGTCCGCGCGGCGATCGCGGTCGCCTCTCGACTTTCACCTATCGTCTTCGTTTTTCCCGTGCGCGGCGCATTCTATCGCAAGACGAGCGTTGAAATGAGAAAGGCGATTGAACCGGCAGATCGCCGGTCCGCGCGGCGATCGCGGTCGCCTCTCGCCTTTCACCTGTCGTCTTTGTTTTTCCCGTGCACGGCGCACTCAATCGCAACACGAGAGTTGAAAGGTGACAGGTGACCGTTCCGGACGCCTGCAACGCTGGGAGATATTCCGCATTGTCCCGGCTAACCGTACCGATCGCCGACGCCCCGGCTTCATTTGCCGTGGGCGGTGAGGTCGGCCTACCCGCCCGCCTGCATCGTTGCCAGCGCCACCGCCAGCCGGCAGCCGTCGATGTATTCGCTCAGGTCGGCATATTCTTCGATCGTGTGCGGGTTGTGCTGGCCGGCGCCGAAGGTCACCGTCGGAATGCCGGCCTTGTTGATGTAGTTGGCGTCGAGACCGCCGTTGGAGACGCGGAAGGTCGGTTTCAAGCCGATCGCGGCAATCGCCGCGGCGCTCATCTGCACCGCCGGCGACTTTTCGTCCATCCGGAAAGGCGGATAGTCCACCCGCGAGGTGAATTTAATCTTCCCCGCCTTGCCGCCGATCGACCGCACCGAAGCCGCCGCCTTCACGAAGGCATGCCGGTAGGCCGCCGTGATCCGCGCCGCAAACGGCGGCTCGTGACTGCGCGATTCGCCGGTGATCGAGACCCGGTCGGCCACCTGGTTGTTAGCCATGCCGCCCTGGATCCGGCCGACATTTGAAGTTCCCCGATGTTTGCCTTTGATGACCCGCCCGAACCAGCCGGTCTCCCAGACTTCGCCGATCGCCAGCGCGGCGATGGCAATCGCCGAGACACCGTTTTCGGGGTGCACGCCGGCATGGGAGCTGATCCCCAGCACCTCCACCTCCCAGCGCTCCGCCCCGGTCGCGCCCAAAATCGCGTCGGCCGGATCGCCGCCGTCGAAGTTGAATCCGGCCGCCGGCCGGCGCAGGTCATTGGCATCCACCAGCCGCGCGCCCCACAGCCCGGTTTCTTCGGCGATGGTGAACAGAAAGGTCAGCGGCGGGTGCGGCAGTTTGCATTTGAGCAGCGTGCGGATGCAGGTCACCAGCGTGCCGCAGGCGGTGCGGTTGTCGGCGCCCAGCGCGGTCGCACCTTTGGCGACGATCCGTCCCCCGCGCCGCACCGGCACCGCACCGGCGCACAGCGGCACCGTGTCCATGTGGCCCATGAACAGTCGTCGCGGCCCGGCGACCGTTCCCGGCAGATCGACGATCAGGTTGCCCACCTGCGCCGGGAAGGGGACTTTTTTGTGCACGCCGTCGTGCCGGATCTGCGACTTTTTCACGCCGGCCTTCAGCAGCATCTTCACGATCGCCGCATCCACGTTGCCTTCCTGGCCACTCAGGCCCTGGATGCCCAGCAGCTCCAGCAGCGTCTGAATCGCCGCCGGCGCGTCGACTTTCACCTCCGGTGCGGCGGCGGCGAAATGCCGAGGAGCGGTGCGTTTGGCGGGCATGGCGGTTCATCCTTCCATCAGCGAAGTGGGGGAAATAGCGGACGGTATTCATCCTACCAAGGGTTGGCGATTGGTCAGGAGCGCCGGTCGGTGGGAACACCGGCCGGTTGCAACCGGCTCCCGGAAGGGCATTTCCCCGGCCCCAACCTCCGCTACAATTTAGGGGCGAAAATCCCCTCCGGCCCGCCGTGGCGGCGCTCGTTTTTCGTATACGATATTTTCCCTGCTTTCCGACAAGCGATTGCAGGCCGACAGGCACAGACCGAGTCCTGGCGCCCGCGCGATGCCGTCACAAACGGCGGCCGCGAGCGAGATGTCCAACCGGATGAGCGCCGGCGTTTCACGCGCTGGTGCTCACCCCATGAAGGTGCACGCATGGCCGACACGATGATCCTCCAGAACGTGGACGTCGATCCGCAGGAAACCAAGGAGTGGCTCGACTCCCTCGACGACCTCATGCGCCGCCTCGGCCCCAAGCGCGTCCGCTACATGCTCACCGCGCTCCAGGAAAAAGCCTACCGCGAAGGCGTCACCCTGCCCTTCACCGCCAACACCCCGTACATCAACTCCATCCCGCTCGAGCACCAGCCGCGCTTCCCCGGCAACCGGGAACTCGAACGCCAGATCAAAAGCATCATTCGCTGGAACGCCATGGCCATGGTGGTTCGCGCCAACAAGGAAAGCGCGGGCATCGGCGGGCACATTTCGACCTACGCCTCCGCCGCGACGCTCTGGGAAATCGGCTTCAACCATTTTTTCCGCGCCAAGACCGACAAATTCGTCGGCGACCAGGTGTACTTCCAGGGCCATGCCTCGCCCGGCGTCTACGCCCGCGCTTACCTGGAAGGCCGGCTTACTGAAAAGAACCTGAAAAACTTCCGTCGCGAACTGGCCGACGGCGGCGGTCTGTCCAGCTACCCGCACCCCTGGCTGATGCCGCATCTGTGGGAATATCCCACCGTCTCGATGGGGCTCGGTCCGATCATGGCGATCTACCGCGCGCGCTTCAACCGCTACCTCCACGACCGCGGCCTGTGCGACACCACCGGCGCCAAAATCTGGTGCTTCGTCGGCGACGGCGAAACCGACGAACCGGAAACCCTCGGGGCGATCAACCTCGCCGCCCGCGAGGGTCTGGACAACCTCATCTTCGTCATCAACTGCAACCTGCAGCGGCTCGACGGCCCCGTCCGCGGCAACGGCAAAATCATCCAGGACCTCGAAGGCGTCTTCCGCGGCGCCGGCTGGAAGTGCCTGAAGGTCATCTGGGGCGGCGACTGGGACCCCTTGCTGGCCAAAGATCACGACGGCCAGTTGGTCGGCCGCATGGGCGAGGTTGTGGACGGCGAATACCAGAAATACGTCGTCGAAGACGGCGCGTACATCCGCGAGCACTTTTTCGGCAAATCGCCGGCGCTGCTGCGCATGGTCGAGCAACTCTCCGACGGCGACATCCACGCCATGCGGCGCGGCGGCCACGATCCCGAAAAAGTCTATGCCGCCTATCAGGCCGCGATGGAGCACCGCGGCTCGCCGACGGTCATCCTGGCCAAGACCATCAAGGGCTACGGCCTGGGCGAAGCCGGGGAAGGCCGCAACATCACCCATTCGCAGAAAAAACTGAATGAAGAGGAACTGCGCGAGTTCCGCACCCGCTTCAACATCCCGGTCTCCGACGAAGAACTGGCCAAGACGCCGTTTTATCGCCCGCCCGAAAATTCCCCTGAAATGCAGTACCTGCGCGAGCGCCGCAAGGCCCTCGGCGGCTACCTGCCCGCGCGCAATCCCAAGCCGCCCAAATTCAAAGCCCCCGCGCTCGGCGAATACGCCGAGTTCCTCAAGGATTCCGCCGGCCGTGAAGTCTCCACCACCATGGCTTTCGTCCGGATGTTCGGGCGCATGCTGCGCGAACCGGAACTGGGCAAAATGATCGTGCCCATCATCCCCGACGAAGCCCGCACGTTCGGCATGGAAGCCCTGTTCCGCCAGTGCGGAATCTATTCGCGCGTCGGTCAGCTCTACGAACCGGTCGACAAGGAATCGATGCTGTACTACCGCGAGGCCAAGGATGGCCAGATCCTCGAGGAGGGCATCACCGAGGCGGGCGCGATGAGTTCCTTCATCGCCGCCGGCACCGCCTATTCGACCCACGACGTCAACACCATTCCGTTCTACATCTACTATTCGATGTTCGGCTTCCAGCGGGTCGGCGATCTCATCTGGGCCGCCGCCGATTCCCGCTGCAAGGGCTTTTTGCTCGGCGGTACCGCCGGCCGCACCACCTTGAACGGCGAAGGTCTCCAGCACCAGGACGGCCACAGCCATCTGCTGGCCTCGGCCGTGCCCAGCGTCAAGAGCTACGACCCGGCCTTCATGTTCGAAATCGCCGTCATCGTGATCGACGGTTTGAAACGTATGTATGTCGACAACGAACCCGGCTTCTACTACATCACCCTGGGCAACGAAAACTACGTCATGCCGGCCATGCCGAAGGGCGCGGAAGAGGGCATCGTCAAGGGCATGTACAAACTCCAAAGCAAGGAAGCCGCCGGCTCCAAGCTGCGCGTGCAACTGTTCGGCAGCGCTTCCATCCTGCGCGAGGCCATGCGCGCCGGCGACATTCTGGCCACCCAATACGGTGTCTCCAGCGACATCTGGAGCGTCACCAGCTACAAGGCGCTGCGTGAGGACGCCCTCGCCGCCGAACGCTGGAACCGGCTGCACCCGACCAAAAAACCGCGCGTCAGTTTCGTCGAACAGTCGCTCAAGGGCGTCAAAGGGCCGTTCATCGCCGCCAGCGACTACGTGCGCCTCGTCATGGAGCAGATCGCCCCCTGGGTGCCGGAAAAACTCATCACGCTGGGCACCGACGGTTTCGGCCGCAGCGAAACGCGCGAAGCGTTGCGCCGCCACTTCGAAGTCGACGCCGAGTCGATCGTCATCGCCGCGTTGCACGAACTGGCCGCCCGCGGCAGCTACAAACCCGCCGATGTCGAAAAAGCCATCAAGGAACTCGGCGTCGATGCCGAAAAGGCCAATCCGATCGAAGCGTGAGGGAAGGGAATTGGGAATCGGTTTTCTCCTGTCCCCTGTCGCCTTTCAGGATTTAAAAAATGACCACCGAAGTCAAACTGCCCAACCTTGGCGAAGGCATCTCCGCCGGCGATGTCGTCAAGCTGCTGGTCAAGCCCGGCGATACGGTCGCCGTCGAACAGACGCTGCTGGAACTGGAAACCGACAAGGCGGTCGTGCCCCTGCCCAGCCCCGGCGCCGGCAAGATCGGCAAGATTCTGGTCAAGGAAGGCCAGAAAGTCCCGGTCGGCGCGGTGCTGATGTTTCTCGAAGGCGGCAATGGGGCCGCGCCCGCGCCGGCTGCCGCAAAAAAGCCCGAACCAGCCGCTCCGGCTGCGCCGGTCGCGCCCGCGTCTCCGCCGCCCGCACCGGTTTTCGCGGCCGCGCCGGAACCGCCAGTGCCCGCCCAGCCTACCGT
>JBOHNC010000049.1:0-9912 GCA_050730415.1 Planctomycetota bacterium
CGGCTACGCCGCGCCACGACCCTCCCAAAAGTTTCTTCCGCGCGACCCGAAACGATCCTCGCGCCTCCGCCATTCCATCGCGCGGAACCCTCACCGCCCTGCACACCATGATTGGTATCTAAAGAACCGCTTGAATCCTGAAGGATGAAGGAAAGCCGAATCAAAACTTAAAATCCGCGCGCCCCCTGGGAGTGCCGCGCTCCAGCGCGGCTGCTTGGATTTGGCTTTTCCCTGAGAGCGCGGGTACCCTCACCTGAGTATTGCCCACATCTTGAATGTTGGTTTTGGTTGTCTTCCGCCTAAGCGGCGGCCTGCTTTTGCGCATGCCCCTGGAAGGCCAACCGTCAGGTCGGTTTCTTCGCACCAACGGCGCGAGCCTTCCGAAGGGAAGTCGTACCCATTGGATACGACGCAACGAAGGAAACACCGCGCCGCGCCGGTCGCCGCCCCCCACCTGTCGAGCAGGGAACGGGGGCGTGCCGCAGCCATTTTCAGCGGCCTGCTACCCCCCAACCCACCTGCACTCCCCCCACGCCGGCCCGGCATGGTTTTTAAACACTCGCTACCTCCACCCGCCCGCGCCACAACCTTCGACCCGGTGCAATATCGGTCCAGAGGGCCCAAAAAAGAGAAGAAAATGCCGGTTGCTTCGAGGTGCAGTGCAGATTTCCGCCGATTCGGCACCCTCCCACGCTAATATTCGCGCCACGCGCCGCGTCGAATCGGGGTCAGACATGCCCAAGCCGCAGCCGGTTCCCGATGGTTGCGGCGTCGGGCGCGGCGCATGGCGGCGGAAAATCCCGTTGCAGGCGCCGCGCGCGCGGCCTGCGAGGAGCGATCGGTTTCGTTTTTTTGGCGGGGGAACCGGTTGCAAAACCGCGATTCCCCTTTACCTTGGTTCGGAATACGAGACATCCTCAGCTGTACACACGTTCCCACGACAGGCTCTGGTCTGTTTCTGGGGGAGGAATGGCAATGATCAATCGCTTGGTTCGGTGGACGGCGGCGGCGGGAGCATTGAGTCTCCTGTTGTCGGGCTGCGGCGGTCCCAGCTCGAGCGGCACGGTCTCCGAAAGCGCGACCGACGCCGATGTCACGGCAGCCTACCAGCAGGCCGAACCGAACTTGGACAAGGAAATCCAGTCCGGCACCAAGTCCGCGGTCGCCCTGGGCGTGCCGATGCTGGCGGAGCAAACCGCGTCCGCGCCGTCGACCCCCGCGACCACGCAAGCGCCGACCACGACCCCGCAGAACAATCCGCCTCTCTCGCAGGCCGAGGAATTTCTGAAGGACTACCTGAAGGGCCACGGCAATCAGGCCGCGCAGCGCGAAGACCAGGCAACGATCGAATACAACCGCGCCGTCACGCTCTACCAGATGGAAAACTACCGTGGTGCGCTGCGCTTTGCCGACGCCGCACTGGCGCTCAACCCCAACTTCCAGCAGGCGCAGCAATTGCGCGCCAAGGTGCTGACCGCCATTAAAGGCCTCACCCCGGAAGTCGTCTTGGAGCAGGCCACGCACCTGTTGAGCAACGCGGCGGCCGAGCGGCTGTACGCCATCGAACGCAAAATTGCCGAAGGCGACGACAACCGCAAGCGCGCCAAGGAATACGATCCGGACACCGAAAACGATCCCAACACGAAGGAAACCTTGCTCGGCGAGCGGATCGACAGCCTCCAGAAGGCTTTGAAAAACTACGAAGACGCCAAGACCCTCGTCGACTACGCCGACCTCACGCCGTATGACTACGGCGAGTACCGTAACCGCGTGCGGGCTGCCATCGAAGACCTGCGCAAGGAAATTTCGGTTGCCCAGGAACAGGTCGCGGAAGTCCGCCGCCAGGTGATTCTGGAACGCGAAGCCGCCGACCAGCAGGATTTCGACCGCGCCCACGGCGAAAAAATCGGCATTCTGCTGGATGAAGTCCGCCGCCGCATCAGCGACGGCCGCTACGCCAGCGCCGAAGACCTGGCCGAACGGGTCCGCGCCCTGGAAAACTACACCGGCCCGTATAACGCCCAGGCGACCTCGCTGCGCGACAAGGCCAACTCGCTCAAGCACGCCGAGACCGCGCAGCGGCTGCTCGATGAAAAAAACCAGAGCATCCGCACCGAAATCCTGGCCGTCGAACAGCGCCACATTCCCTATCAGCAGTTGATCGTCTACCCCGACGACTGGGACCATGTGGTCGCGCGCCAGGCGAAGCAGGAAAGCCTCAGCGGCGGCTCCCAGGGCACGCCCGAATGGAAGCGTGAAATCGAGGAAAAACTCCAGAAGACCGTCGACTTCCACTTCCCCAACGAACAGTTGAAGGTGGTGCTCGATTACCTGCGCGACCGCGCCGGCGTCTCCTTCGTCTACAACCCGGCCGCCCTGCAGGACAAACCGCCGGTGCAGTTGGACGTGACCGGGATGACCATCCAGGCCGCCCTGAAGCTGGTGCTGCAGACCTCCGGCGGCAACCTCGGCTACGTCATCCGCGACCATGCGGTGTACATCGACGACCTGAGCAAACTGAACGCCTCCGGTGGCGGGATGATCCTCGTGCCCTACGACGTGGGTGACATCACCGTCGCCGTGCGTGACTTCGTCGGCCCGGATATCACGCTGGATTCCGGCTCGACCCTGCCCCCGCCCCCGCCGCCGCCCGCGACGCCGCCGCCGGACATCAATACGATCCTGACGCTCATCCAGAGCACCATCGCGCCGGACAGTTGGAACGCAGGCGGCGCCTCGGCCGACGCCTTCGGCGACAAGCTGTTCATCAACCAGCGCCCGGACGTGCATGACCAGATCGCCCGCTTCCTGGCCGAATACCGGGCCACCCAGAAGGTGATGGTCAGCGTGGAAAGCCGGTTCCTCGAAGTGCGCGACGCGGACTTCCAGGAAATCGGCATGGAAATCCAGGGCCTCAACACCCTGAACCAGTTCTACAACACCCGCAGCGGTCTGCGCGGCGATTTCGGCGACATCACCGGCATCTACCGCGGCTTCGTCAAGACCAACCGGGCCAATACCGCGACCGGCTACATCGCGCCGGCCGCCTCGAACTCCGTGCCCGTCCCCGGCTTCGTGTCTGTTTCGGCACCCAGTCAGATTGGCTCCAATGGCATCTTTTCCCTGGTGGGCTCCTCGGTGACCAGCTTCATCAACTACGCGCGCCAGATCGACCCCGGTTCGCCGGCCATCAGCGCGTTGGAAGGCGAACAGGGCGACGTGACCGCCGGCGGTCTGAACGCCCAGTTGTTCTACTCCAACGGCGTGCAGTTGAACGCCTACATCCACGCGGTGCATGCGACCGAAAACACCGCGACGGTGTTCGCGCCGCGCCTGACCATCCGCAACGGCCAGCGCGCCTACGTCGTAGTCGCCCGGCAGGAAGCCTACATTCGCGACTACAACACCAACGGCCAGTTGCTGCAGCCAGTTGTGGACTCGGTGGTGGAAGGCGTCGCGCTCGACGTCCGCCCGATCGTCTCCTACGACCGCCGCTACGTCACCCTGGACATGAACCCGACGCTCTCCCAGATCGTCAAAATCCGCCAGATTCCGATCTCGAACCTGATCATCGACCAGTTGACCGGCACCCCGATCGGCGCAGTGACCTCGATCATCGAAGCGCCGCAGTTGTTCATGCACAAGGTCCGCACCTCGGCGATGATCCCCGACGGCGGCGTGCTCTACATCAGCGGCATGTACCGCGACATCAAGTTCGACGCCGAAAACAGCGTCCCGATCCTCGGCGACATCCCGGTCGTCGGTCGGCTGTTCCGCTGGACCGTCGGCGAACGCGCCAAGCAGAACACCGCCATGGTCATTTCGCCGCGCATCATCCTGCTCGACGAGGAAGAGCGCAAGCACATCACCGGCTCCGCCACCGAAAACTGATGGCGGGCCGGCTGAGGTTGGGAAGGGATTCAAGGTCTTCGGAGAGTAGCCAGTCAAGCCCGCGCGGACGGTTCCATTCCGGCGGATTTGCAACGGAGAGTACCCATGTTCAATCGCCTGCCTGAAAAGATCGCCCTGACCGCCCTGGCGGCGGCGGCGGCATTTTCCCCGGCCCTGTGCGCGGCCGAAGGCGAAACCCCCGCCACCACGCCCGCGCCCGTGACCCAACCCACCGCGCCCAACCTCCAAGCCGTCCAGGCCGAAGCGGCTGCGCGAGCGATCGAAAAGGTCAAGCTGGCCCAGTTCTACTACGACCTGGGCGAATTCTCCCAGGCCAACGACGTACTGACCTCCGCCCTGATCCTCGATCCGAACAACGCCCAGGCCCAGTCGCTGGAGACCCGGATCAAATCGATGTACGACCAGCAGACCGGCCAGGGCCAGATGAAAAACGCCATGCAGGTCCTGCAGGAAGCCGACCAGCAGGAACTGATGGATGTGCGCATGGCGCTCCAGAAGGCCCGCGAAGCACTGCATATCGCCCAGAATCCCGACCGGACCATGTTTACCACCGACGACGAGATCTTCGCCGAGGAAATCAAGCAAACCAACACCGCCCTGGCCAACCTCGACCGCGTGGACGAACTGATCCGGTACATGCCCGAGCGCATCGATGTGCACCAGGAACGGGCCGAGGCCGCAACGCTACGCCGGACCGCCTCGGCCCTCAACAACCAAGCCGAAGTGGATCTGGCCAATGCGCGCAAGACCCAGATGTTGACCATCAAGCAGGCCGACATGGCGCAGCAGGACCAGGTGCGCCGCCAGCGGATCGACGTCCTGCTGGACGAAGGCGACCGCCTGCTGGACACCGGTGAATACGACAAGGCCCAGCAGATCGCCACCGTGGTGCTCCGCGACGACCCCTTCAACAGCCGCGCCATGGCCCTCCAGGACGACGCCAAGAACCGGGAATACAACCACCAGTTGAAGGAAATCAAGTGGTTGTTCAACGAACACTTGCAGCTCAACTGGGAACACGTCGATGAAGTAGGTATCCCGCCGGCCAAATACCTGACCTACGCCCCCGACTGGCATGAAATCGTCAAGAACCGCAGCGGCGCCACCCAGCGTCGCAGCCGCATCAGCCCGGCCGACCAGCGCATCTACGAGAAGCTCTCGATTCCCATCACCTTCAACTTCGAAACCGACACGCCCTTCAAGACCGTCAAGGAAGTCATCCAGAACAAGTGCGGCGTGAACATGGTCTTCGACGCCAACGCCACCGCCGCCGGCGCCGGCGACCGCATGGTGCAGCTCGCGGTCATGGACATGCCCTGCGGCGATGCACTCAAACACGCCCTCAAACAGATCGACATGACCTACCGCGTCCAAGACGGCGTGGTGATGATGTTCAACTCCGCGGATACCAACCTGAAGCCGCCGACCATCATCGAAATCTACGACATCCGCGACCTGATCGGCACCAAGCCCAACTACGACACCCCGCAGGTCACCCTGCTGACCGGCGGCGCCGCCGCCGCGCCGCCCCCGCCGCCCCCGGCCAACGGCGGGATCAACGACACCGAAATCGTGAGCCTGATCCAGAAATATGTCTCGCCCGAAACCTGGGGCAACGGCGGCGCCAACATCAACGCCGACGGCGCCGGCAAACTGCTGGTGACCCAGACCCCTGAAATTCAGGATGCGGTCGAACTGTTCCTGAAAAAACTGCGCGATCAGCAGTCGGTGCAGGTGCTGGTCGAAACGCAATTCATCGAAGTCGACAATCAGACCCTGGAAGATCTGGGCGTTCACTTCACCGGCATCGACAATACCCCGACCGAACACGGCTTGCCGTGGGTGGTCGGCGGCTTCGGTGCACCGGCAGACCCCAACCAACCGACCAACCCCGGCGACACGGTCGGCGGCACCCGACCGGCTGGCTTCTATACCGCCGGCGGCGGCGCTTCCGGCCCGGCCCCCACCTACGGTGGCGACGGTCAGTATCGTTTCACTCCGACCGCGCCGCGCACCCCGGGCGCTCCCTACGGCTTGCGCGATAACCTCGGTGGCGTGTTGGGAATGGCGCAGACCACCAACCGCACCCGTCTGGTCCCGCTGGGTGAAGGCACCCTGGGCGACCTGTCCAATACCGGCCTCGCCGGCACCCCCGGCCAGGGCCTGCTGCTGCAGACCCGCTACAGCGGCTCGATGCTGGCCAACGCGATCCTCCAAGCGGTCGCCAAGGATCAGTCCACCGACGAACTGACCGCCCCGCGCCTGACGGTGTTCAACGGCCAGCGCTCGTATGTGCTGATCGGCGAACAGACCGCCTACATTCAGACCTACAACGTCAACGGCACCGCCCTCGACCCGGTCATCGCCTATTACCTGACCGGCGCGATCCTGGGCGTCAAGCCCAACGTCTCGCACGACCGCCGTTACATCACCCTCGACCTCGAACCGGCCGTCTCGGTGCCGATCCAGTTGCGTGACGTGGTCTACGCGCTGCCCGGCGTCCCGGCCAACGCCGAACCGGTCATCGAACTGCCCACCATCGAAGTTCGCGCGGTCAAGACCACCGCCACCGTCCCGGACGGCGGTTCGCTGGTCCTCTCCGGCATGGTCACCGACCAGCGTTTCGACGGCCGCACCGGCGTCCCGATCCTCATGGACATCCCGATCATCGGCCGCCTGTTCGTGAACAACTACACCGAGCGCGACAAGCGCAACCTGATCATCATCGTTCACTCCAAGATGGTGCTGTTCGAAGAGGAAGAAGCCAAGCTGCCTTGATCGGGCGCACGGATGACTGCCTTTGAAAAACCCGGCTCCTGTGCCGGGTTTTTTGTTTCCCGCGCCGCCCGGCCGGGCGCTCCCCAACCCAACGGCGCCGCCGCGCGGCCGGCAGCCGCCCGGTCGGTGATGGCCGCCAGGCTCCGACCATGAACATTCTGCTCGTCAGCCGCGAATTCCCTCCCGAAACCGCCTTCGGCGGCATCGCCACCTTCGTCCAACTGCTGGCGCGCGGCCTGACCGCCGCCGGCCACTCCGTCGTGGTGCTCAGCCAGACCTTCGGCGCCGAGCGCGAGGAACAGGACGAACTGGAGCCGCGCGTACGCGTGCTGCGGCTGGCCGTGCCGCGCCTGGGGCCGCTCGACCCCGCCCGCCTGTCGCTGCACCTGTTCGCCGAACTGTTCGCCCAGCGAGTCGCTCGGGCCGCGGCCGATCTGTACCGATCCTTCCCCTTTGATTTGATCGAAACCCCGGACCACCTCGCCGAAGGCCTGCACTGCCTGCCCTTTGCCCAAGCCCGCGGCATTCCGGTCGTCACCCGCCTCTACTCGCCCTGGTCCCTGCTGGCCGAGATGGGGCTGCACCTGCCGGGC
The DNA here is from genome assembly GCA_050730415.1 of Planctomycetota bacterium. Lineage (GTDB taxonomy): Bacteria > Planctomycetota > SZUA-567 > H5-PLA8 > JBOHNC01 > JBOHNC01. The sequence continues at coordinate 7,284 of JBOHNC010000049.1, forward strand.
GCCGGCGACGCCGCCACCCGCGCCGCGCTGCGCTCAATGGAGGAACGGTTGCTGCGCCAGTCCGATGCCCTCACCGCGCCCAGCCGCGACCTCGCCCGCCGCGTGGCCGCCCATTTCCACCTGCACGCCGACATCACTTTCATTCCCAATCCCGTCGACACCGCCCGCTTTCACCCGCCCCCGCCCGACCCGGCCGCCCCCTCTTCGCCTGCCGGCGCGCCGCTGGCGCTGCTTTTCGTCGGGCGCCTCGAAGACCGCAAGGGCTGCCAGGATCTGCCCGCCGTCTGGGAAGCGCTGCGCCCGTGGCATGCGCACATCGGCCTGACCGTGCTCGGCCCCGACACGCCCAACACCGGCCGGTCCGACCAGACCGGTCGATCGATGCTCGCACAGCTCCTGACGGATTTCACCCGCCGCGGCTTCGGTCCGGCGCTGCGCAACCGCCACGCGGCCAACGGAACCACCGCCGCCCCCCCCGGCGCGGCCGGCCCCGCCGCGCCCGATCCCGACCGCCGGCCCGCCGCCGGCTGTCTCGAACTCACGCCCCGAGTGCCGCTCGCCGATCTCGCGCGAGTCTACCGCGCTCACGATCTGTTGTTGGCGCCCAGCCGCTACGACAACTCTCCCTACACCGTGATCGAAGCCATGGCCTCCGGCCTGGCGGTCGTAGCCACCGACGCCGGCGGCAGCGCCGAATACCTCGGCCCCGTTCCCGACGCTCCCCGCGCCCTATCCACCCTATCCACCCCACCCACCCCACCCAATCCGCGCTCCACACCAATCGGTCCCGGCGGCTTCCGGCCGGCGGTCGGCGGACGGTTGGTGCGCCCCGGCGATATCGCCGGGATGGTGGCGGCCATTCGGAGCTTGCTCGCCCTGGACCGCGTACCCGATCCGGCCGCTTCCACCCCGCCCCTCGACCCGGCGCTGCCGGCGTTTCTGGCGCTGCGACGTGCCGGCCGCGAGCGCATTCTTGCGCTTTGCGATCCGGCCGAAGTGGTGCGGCGCACGCTGGAACTGTACGACCGCGCCCGCGCGCGGAAGCAGATTTTCTGATGCTTCCCGCCCTTCAACCGTCCTAACGTGGGAGAATGGACCGTCGTTCCGCCAGATCCCTCCGCCGTGGCCAATTCCCGCCATAGGCGAACGTTGCGCCGGGAGTTCCTTTTCGCATGAGTTGGCTCTGTAGAAACCTTCACTTCCGGAGTCTTTTTCTGGACCCCGTAGTGGGCCGAATTGGGATCGCCGTGGGTGGTACCCACGGAAAGGTAGGTCGTGGCGCGGCCTCCGCGCCAGGAACTACCCAAAACGTTCCTCCGCGCGACCCAAAACAATCAGCGCGCCGCCGCCAGTCACTCGCGCGGAACCCTCACCGCCCTGCGCTCCAAGCATGGTTTCTACAGCGCCGCATGAAGTCTGTCCGCGCCCTCCTCGGCGCCTGTACGTTGGCCCTGTTTCTGGCCGCTGCCGGGTGCGACGATCCAGCGCCGCCGCCCCCGGCCTTTCATGCCGTGCCCGAAACCCCGCTCACCGCCTGGGACTTCTATGTCACCCGGCACATGGGGCGCGCCATGGGCCGGCTGCAGTTCAGAGTGCCCGCCGGCTGGGTCGTCACCTACAAGCACGACACCGTCCATCCCCGCATGATCGTTTCCGACCGCCCCGACTGGACCTCCGACCAGGCCTCCTTCCTGGTCATCGGCATGACCGAACGCACCGACGCCTACGATGGCCCGCCCGAAGTCTGGAAGGCGGAAAATTACAGCGGCGAGGCCAACAAGGTCAAACGCGAGCTGCTCGACCGCAAAGTCGTCGTCACCCAGCAGGGCCATATGGGGCAGTCGGTGACCTGGCAGACCACCCAAACCAGCCCGGCCATCGGCGACTGGGAAACCGGCTGGCGCTACGGCGCCGATCCCGGTCCGGGAGCCATCAACCGCGACCGCCAGCACATCAACCGGTTCCAGGAATACTTGAAGGCACATCCCGGTGCGCCGGTGACCTATTTCCGCGAGTTCCTCACCTACGGCTGGGGCGCGCACCAGGCGGCCTGGTTGCAGGTCTACTACAAAGCCCGCACCCCGGAAATCCGAGCGATGTTCGAAAGGATGATTCCGACCATCGACGCCTACCAGTGCCGCGAAGTGGACGTGCCCCTGCTGGGCAGCCAAATCGCTCCGGCCACCTGGGCGCAAATGATCCGCAACGCCCAAAGCGCGAATTCATCCGAAATCCCTCCGCTCGTCCCCGACCCCCTGCCGCCGCTGCCCCCCGCCGCCGCCGGCCCCGACGAAACCGGCAACCCCAACGCCCCCGCCGGTCCGTAGCTTGGGATTTTGTCAAATCTTGTGGATGCGGGCAATTTGAATTGCCCCAGCCGATCCAAGAAATGCTAAATGCGGGGTATTGAGAGATGTGGGACCCAAAGAAGTCGATTGAATGAATATTTCAGAAAGTGAGCTACTCGGAGAATTTGATCGGAAACAGATTAGCACTACAACGCGACATTCGCGAATCGCCGTTCAAACCGCCGGCGGCATAGGTGGCACGGGCCTATGGCCCCAATGGCACAAAGATAAGGATTACATTTTTATAAGAGACTGCCAGAAAATGACTTCCAGTGTTTAGC
>JBOHNC010000050.1:0-11201 GCA_050730415.1 Planctomycetota bacterium
GGGGCGGCGGGCGTTCTGGCAGGTGCTGAAAAACCAGGACCAGATTCTCGAGCAGTCGTTCCGGTTGGGGAAGGCGCGCTCGGTGCAGTTCAAATACATCGACCCGGACGGGTTCATGAAGCACTGCACGCACTTTCTGGCGCCGATCTCCGACAAGGAACGCCGCCGCACCCAGATGATGATCGTGACCCAGGACACCACCGCGCAGGTGCGCCGCGCCGAACAGCTCGAAACGCTGCGCCGCCTCGGCCAGTTGCTCGGCGCCACCCTTGAACTCGACACCCTGTACATGACCATCCTGATCTGCGCAACGGCCGGCAACGGGCTGGGCTTCAACCGCGGGTTTCTGTTCGTGCGCAACCGCGAACGCAACACGCTGGAAGGCCGCGTGGCGGTCGGGCCGGCCTCGCGCGAACAGGCCTTTCAGATTTGGAACGAACTCAGCCACCGCGACCTCTCGCTCGAAGACATCGTCCGCGACGCCGTCAACGTGCGGCCGGCCGACCTGCCGCTGTACCACACCATCCGCGACGCCAACTATCCGCTCACCGACACCCAGGAAATCGTGACGCTGTGCGCGGTCGAAAAACGCGCCATTCACGTGGCCGACGCGGCGCATGACGACCGCGTCTCGAAGCAGTTTCTGGAGCGGTTCCAGGTCGCCGATTTCATGGTCGCGCCCCTGGTCAGCAAAAATACCGTCCGCGCCGTGCTGATGGTCGACAACCTCTTCAGCGGCCGCAAACTGCTCTCCCACGACATCGACATCGTGCGGCTCTTCGCCGAACGCGCCGGGCTGGCACTGGCCAACGCCGAGGACTACCGGAACCTCAACGAGCGCATGGAGGAACTCCACCGCGCGCACGACCAGTTGGTCCACGCCGAAAAACTGGCCATGGTCGGCCGCATGGCCGCGCACGTCGCCCACGAAATCCGCAACCCGCTGACCACCATCGGCGGGTTCGCCAAGGCGATCATGAAAAAGGCCGACGATGTCGAACGCGTCCGCAACAACGCCGCGATCATCGACGAGGAAGTCACCCGGCTGGAACGCATCCTGCGCGGCGTGATGGATTTCTCCAAGCCCATGAAACCGGAACGCAACCTGGCCGACATCAACCTCGCCATCCGGCACGCGCTCTCGAGCGTCTCCAATCTGATCACGGAAAAAAATGTGCAGCTCGATTCCGACCTCGACCCCTCCCTGCCGGAACTCTATATCGACAAACACCAGATTCAGCAGGTCTTCATCAATATTTTCAAGAACGCCGCCGAAGCCTTCACCGACGCCGGCCAGTACGGCTCGGTCGGCAATCTGATCCAGGTCGCCACCTACCGCAAGGACGCCAACGTGGTGATCCGCATCGCCGACAACGGCCCGGGCATGCCGCCGGAGGTCCTCGACCGCGCCTTCTCGCCGTTTTTCACCACCAAGGCCGACGGCACCGGCCTGGGCCTGGCGCTGTGCCGGCAGATCGTCGAAGAACACCACGGCAACATCAAGCTCGACAGCCAGGAAGGCGTCGGCACCACCTTCACCTTCACCTTCCCGATCGCCGCCCCCGCGTGAGACACGGAAAGCGGCACGGTGCAGCGCGATTCTATTCGGCTTCGTAGCAATCCGAAAACCAAACGCCGGCGTTCTCCAACTCGAGCACGTTTCAAAACCATTCACAGTTTTTGATGCAGGCTGGAAGCCTGTGCTACAACAGAGCGCCGCGTTCGAACCGTTTTGAAACGCGCTCTAGTGCTCGATTACCTTGCGGCTACGCCAAAATCCCCTTTCAAGTCGCGAATTGCCTGCCGTCGCTGCCTCAAAACCAAGGAGGCAGGGCCTCACCCGCATTGTGAAGTTGCCACTTTACCACCTCTGGGTTTACCATGAATTGTTCAGCCAACTCGTCAATGGCTTTTCCCGGATTTGACGCCGCTTCATATGTTTTGCAAAGAAGTTGTCGAGGAGCCAAAAGTTCGGCGGAAAATGCCCGCGCGATCCGCTGTTCTCGTGTATAGGATCGGCGTACGATTCGCGGACTTTTCAGACACCCATACAGCGCGTAATAAAGCGCTTGCCCTTGCAAAAACCTTCCTGAAGTGGTTGCCGCAGCCACCGGCCCCGCGACCACAATCTGGTGTTGCGATTGCCATCCCACAACGGCTTGTACATCCGTGGATGGTGAATGATTATGTTCAAGGTAGTTGAAGTCCATGCCTAGGGTGCTGGAGGCAGCGGGTAGGGACTGTATGGGTGAACCATCCTGTAAAGATAAAAGCCGGCGAATGCGTTTAGCCCGCTGATAGCCAGTCCGTGCCGCATCGTAAGATGGCTGAACCTGCACTTCAGCACGTGGCTGACCGGACTTAAGGTTAAATTTTCCTTTCGTTCGACTCACCCACTCCCAGGTCGCACCGGCGGATTCCGGCTTTGCCACCTCCAAAAAGTCCTCGGCCAGTACGGCATCGGTCTGAAAATCGATTTTTGTCTCCAACAAGTCAATTAAATCCGGCTTCCAGGTCGTAAGGTCGTAAGGGTCGAGCCCCATCTTTCCAGCCGCCCGGCAAAAGGTAGTTTCGTCCTGCTTGGATAGCAAGCTGGAATTCTTGATGGCTTGCCAACGCTCCCGAAACCCCATGGCCCGATCGGTTGGATCATCCGCCACCCGGCGTTCCACCCCGTCGATAAAGGTGTGCAAGGCACTCTTCACGTCGGCCGGTTCCAGCTCCACCCGCCCGCCGTCCGGGAAATATCCGGGCATTTGCGGATAAGCGTCTTCTGGATCGGCAAACCATTCGAGGCAAATCCGCTCCCCATCGCTGTAAATAAAGGCACGCGGGAGCAACAATCCTGCTTCCGCAGACCTTAGACAGTGGCGTTCAACCCAAGGATCCAGAACGGGCTGGCTGGAAATTCGTTCTTTGCGGCTCGGTTCAAACAGGAGCGCCCACCAGTTCTCTATAAACCACTCGGCGATGGGGAAAAGTGGCAGCCGCAAGCGAGAGCGCGTTTCGCCGGTTTGCCGATCGAACACGAGTGTAATTTCGTCCGCCCCGGCAACAATGCCAAATTCACCCCACGTGCGCCGCTCCAAAGGGTCGATAATGGCTGGCTCCGAGAGCCAATTGAAGTTGATCTCAAGGGATTTGGACACGGGGAGAAAACTCCAATAATCCATCGGGATCCCGAGGGTATTGTTCCTCAAGGATCAGGGGAAATCCATGATACACCCCGGTTTCCTGATTCATCAACATTCCTTGATGCAAAACGTCGTTAACATAAGCCCACACATGCGCCGGATAATTCCCGCGAAACTCTGCAGAAACCCCGGGTGCCTTGATTGCCTCACGAAGCAGGGCTGTCAACCGGTCAAAATGTTTAGCGCCAATTGAATCGCACTTGGAAGCATCCGACGAGCGCACAAAACTCCACAGCGGCGAAGCGTAGTTCTTATGTTTTCCGTACGGTACGTATTTTGCAGTGCAGGCCATTTCTTCGGCCGGTGGCTTGTCGTTCGGCCAACATGCCACCCAAAGCGGTTTTCCCGATCGACGAGGTTGATGATGGGGGGGCCGATGCGCCATAGCTGGCATTATACAACGGCTTTTGCCCGTAAAGCGCCACGGCCCGTCGCTTTGAATTGAGAGCCTTCGTTCCCGCTTATTTGCAGGCGTATTCAACCCACAGCGTATTCACGTCATGGCCGGTCTGCACGGTCCAGGACGAATCCGCCTGGCCCGGCGTCGCGGCAAACGTGTGCGTGGCGGTCTTGGGCCCGCCCTTGCCTTCGCTCCAGCAGAACGTCGCCGTCACCGGACTCTGCTTTTTCACGTGGTAGGTCAGGTAGGCTTCGACCTTGCGGTAGCTGCGGTTGCCCGAGTTCAAAAACCGGACCTGCACCGGCCCGCTGACGTTGCCTTTCGGTTCGGCCGAGCCCCACGCCAGCGACTGCGTCCACCAGTCCTTGGGCTCGGGCGCGCGCCGGGTGACTTCCCAGTCCTTCACCACCGGCAGCCACGTTTTGCCGCCGTCGGTCGAGTACTCGATCTGGTACTTCACGCCCTGCTTGGGCGGATCGCCGGAGACCTGCCACGAGGCCCCGTACACACCGGCGATATTTTCCTGCCGTGGCGTCTGCAGTTCCAGCGTGACCTCCGGCGAATCCATCTTGCCGGCGATCAGGTGCGCTTCCGCTTCGTCGATGTTCGGGCCGGCGTTGAGCACTCCCAGGCCGCTGGCTTCGAAGGTGATCTTGTTGGCGCCGTCATGCAGGTGCGGAACGATCGTCGCGTTGCACTCGCACACCGTCACGATCGTCAGGCCGCTGCCCGCCAACGCCTGCGCGGAGGCGCCCAGCTTCAGCAGATACTGCTGGTGGCCCTTCACCGCGTCGGTCAGGTCCAAGCCGTCGGCGCCGGCGCCGGCGTCCTTCCAGGTCTTGCCCTGGTCCACCGAGACGCTCACCGGGCAGCTGAATTTCCCATGCAGCACCAGCCCGTTTTTGCCGCCGTCTTTGTAGATCCCCCATGAAGAACTGTCGGCCGGCGTCGAGCCAATCACGTAGGGCGAGTAAAACTCGAATGTCACGTGATCCTTGCCTTCGTCCGCGACACCCTCCTTGTAGCTGCCGTCGGCGAAGTTGGGCTTGTAGGTGTACTCGGCGTTGGCGAAACGATCCTGACCCGAGCGCGCATCGCAGCAGTGCTTCGCGTCGAACATCGTCTGCGGCTGATTCACCCAGGTTTCATTGCGCGCCGGTCCGGGAATGCCGCCGTCTTTGCAGTTGAGCCCCCAAAAGACGAAGCTCTTGCCGTCGGCCAGGCCCGGATGGAGGTAGCGGCGCAGCGTCTCGCCGGCGCGCAGATGCACGATCGGCGGCGGCCCGGCGTAGCCGCCGTCATATTCCACGTCATTCCATTTGTCGTAGTCCTGGTCGTCCCCGGAACTCAGCCCCGCCACCAGCCACCCGTGCTGCTTTTGCGGCTTGTACCGCTGGTTGATGTAATTTTTGAAGTTCCCGCCCAGAATGTCGTGGAACCCCAGCATGCGGCTGCCGTCGTCGCTGAAAATCACCGTCGATTGGTCGTGATCGAGGATCACCCAGTCGCCCTTGCCGTAGGGGCCGCCTTCGAGGTACACCTCGAAGCTGTTGTGTCCGTCCACCCCGGCAACGCGCGCGCGGCAGGGACCAAGGAGTTCATTCATTTCGGCGGTGAACTGCGAATGCGTCGTCCCGCAGATGCCGAAACCATAGGCAAACAGCCCGGTCCAGTAGTTGCGGTTCCATTCGCGCTTGCCGGGCCCGAATTCCTCGGGACGGCCTTCTTCGCAGTGCGCATAGTGCGTGTTGCGGAAAAACCACGCCGCCAAGACTTTGTCCTGGTCGGTATCGACCCCACGCCCGGTGGCCCGTTTGTACTGTTCGGCCTCGGTTTTAAACAAGCGCGGCCAGGTCGAACAGGCCAGTTCGCCCGGATACCACGCATCGTCGGTCATCATCTGCGGATCGCCACATTCGGCCCGCAACAATGCCGGAACCATCATGAGCATCAGCCCCACAGCCGCTGCCCAATGCATTCGCTTCATGCGCATGCCCCACCCTCCCGCAAGTTTTTTGCCGTCGCCGGTGCTGGAACACTCCTTCGTCCACGTTGCATCGCTACGCCATTGATAAACCATCGTTTAAGACCATCGTCACCAATTTTCACGACACATTTTGACCCCCCGCTCACAAGTGCAGATATACTTCAAAGGAATAGTATCATATGTTACATTAGGTTCGTTTTGTAACCCGCCCAGAACGGGTTCGTCCCCCCGGTCCTCCCTCCACCCCTCGCCCCGCGAGCCACCTGCCGCCTCGCGTGCATCCGGGTCTGGTCAGCCCACCACCAAATTGGTCCATAAATGGCCGCCCTGCCGGCCGTCGGGCCATTCCATGCCATTGCCGACGCCCTTCCGACCATGCCTCCGCGGAGGTCATTCCAATGGACCCACCAGCTTGGACCCGGCTTCTCCGCCCGGCAATCGATCACCCCATGGGCCGGCGGTATAATTCCGGTTTCCAATTCGGAGCCTCACCCATGTCCGCCGCGCAACCCAAGATCGTCGTCGTCGACTACCAGATGGGCAACCTGCGTTCGGTGCGCTCGGCGTTGGAACACCTGGGCGCGGCGGCCGCCGTGTCGGGCGACCCCGGCGTGCTCGCCGCGGCCGACGCCGTCATTCTGCCCGGCGTGGGCGCCTTCGGCGACGCCGCCCGCGAACTGACCGCCCGCGGGCTGATGCAACCACTGCGCGAAGCCATCGCCGCCGGCAAGCCGTTTCTGGGCATCTGCCTGGGACTGCAACTGCTGTTCGAATCCAGCGAAGAATCGCCGGGCGCGGTCGGCTTGGGTGTGCTGCCGGGGAAGGTCGTGCGGTTTCCCGATCAGCCCGGCCTGAAGGTGCCGCACATGGGCTGGAACCGCACCGAGACCGCCCACCCGAACGCGCTGTTCCCGGCCGAGCTGACCGATCGGGAACGGACCTTTTATTTTGTGCACTCGTATTTTGTCGCCCCGGCCGACTCCGCCGACGTCGCGCTGACCTGCCGCCACGGCGTCGCATTCACCGCCGCGGTGGCGCGCGCAGGGCGGTCGCTGAACGCCCAGCCGGGACCGCGAGCGCCACGCTCGGACACCCCCTGCCGGCTGTACGCGGTGCAGTTCCACCCGGAAAAATCGCAGACCTGCGGGCTGAATGTGCTGCGCCGGTTTCTCGCCGCAGCCCCGACGCCGGCCACGGCAAGCGGCGGGCAAATCCTGCCCGCCTGATCCCCATGGAAGCGCCCCCTGGGAGCGCCGGCATCCTACCCGTGCATGACCCACATCTTTCGCAAATGCCCCGGTAGCGCCGACCGTCAGGTCGCTTTCTTCGCGCCAACGGCGCGCGGTAACAAAGCCAGAGGTTGCCGGAGGTCATCCCTACCCCTGGTGCGCGGTCGCCAGACCGCCCGCGCGGTCCGATGCGATGTCGCGCGGCCAACGTTCTCCCGCGCGGAACGTCGCAGGCGACGGGCCGAAATGCATTCGCTTCGTTGCGCGCCGGATACGGTTCCGCGCGATGGAAGGTCGGGTGCGTGCTTCTGCTGCGCACCGCTTTCCCAGCAGATGGCCTCTCGGCTGCGCCTTCCGGCCAACCCGATCGACCGGGGGGCAACAACGCTGCCGCGCCTCCGGCGCTAAAAGCATCATGCGGTCAGTGGCCTTGTGGCGCGGTTTCAAGAACGGACGAAAGCCGCGGCCGGAAAGCAAAAGGGCACCCCTAACAATGTGGGTCATGCGCCGGCATCCTGCCGCCTCTTGCGCGCGAGCGCGCAGCGCGCATTCTTTGTGTTTATTTTTATTCTTCACCAAAACCCAGATTGCGACGAACTTCAGCGTTCGGTCAGCGCATTGCGGCGGACGACCGGCGCCGCGCCGGGGTCTTCGACCGTGACCGAATACAGCGGCATGGCAGTGTGGGGATCGTCCTGCATTTCGACGAGGTTGCACATCACCATCTGCGCCATGTCGGCGGGCAGCCCGGCGGTGGCTTCGCCGGCGCCCGGCGTGCCGTCGAACTGAATCACATCGCCGGCGCCGGCCTGAAAATTCAAGTCCGCGCCCATCTGCTGCGCCAGCGCCGCGGCGGCGAGCCCGTCGGGCGCGTCGGCGGGCATGAGCGGCGACGCGCAGGGGCGCTGGTCGGCGCGGTCGGCGCGGTCGGCGGCGGCGCGAGCCTCCCCGGGGCTCGGCCAGTCCACCTGCGCCGCGGCGGCACGGCCGGTGACTCGGCCGAAGGGCGAATCGGGCGCGGCGGCGCCGACCAAGCCCTGCATCGCGACGGCATCGCTGCAAGCATCCTGCCGGTAGGCGAAATGCCCGCTGCCAGCGGGTTCGGCGCAGCCGACGGCCAGCCAGCCCCAGACGACGGCGGCGGCGATCTGCGTGGCCGACCGGAGTTTCAATTTCTGCATGGCGGTTCTCCGCGGGAGGACCCGATATTTTGCCCCCGGCGACCCACCGGCGGACCGGTCGAGCGCGCAGGTTCCTGTCTGCACAGGTCGAGTATACGACGCTCGGCAAGCCGAGTCTATTAGCTTTACGTTGCGCCCGCGCCCCACGGCCGCATGCGACGCACCCGTGCGGCCCGGCATTTTCGATTGAGTCAGCGGCTTGCGGAGCCCTCCTCGGCCGCCTCGCGGGCGCGCGGCGGAAAATGCATTTCGGCGCGGCATCGGCCGGGGTAGAATAGCAGATGGGCACTTAGGAACGGCGCTATTTAATCCAAAAAGCAGTTGGGATTGAACCCGGGCGCCGGGATCGGCGTCTAACAGGCTGCTGAAGAAGTGCGTGCCCGCGGGGCGCAGCGAGGTTCGGGCACGGCGCGCAGACGGCGGAGCGGCACATTATGTCCTACGCGATCATCGAAGACAAAGTCGGGGATCTTCGCTCGCGCATGCGATCGGTGACAGTGCTGCGCGCGCTGGCACGCGGATTTTTCGGCCTGGTGACCGGCTGGGCGGTGCTGCTGGGGCTGTGGAAACTGCTGAGTCTGGAAACGGTGCTCTGCACGGTCTGGCTGCCGGCGGTGATCTGGCTGGCGGCGATGCTCGTGTACGTGGTGTGGCGGTCGCGCGACCGGGAAATCACCGCCTCGAACGCGGCGGTCTTCGCCGACTTGAAACTGGGCTTGAAAGCACGCCTGTCGTCGGCCTACCTGATCGGTCCCGAGGCCAAAGGTCGCTTTGCCGGCGCGCTGATCGACGACACGGTGCGGCACGCGGGGAAGATCGACCCGGTGCAGGTGTTTCCGAGCAAACTGCCGCCGAGTTTCCGCTGGGTCTTCGTACCCCTGCTGGCGCTGATGGTGTTCGCCAAGATGAAGGAGCAGGACCTGTTCGGGTTCAAACATGCCAGCCAGGAAAAGGAGGCGTTGGAGAAACAGTACGCCGACCAGTTGCAGGCAACCCAGACCCAGGCCAAGAAGATGGTGGTGTTCATCGAGAAAAAAGGCGGCGCCGGCGCCGGCACCGGCGACAAGGAAGCGCAGCAGCTCGACGACAGCCTGCGCAAACTGGCCGACCTGGATCCCACCCAGGCCGGGGATATCCGCGAAAAGACGATGAAGATCAAGGAACAACTGACCAACTACCGCGAGGCCGTCAAGCGCGCCACGCAGACGCGCAATGCGCTGCGGCAGTTCAGCGAAAACTACGCCAAGCGCACCGCCAGCGGCGAAAGCGCGCTGGGCAAGGCGATGGCGGCGAAAGACTACCAGAAGGTGCGCCGGCTGCTGCGCAAGGACACCGAAGACCTCGAACACAAACTGGCCAACCACGACAAGGGCGGCATGCAGGACCTCCAGAACACCACCGCCGATCTGCGCGAAATTTCGAAACAGATCGCGGAGGACAACCCGGAACTCTCTGAAGACCTTCAGGACATGGCGGACGTGATGGACGCGATGTCGAGCGGTTTCGAATCGGGCCAGGACGGGATGAGTCAGGCCGACGCCGAAGACTACATGAAGGCGATGGAGATGCTGCAGTCGGAGATTCAGCGCTACTTGAATGAACTGCAGGATTTGCCGGAGGACGACGAAGAATTCAACAAGAAACTGGACGACATCGACCGCCAACTGGACGCGATGGACGCGGCCGACGACGCGCGAGCCCAGGCCGAAGCACAGAAACAGACGCAAAAGCCGGCGCAGAAGCCGGCGCAGACGCAGAATCAGCCGCCGAAGCCGAGTCAGCCGCAGCCGCCGAAACCGCTGGGGCAGCCCGTTCCGCCGCCGCCGCCCGTCGGTCCGCAACCGCCGAAACCGGCCGCACAGCCGGTCAGCCCGCCGCCGCCCGCGCAACCGCCCAAACAGCCGGGCCAGGCGCAGCCGAAGCAACCCAGCCAGCCGGGACAGCAGCCGGGCACGCAGCCGCAGAGTCAGCCGGGAACGCAACCGGGGCAGCAGCCGGGCGCGCAGCCGGGGCAGACGGGACAGCCGGGGTCGAGCCACCAGCCGGGGCAAACCGGGCAGCCGAATGGCGTGCAACAGCCGGGCGTGCCGAATGGCATGCCCCAACCGCCAGGACTGCCCCAGCCGCCCGGATTGCCGCAACCGCCCGGGTTGCCGCAGCCGCCCAGCCTGCCGCAGCCGCCCAGCCTGCCGCAGCCGAACACCCCGAATGCTCCGCAGCCACCGAAACCGACCAACGGCGCGCAAAATAAACCGCCGCCGTCAGGCAGTGGTTCGCAGCCGCAGCCCGGGCAGTCAGGTCAACCGGGCTCCCAGCCGGGACAGACCGGCCAACCAGGCTCTCAACCGGGGCAGACGGGGCAACCAGGCACGCAGCCGGGACAGACCGGACAGCCCGGCACGCAGCCGGGGCAGACAGGCAAACCAGGCACGCAGCCGGGACAAACCGGGCAACCGGGAACGCAACCGGGGCAGACCGGGCAACCAGGCTCCCAGCCGGGGCAAACCGGGCAACCCGGCACGCAGCCGGGAACCCAGCCGGGCCAGAACAAACCGGGCACCCAGCCAGGAACTCAGCCCGGACAGCAGCCGGGCGCCCAGCCGCAGAGCCAACCCGGCTCCCAGCCGGGGCAAACCGGGCAGCCGGGCACGCAGCCGCAGAATCAACCCGGGTCCCAGCCCGGAACCCAACCGGGCCAGCAGCCGGGGCAAAACAAGCCAGGCACCCAGCCAGGAACGCAGCCCGGTGGTCAACCGCCAAGGCAGCCGGGATCCCAGCCGGGGCAGACCGGGCAACCCGGCACGCAGCCGCAGAGCCAGCCAGGTTCGCAGCCGGGTCAGACCGGACAGCCGGGGTCGCAGCCAGGGCAGACAGGCCAGCCCGGCACGCAGCCGGGAACCCAGCCGGGCCAGAACAAACCGGGCACGCAGCCGGGAACGCAGCCCGGGCAACAGCCGAGCGCGCAGCCGCAGAGCCAACCCGGCTCCCAGCCGGGAACCCAACCGGGCCAACAGCCGGGGCAGAACAACCCAGGCACGCAGACGGGAACGCATCCGCAGAATCAACCCGGGTCCCAGCCGGGAACTCAGCCCGGGCAACAGCCGAGCGCCCAGCCGCAGAGCCAACCCGGCTCCCAGCCGGGAACCCAGCCCGGAACCCAGCCGGGCCAACAGCCGGGCCAGAACAAGCCGGGCACGCAGCCGGGAACGC
>JBOHNC010000051.1:0-1647 GCA_050730415.1 Planctomycetota bacterium
GGTGAAACCCGGCGCCTTCGACTCGGCGTCGCTGGCTTGCGCGGGCGTGGCGGCGCTGCCGGGTCGCGGCGCGGCGGAGGGCGGCGCATCCAAGGTCCCGCCGGCCAGCGATTCGCCGCCCGCGTCGAGCCCGCCGACGTCGCCAATGGCGCGAGCCCCCTCGTCGGCGGAATTTTCGTCGTCGTGATGAACTTGAACTCTGCCGGTCGCGTCTTCAACGATCACGCGTATCCCGTGCGCGCGCGAAGAGTCACCCCCGGCGATGGTCGCCTGTGGCAGCCGTTCCTGCCACGGCAGGGTAGGGGAGTCGGGCGCGAGGTCGACCGTGATGTGCGCCCCCAGCGTCACCGAAGGCGCGGTGTCCTCGGCCAGTGCGTCCTTCCAAAGCCGGTCCACGCGCGCCCGCTGTGTGGCGTCGATGACGATTTCCGGCTCGGCGGCCTTGGCAATTCGCGTCAGCCCCGTGGCCGGTTCCGCACCGGGCGGCTGGCTGGCGGGATTCCCGGCGGGCGGAAGGCTGGAACGGGACGGGCGGGACGAATTGGGCGGCTGTGGCGGCGGCGGGGAATCTGGATTGGGTGGCATGAAGGACTCCCCTGACAGACTGCTAGCGGAACAGATCCAACGTGAGCGGACGGAACACCAGCGTGTATGGCCCGGCGCTCCAGCATAGCGCCTCCGAAGGCAACGGCGCCAACTGATCGGGCAGGACGCGGCGGCCCTCCACGGTTTGCGGCTCGACCGGCTGCCACCAGAACTGCTGCGCGTGCCACCATAGTGTGCCGCAGGATCGGCTGGTCGGCAAGGCGGCGGCCAGTGCTTGGCGCGGATCGGTTCCGCCGATCGGCAGCCGGTCGGCCAGCAGCGCATAGACCAAATCGGCGCGATTGCCCAGCCGTTCAAGCAGCAGCGCGGCGGGATCGGCCGGCGCGAAAGGCTGCCCGTCCAGCCGGAACTGCGCCGGCACCGCCGGCCGCACCAACCGTGCCCGCAGTTGCAGCGCGCCGCCCAGCCCGATCACCGCGCCATTGGGCAGATCGACGGGCAGATCGGCGGCCAGCCGCGTTTCATTCAGCGTCAGGCCATTGTGTGAATGCAGGTCGGTGAGGTTCCAGCCCGCGGCGGTCCGCGCGAACCGAGCATGCTGGGAACTGATTTGCATGCATTCGGCTTTGCGCTCGGCGACCGGATACAGCCGCAGCGGCAGGTCGACGCTGCCATCGGAGGCGCGCCCGAACGTGACCGTCGGTGCGGCGAAAATCGCGAGGTCGATCGGCGTCGGCGCCTCCTGCCAGGTCAGGCGCAGCCAGGCGCGATCGGCGCGCGGAGCGATCGCGCCGGAGCCTTTCACCGCCAGTGCGGCCGAGCCAGCGACGCCACTCGCGGCGGCGACGGCCGCGGAGGAGACTCCAGCCGCCGCTTCCCTGGCGCTCGCCGCGGGCGCAAGCGCCGGCAGCAGCGTCAGCGCATTGGGCGCGGTCAGCGCGGAGGCGGTCGGTGCGGGCGGCAATTCGAGGTCCAGCGTGGCAAGGTCAGGGTCGCGTGCCAAGCCTCCGCCCCCTCCGCCCCATCCGCCAACGTCGCCGACTCCCGCAGCGGCGGCGCGCTGCGCAGCATCAGGCGACAGGCCACCGGCGGAGGTGCTGC
>JBOHNC010000052.1:0-2472 GCA_050730415.1 Planctomycetota bacterium
TTTCGCGCAGCGGAGCGGCGCCAATGGGCGCGGCCAGCGCGGCGCGGTAGGCGGCCGCGGCGTCCGGGAGCGCCGCCAGCGGCCGCGTGCGCAACACGGTGGTTCCGTCGGGCACGCGGAGATTCAACTGCCGGTCGGCGTAGGGAAGTTCGACATTCATGGGGATTCCACCTTTTCAACCGCGACCGAAAAATTATATCACTGCGCCGCGCCGCTGGCGCGCCACGCGGCGCGGACCTGTTCGGCCAGTCGCTCCGGCGTGGACTGCTCGGCCCGTTCGATCCAGGTCACGTAGGGCCACTTGCGGTACCACTGCATCGCGCGGCGCGCGTTCTGGCGGTGGCCGATGAAGATCGCCTCGGCGATGCGTTTGCGTTCGACGCCTTCCAACGACCCGCCGCGCCGCAGCAAATCGAATAGCTCGTGGTACCCTTCCGCCTGCGCCGCCGTGCGCGCCAGCGGGCGCTCGGGCGTTTCCAGCGCCAGCAGCACGTGGCATTCGTCCAGCCAGCCGCCGCCCAGCAGCGCCTCGACGCGCGCCTGCATGCGCCGCCACAGCAGTTCCTTTTCCATGCGCAGGCCGACCACGGCGAACTGCCGGTCCTCGCGCAGCCGGCCCCACTGGCCTTGAAAGTCGCTGATCGGCCGGCCGGTCAATTGGAACACTTCGAGCGCTCGCACGATGCGCCGCAGGTCGTTGGCTTCGATCCGCGCTCCGGCGACGGGATCGACCGCCGCCAGCCGCCGATGCAGCGCCGCCACGCCGACGGTTTCGGCTTCCGCGGTCAGCGCCGCGCGGATCGCCGGGTCGCGGCCGGGACCTTCGAACATGCCTTCGAACAGGATTTTCAAGTACAGCGGCGCGTTGCCTTCGACGATCAGCGGCCGGCGCGCGGTCAGATGCGATTCGATGGTTTCTTCCGCCGCCGCGACGATCCGCTCGACGTTGCCTTCTTCGAAAACGCTGAGCAAATCCAGCCCGAAATGCGCCACCCGTCGGCGGTCGGCCGGGGAAGGTTTGGTCACGCCCAGGTGCAGCTCGCGGTAGACCTTGTAGGCATCCAAGAGCAACAGGTCGGCGCCGAGCTGTTCGGCCAGCAGCAGCGCGACTTCGCTTTTGCCGATGCCGGTCGGGCCGATCAGGACGGGCAGGGGAGTGGACATTTTGGCCGCCCTCCCTGCTTTCCGCGTTCGCGCGCCGCCGTTGAAATGACCGGCGCAGGAGGGCGGGCACAGGGGCCCGCCCCAACCGAGGAGAACATCGACTCAGACCGTCAGCGTCTGCGTTTCGCGCGCGAAGCTCAGGATGATCCCCGATTTCGCCGCCAGCCGCGCCGCGGTTTCTTCCATCGCGTCGATGAAGGCGTCATCGTGCGTCGGGTCGTGGTGCGTGATGACCACCCGCCGCGCGTTGGCCGCCAGCGCCTCTTTCAAGCCGTAGGTGTAGGTCGAGTGGCCCCAGGTCTTGCGCGACGGGCCGCTTTTGCCTTCGTATTCCTCGTCGGTGTACTGCCCATCGTAGATCAGCAGATCGGCGTTTTTGGCCAGCGTCTGAACGTTCGGATTCAGCTCGGGCAGGTGCTCGGTGTCGGCGCAGATTGACAGCACTTTCACTTTTTCCGCGCCGTTTTCGCCTTCGCTGTGTTCCTCGATGCGATAGCCGAAGCAGCCGCCGGGATGGTTCAGCATGTAGGGGGTGATCAGCAGGAAGGCGTCGGAAGCATCCCAGCGGATGGTCTGCCCTTCCTTGAGGTCGGTGAAATTCAAGCGCGACTGCATGTGGTCGAGCTGCGCCGGGAAGTTGATTTCGTTCTGCTGGCCGCGGAGGGTGGTTTCAAGCGCGGTGCCGACGGCGTCCTTCATGTTGTGCAGGATCGGGCCGTACATGTCGAAGTCGTTGCCCTTGATGAAGGCCGGCGTGAAAAACGGAAACCCCTGGATGTGGTCCCAGTGGACGTGGCTGAACAGAATCTTGGCGCGCACCGGCATGCGTTTGAGCAGGTCCAGGCCGAGCAGCCGCATGCCCGAGCCGCCGTCGAGAATCACCATCAGGTTGCCGGACTGAATCTGGAAGCAGGTGGTGTTGCCGCCGTATTTGACGGTGGAAAAATTGGGGGTGCTGGGGGTCGGAATGGAGCCGCGCACGCCCCAGAAGGTAATTTTCAAGCCGGCACTCCCGCCACCCCACGAATTTGCCGCGGCTGCGACAATCGGCCGCGGAACAATCCGCAGATGGAATTGGAATCGCGTCATTCTACCGGAGAAAAGGCAACGGCCAAATGTCGATTCCCTTGAATCGGCGCCGCGAATCGGGGTATATTATACGGTGTCCTCTGCGGAGTACCGCGCATGTCGGCAGGCTCAATCCCTCCCACCAATCCCCCCTCGCATCCCCCCACCGGCAAGCAGACCGTCGATCACGGCTTCCTGGCGGCGCGCGCCAAGGCGCTGGAAATCGCCGCGTTCCTGGAC
>JBOHNC010000053.1:0-6396 GCA_050730415.1 Planctomycetota bacterium
CGGAGGTCATAGGTTCAAATCCTATTCCCGCAACCAAACTTTGCATGGAGCCCTTCAGTTGACCGCTGAAGGGCTTTTTTTTGCCCCCGAGTCAGCGCGAACGCTTGGCCGGCGCGGGAGCAACCGCCGGGACCCCTCGCGCCGGACCGCACGCGACGAAGATAGGATGCCTGCATCGGTCTGAAGACCGCTCCGCCCAAGGAATTCGGGACGATTTCAATCGATTTGAGGCTTAAATCCCCCGATTCAAACTGTTTTTGCGGGAAAAATTTGCTTTTTTGCCACCATGTGATTAAGTGTACCAATCAATCGCCGAATCGCACTCGTGTCTCGATGCGAGCGGGGGAACCAGTTTCATTGGGGTGAATCCGGTCGGATATTCAGCCGGTAGGGAACCTGAGTCCCGAACCCGTCAGCTAACCTCGCAGGCGTTTTCAGGGCCGCAGAATCCTACGCGCCCACTCCACTCGAAGGGCTGCCGACTCCCGCATTTTTTCTTTCTTGTCCGAGTGCGTCCGCCTTGTTAGGCGCGCATGCCAGTATTCCTGCAACCTGACCCTGTGCCGGCTCCGGCCGAGCGGGGGGAACTCTGGAATCTGTACGGACCCGGCAGCCGCGGGGTTTGCGTTTCATGGTTGGACACAGCGAACGTCCGCGCGAATTAAGCTGGCCGCATGTCGCCGCATTGCTGTTCGGCGACTGGGGTACCAGCCGTCTGTACGTGCTTGGCCTGGCCTTCTGGATGTCCGGCAACGCCTCGTTCTGGTACGTCCTGGCGATGTGCACGCTGCTGTGCGTCGTCGGCTTCTGCTACACGATCGTCTGCAAACACTACCCCGACGGCGGCGGCGTGTACTCCGCCGGCAAGATGCGCTCCCCCACCCTCGGCGTGATCGGCGCACTGCTGTTGGTGGCCGACTACATCATCACCGCTTCGCTGAGCGCCTACGAAGGCTTTCGCTATATTTTGCCTGATGGTTCCCCGCCGGCCGTCGCGATGTACTGCGCCATCGGCGCGCTGGTTCTCATCGGCCTGATCAACACCATCGGCATGCGGCGCGTGGGCGCCATTGCGCTGGCGGTGGCCATTCTTGCCGCCATCTTCTATTTCATCATCGGCATCGGATGCGTCGTGCACTGGCCGCATGCCACCATTATTCGCCCGCATGCCGCGCCGCTCGATCAGTGGAAAAACTTCGTCAACGTCATCCTGGCACTGTCGGGCGTCGAAGCCGTCGCCAACATGACCGGCGTGATGCGCGAACCGGTCGCCAAAAACGCCCGCTGGACCATCTTCACCGTGTTGATCGAAATCGTCGTCCTCAACATGATCATGACCTGGGCCATGAACTCGATCGGCAGCCTGCAATGGGCCGGCAGTCTCTATCACACCGACGCGGCCGGCGTCGCGGCGAAGGCGGTCACTCGGGCCCACATTCAGGATGGCATGGTCCGCATCATCGCCGAACATTTCGTGGGCAAGACCTTCGGCTGGGTCGCCGGGTTCAGCTTCGGCCTGCTGCTGCTGTCGGCCGCCAACACCGCGATCAGCGGCATGATCAGCGTGCAGTACATGATGTCCCGCGACAACGAACTGCCGCGCGCCTTCACCAAGCTCAACCGCTTCGGCATGCCTTGGGTCGCCCTGCTGGTCGCCACCGTGGTGCCGATCGTGGTGCTGTGGGGCGTCGGCGCCGACACCGAATCGCTGGCCGACCTGTACGCCATCGGCGTCGTCGGCGCCATCACCCTGAACCTGCTGGTAACCGGCGCAAGCACCCACCTGAATCTGAGGGTCTGGGAGAAGGCCACCCTGATTATTTCCGGCCTGATCATCTGGGCCATCGAATTCTCGATTGCCTGGGATAAGCCCAAGGCCTTGATCTTTGCCCTGTCGGTGCTCGCCGTCGGATTGATCGCCCGCAAGCTCGCCAAAGTCGCGCAGGAACGCCGCGCCCAACTGGCGATGGCCCATGCCGCTGGCGCCGAACCCGCCTTGGCCGCCGCGCCCGCTCCGGCTCGCAAGCCCACCGGCATCATCCCCGCCAACCTGCCGCGCATCCTGGTGCCCACCCGGGGCAGCCCGCGCCTGATCAAATTTGCGGTCGGGTACGCCAAGGCGCACAACGCCGCGCTGGTGCTCCTGTACGTCAACGAAATCCCGCTGGCCTTCCTCGAACGCAACGCCAAGCTCGGCACCGAAACCATGACCCTCGCCAACGACCCGCAGGCGCAGAAAATGTTCGCCGACGCGAAGCTGCTGGCCGATGCGGCCGGCGTCCCCGTGCTGCCGATGTACGCCGTGCACAGTTCCGCCGCGGACCTCATCGTCGATCACGCCGCGACCCTCGGCGTCGATGCCGTCATCATGGGCGTCAGCCGCCGCGGCACCTTCTGGCGCACCCTGCGCGGCGACGTCATCCAGGAAGTCGTCAACCACCTGCCTGACTCCATCCCGCTGCTCATCCACGCCTGATGAACCGACCCCCGCGCCCGGCCATCGCAACCGCGCGACAAGGTCCAAGCTCCGGCGGCGGACGGCCGACATCGAAAAGCGGCATCGGACGCCGGCCCGCTGCCTTCCCAATTTCGACCTTGCTTCGGCCTCGACCCGGGGCATAATTTGTTGATAGATTTACATTCAGCCCTTCCCGCCGGATTCCTGCATGGCCGACAGCCCGCCGTCCGATCGGTCCGCGAGCCCCCCGACAGCCCTGCCCGCGCTGCCGCTCCGCCACGCCGCCTGGGTGCTGGCGCTGGGCGCCGCTGCCTTCCACCTGGCCTACGCGCTGCCCGTCTGCGAATGGGCGATCGCGGGGTTCGTTCTCGCCGCCACCGCCCTGACGCGCGTCGCCTCCGGGCGCAGCGCTTTTTTCCTCGGATTTCTGCTCGGTCTGCTGGCGTATGTGCCGCACCTGACCTTTCTGTACACGATTTTCGGCGCCTTCGCAGTGCCGCTCTGGTCGATCCTGCCCTTCTGGCTGGCGCTGTATGTCTGGATCGGCCGACTGGCCTGGCGCTCGCTGCCGACCGGGCTGGCTGCCGCCGGCCTGCCGTTCCTGTGGCTCGGCCTGGAATATTTCCGCTGCGAATGCTACCCGCTGAAATTCGCCTGGCTCACCCCGGCCCTCGCCCTAGCCCACCACCCGCCGGCCGGACTTCTTTATGTGTGCGGCGGGTACGGCCTGAGCGCCCTCCTGGTCGCGGGCAGCCTGCCGTTCCTCCTGATTCCCCTGTCTCGCCGCACGCTCTTCGCGACCGCCGCCCTGACCGTCGCGGTGCTGCTCACCGGCTTGGCCTTCCTGCCTGGCAGCCGGCCCACGGGCGATGTACGTGGCGGTCACTCAGTCTCCATCGGCCCTGAGGCGATATACCTGACCGCCGTCGGCGTACAGATCGAAAACAGCTTCGACGATCCCACCCTGGCTGCGCTCGAAGCCGCGCGCGCCGCCCATCCGGACGCCAATCTGTTCATTCTGCCCGAACACGCCTTCACCGGCCCGCCGCCCGATGAATTCCGCGCCTGGTGCCGAACGCACCACAAATTCCTGATCGCCGGCGGCATCGACCTCGTCAGCCGCATTCCGCGCCGCCTCTACAACACCGCCTTCATCGTCGATCCGACCGGTGCGGTCATTTTCCGCCAAGCCAAAAGTGTCCCGGTGCAGTTTTTCGACGACGGTCTGCCCGCGCCGTCGCGGCGCCTTTGGCCGTCGCCATGGGGACGGCTGGGCGTGTGCATTTGCTACGACCTGAGCTACACCCGCGTAATCGATGACTTCGCCGCGCAAGGCGCGCAGGCGCTGTTCGTGCCGACGATGGATGTAAAAACCTGGGGCAGGGCCGAACACGCTCTGCATGCACGCGTCGCACCGATCCGCGCCGCCGAATACGGTTTCCCTATCTTCCGCGTGGCAAGCTCCGGCATTTCCCAAGCCGTCGATTCCACCGGCCAGGTGCTCGCCACCGCACCCGACCCCGGCGCCGGCGCCGTGCTCGTCCAAACCATCACGCTGCGCAACGCCGGACCCCATCGCCCGCTGGACCGCTATCTCGCGCCGCTTGCCCTGCTGATCCCACCCATGATCGCGTGCTGGGCGCTGTTCGTCTGCCTGCGCCGCCGCTTCCAAACCTTCCACCGTCTAAACACCAACCTCGGCGAATCGAAACCGCAGTCTCCGCGCTGACCCAGCGTAATCTCGCCTGCTCCGCCATTGCCTTCCCCAATATTTCGTTTCTCTTCTCAGTGTCTCTGTGCCGCTGTGGTGAACTAGTTTTCATTCAGGAACCGTTCCACTTCCAGCGCCGCCTGGCAGCCCATCCCCGCAGCGGTGATCGCCTGGCGGTAGCGGCTGTCGTGGCAGTCCCCGGCGGCGAACACCCCTGGCACGCTGGTCATCTGTTTTTCGCGGATCTTCACGTAGCCGGTCTCGAGCAACTCAATATGCCCCTTCAGGAAATCGGTGTTGGGAATGTGCCCGATCGCCAGGAACATCGCCTGCGCCGGCACCTCCGACCGCTCCTTGGTCTGGACATTTTCCACCACCACCGCGCCAACCTTGTCGCTCCCGGCGGCGGCTTTCAAGCCCACCGGCACGCTGTTCCACAGGAACTTGATGTGCGGATTCTGCAGCGCCCGTTCCTGCATGATCTTCGACGCCCGCAGCGTGTCGCGCCGATGAATCAGCGTTACCTTCGAACACAGGTGCGACAAATACGTGGCGTCTTCCATCGCCGAATCGCCGCCGCCGATCACCACCGATTCCTTGCCCTTGTACCACGCGCCGTCGCACACCGCGCAGGTGTGCACGCCCTTGTTGAAGAACTTTTTTTCGTCGTCCAACCCCAGCATTCGCGAACGCGCGCCCGTGGCGACGATGACGGTCTTGGCTTCGAATAGCCGGTCGCCGGCCCACAGCTTGAACGGCCGTTGCGAAAAATCCACCTTGGTGATTTCATCCACCTCGGTTTCCGCGCCGAACCGTTCGGCCTGCGCCAGCATGTCCATCACCAGCTGCGTACCATTGATGCCCTTGGGAAAGCCGGGAAAATTCTCGATGTCGGTGGTGGTCGTGAGCTGCCCGCCATGCTGCGTGCCGCCCAGCAAAAGCGGCTTCAGCCCCGCCCGCCCCAGATACAGTGCCGCCGTCAGCCCCGCCGGCCCGGTCCCTAGAATGATGCAGTTGCGCACGCCGCCCATTGCTTCCATTGCAAGCTCCTTCGCTGATTGACGCTACACGGCCGCCCCCCGGCGCCCGCCCCCTGGGAGCGCCGCGCTCCAGCGCGGCTTCCCGGATTTCTACTTAGTTCCAAAACCACCCGGCGCCTGTTTCGGCGCGCCGAAAACTTCTCGCCGGACCTAAGCCGCCGCGAGCCCGAAATTCTAATCCCCACCGCCCGACTGAAAACCCGCCGCCCCCAAGACGATTGCCACGAAATGGGTCATCCTTCTGCATCGTTTTTCGCCGCCGGCTGCGGCGCCGTGTGCACCCCCACCCCGCGTTGCCGCAGCACCTCATACGCCAGCACCGCCATGCTGGTCGCCACATTCAAGCTGTCCATCGACCCGACCATCGGCAACTGCACGATCGTGTCGCACAGCTTGAAGCATTTTTCGCTCATGCCGTTCTGTTCGCTGCCCATGAAAATCACCGTCGGCCGCGTGCCGTCAATCTGGTGAAACGCGATCTTGCCCGCCGGACTGGTCGCCACCACCTGCAAGCGCGGATCGCGCGCGCGCTCGGCCGCAATCCACGCCCCCACGCCGGTGCATTTCGGATCGTGCGCGATCGGCACGTGGAAAACCGCCCCCAAACTCGCCACCACCGCGCCGGTGGACAGCGGATGCGCGCCCTCGCCGCAGACAATCACCCCGTCCGCGCCCACGCCGTCGGCGGTGCGCACGATGTCGCCGATATTCCCCGGCTTCGACACCCCTTCCGTCGCGATCCACAGTCCGTGCGCGTGCCCAAGCTGCTCGAAGCCGGTCTCCGGCGCATCGCACACCGCGATCACCCCGGCCGGATCGTCCCGTTCGGCAATCTGCTCGAACAGCGCCTGCGGCACCTGCGCCATCGGCACCGCCGGTAGTTTTTCGAGCAACTCGGCCGTGTAAGCGTGCTTGAACAGCGCCGGGCAGATCACCAACTGGCGGATCGTCCGCCCGGTGCGCCGCGCCGAATCGACCAGCCGCACGCCCTCGAGCAGCATCCGGCCGTCCTTCGACAGGCCGCGGTGCGCGCGCAATTTGCGCAGTTCCTTGACCAGCGGATTGGCGCTCGACGTGATTTCTTTGATCATGCGTGGCGCAGTTGAATCCATTCCTTCCGGCTCTTTTCTTGGCCCCGCACGGGGCCGCCTGACAATAGATGGGGGTCGCATGACCCCCGGTTGGCG
>JBOHNC010000054.1:0-1642 GCA_050730415.1 Planctomycetota bacterium
GATTTGTAGTGAAGACCTTTAAAAATCGCCCCAACAAAATGAACGAGTTACAAGATCACACCCAGCTAACTGCGAAGGTCGGGCTAAAAGACGGGGCGGGGTCATTGGTATTAGCTTGGTTTCAGAATATTCCCCAACACTACAACGCGAATTTCGTTCGAGCTGCGGGAGAGCGGGAAGTGGGATGCGGACCGCGGCTTCGCCGCGCATTTTTTATCCACGAGCCATAGGCCCGTGCCACCTTTGCTCATGGCGGTTTGGACGGCGATTCGCGAATGTCGCGTTGGCGTGCTAACTTGCGGGTGGTGGGGATGTCCGGTCCTTTCTTCGGCTTCCGGCGGTGGTCAAGCGGCGGGGGGCTCCCTACAATAGCGCCATGCGTGCAGAAAGTGGACTGACGAACCGCACCTGGTGGGTGATCCTCTACGGTGCGCTGGTGCTCATGCCGGCCAACGTGTACCTCACGTTGGTATCCGGCCAGTCGCTGTTGGGGCCGATTTCGTTCGTCGCGCTGATCCTGTGGGTGGAACTGGCGCGGCTGATGCGGGCGCCGCTCAGGCCGGCCGAAGCCTTCATCGTCTACGCCATCGCCGGCGTCGCGGCGGGGCAGATGACCTTCTACACCTACGCGGTGTACCCGGCGTATTTTCGAATCAGCGAATACAGCGCGCAGTTCCGCTGGGCGGTGCCGCACGAACTGTGGGCGCAATACGCGCACATGGCCGGCTGGAATCCGGTGGATCATTCGGTGCCGTATTCGTCGCTGGCACCGCATTGGTGGGCGCCGTCGAAGGCGGCGATCGAGAAGCGGTCATTTTTTCAGATCGAATGGATCGCGCCGATCCTGGTGGGCATGGCGGTGTGGGTGTTCCACATGATGGCCGATGTGGCGATGGGGTCGATCGGCAAGGAGCTGTTCGTCAAGATCGAGAAGCTGCCGTTCCCGTTCGCGCATCCGACTGCCGAAGCCTGCCTGACGATGACCGAAGACAAGCCGGAATTCCGACGGGTGTTCGCGCTGAGCGGGCTGATCGGATCGCTGTGGGGGCTGCTGATTTACTGGCCGCTGGCCTTCGGAATGAAGCTGATCGACTACCCGATTCCGTGGTGGGATGCGCATGAACTGATCGGGCGGTACCGCTGGCTGGACGGGGTGAGTTTCGGGATTGCGACCGACCTGTTGGCGTTCACCGGGGGATTCATCATTCCGCGGCGGGTGATCGTGTCGATGTTCATCGGGTCGGCGGCGATCTGGCTGGTGGGCGATCCGATCCTGGTGCAGACGGGATTGTTTCACGGCCGCTTTTTTCCAGGGATGCGGATCGAAACGATGATGGTGCAGCAGATTTACGTCTGGCTGCCGGTGTTCATCGCGTCGATGGTGGCGGCGGCGCTGCTCCATCTGATCGCGCAGCCGAAGGCGCTGGTTCAGGCCTTTGCGAACCTGCGGAAAACGGCGTTGGCGGCGCGCGCGGCGCGGACGGAGCGGGCGGCGATGCTGGCGGCCGAACAGTCGGCGGCATCGGGCCCGACGGGACTGGGCGTGGCGGCGGCATTGGGCGCGGCGGGCGTGGCGACCGGCGCGGGTCCGGCCGATGGCGGCGCGCAGGCGGCGATCGCGGCGGCGCGGGCGCAGTTGGAA
>JBOHNC010000055.1:0-33692 GCA_050730415.1 Planctomycetota bacterium
CGCAGAGGCCCGCTCCAACCGCAGGCTGGAAGCCTGCGCTACAATTTCAGAGCGTTCACAGCCAATCGAAATTTGCTGTAGGAGACCGTCCCCAACATGCTGGAGCAAAGTTTCGTCTGCTTCCCGGGCGTCACGCCCGCACTGGAACGGCGGCTGTGGGAAGCCGGCGTGCGTGACTGGTCCGCGCTTTCCTCGGCGGCCGCCGGTGCGATCCTGAAAGCCGATCACGAACCGCTGAGCGCCATGGTGCCGGAATACCGCCGCCGGCTGACGATCGGCGACGCGGAGTTCTTCGAACGGCGCTTGAAAGGCGCGCAGAAGCTGCGCCTCGTCCGCGACTTTCACGCCCGCATGGCGGCGCTGGATATTGAAACCTCGGGCATTTCAATCGAAGCCGGCATCACCACCCTGGTCGGGCTGTGTTCCCAGGAAAGCTTCAGTTGTTTCGTCGCCGATTCCGATCTGGCCGACGCGCCCGCCTGGCTGGCCAAGCACCCGCTGCTGGTCACCTTCAACGGCGCGCGCTTCGACCTGCCGATTTTGCTCGCGGAATTCGGCGCGCCCTGGGGCTACAGTGGGCTGCGCGAAGAAGACACCCACTGGGGCGGCGGACAGCCTTCGCTTTTCGCCGACCTCGCCGCACCGCCGGCCGCCCAGGCGCACCTTGACCTGATGCACGCCCTGCGCGAACTGGGCTATCGCGGCGGCCTCAAACGCATCGAACGGCAGATCGGCATGCACCGGCCCGAAGGCATCGACGGCTTCAGCGGCCTGCAGGCGGTGCGCGTCTGGCAGCGCTGGGCCGCCGAACGGCCGGCGGCCGAAGCCGACACCGTTGCCGGGCTGAAGCAACTGATTGCCTACAATCTCTACGACTGCGCCAATCTGCTGATCATGGCCCGCTTCGCCTACAACGATCTCGTGACCAAAAACAACTATCCGTTCCGCCGCTTCGACGACCTGAATCCTTTCCTCGAAGACCTCGACGAAACCATCCATGCCGTCGCCGACCGAGTCCTGGCCAAAGCCCTGAAATCCGCCGCCCGCAGCGGAACAAAACGGTGAGGGGAAAGGAACAGGCTTCAGGGGACAGGGGATAGGGGACCAATGGCCTGAGCAAGCGAGTCGGCGCAGCCGGCGCCTTATAAGGACCTCCGAAAATGCCTGCCAGTTCCGTCCCTGGTTTGTGGGGCTGGATTAAAGGTGATGCGTTCGGCACAGGTCGGGTGTGGTTCCGCGCGATTCAGAGGCGGGGGCGCGCTGATGGCTTCGAATCGCGCGGCAGAGGGTTCGGACGAGCCGCTTTCCCAGGACTTGCGGCAAAGGCGCCGCCGTCCTGGGCTGCACTCGTCCGTCCCGCGCTGCGGGACTACAAAACACACGGAACGAACGGGAGCTTCTATAAGAAGACTGGGGGGCGCTGAGGAATCCGACCGAATCCGCCTAAATAGGGGACGGAAGGAATTAACTGGGATTCGTACTTTATTTCTTGCACTCGCAGCGCGCACTCCACCCGAAAATCTCGCGCCGAACGCGCCATCGGGCGCCTCAGCCCTCGGCGCGACGCACGCCAATGCCCGCCTGGCGCGCGGCCTCTTCGGCTTCCTGATGCTGTTGCAGCGCCAGCTCGTGGTAGTGTTCCTTGTTCTTGTCCCACCACTGCTCCCAGAGCGCATATCCCTGCGCGCGCTCCTCCGGCTTGCCCTTCGCCTTGAAGGGAATCGGCTGGCGGGTCAGGATCAGGAGCGAATTGGCCGCGAGCGAGCGGATGCGCGCATCGTCGTGCTGCAAAAATCCGATGAAATACGGCACCGCGCCCATCGCCCGCATGTTGGCCAGGGCTTCGATCACCGGACCGTACACGCCGAAGGTCGGGTCGCCCAGCAGTTTGATCAGGCTCGGGATCGACAGCGGATCCTGGATGCGCCCGAGCGCCTCCGCCGCCGCGTAGCGCACGCCGCCGACGCCGTCGTCAAGGCAGCGGCAGAGCGGAATGGTGGCGCGGCGGTCATTGAGCGCCGCCAGTTCCTCGGCGGCATTGCGGCGCACTTCCCACACATCGTGGCGGAGGTCCTGAAGCAGTTCGGGCAGAGGATCGGCGCCGGGAGCGGGCGCGGTGGGGGAAGCGTTCGGATCGGTCATGCTGCCGGTACTCAGGCTGCCCTACTTCTGATTGACGCGCCCGAGGAACTCCCCGGTGCGCGTATCCACCTTAACGATGTCCCCTTCATTAATGTGCGAAGGAATCTGGATTTCAAGTCCCGTTTCCATCGTCGCCGGTTTCTGCACGTTGCTGACCGTGTCGCCGCGCGCCGCCGGTTCGGTCTTGGTCACCGCCAGCTCCACCGAGGTCGGCAGTTCCACGGTCACCGGGTTCTCGTCGTAGAAACTGATCCGCACGATGGTCTCGGCCTTGATGTAGCCCATCGAATCGCCGATGACCGATTTCGAAATCGGAATCTGGTCGAAGGTCTTGGTGTTCATGAACACAAAATTGTCGCCGTCGGGATAGATGTACTGCATGTCGACGGTGTCGAGGTACGCGAAGGTGACGTCCTCATCCGGCCGCAGCCGTTTCTGGATCACGTTGCCCTTGCTCAGGCTCTTGAACTTGATCTGGAAGTTGGACCGCAGGTTACCCGGGGTGTTGTGGACCATTTCCACGACCTGCCACAGGTCGTTGTCCATGTCGACTACCTGACCCTTTTTCAGACCGCTGACTTTCATGAGGCACATCTTCCTTTCAGTGCGTCGGCAGGTTTCACGCGGGGCCGCCGCAGGCTCAAAGGGTGCATCTTAACGCATCGGCGGCGGAAGGGAAGATGGCTCGATCAGGTCGCACGCCGCCGGTGCGCGCGCGGGCTGACGCCCATCACTTTCTTGAACTGCCGGCTGAACAGGTACACGTCGCTATAGCCCAGTTCACGCGCCACCTCGCTCACCTGCCGAGTGGACTGCGCCAGCCGCTGCGCCGCCAGGCGGATGCGCTGGCGCAGCAGCCAGCCGCGCGGCGGCAGCCGGTAGGTGCGGCGGAAAATCCGCGTGAAATAGTCCGGCGAAAGTTTCAGGTGCCGCGCCAGCTCCGCCGGCGTGGGCCGCTCGGCCAGGTGCGCCTCCACGTATCGCGCCAGCGTGTCGCGCTGGAACCGGCTGAGCACCGGCAGCGCCGCCTCGGCCGCGCCGCCCGCGCTCCCGGTCGGCGGGTCGGCCGCGCGCAGCACCCGCGCGATAAGTTCCGCGACCAGCGCTTTCAGCATCGTCGCGCCGAACGCCCCGGGCGCTTGGATTTCGTCGGTCACATTGGCGAACACGCCTTCCAGATCGACCGAACGGCTGTTGGCCAGCCACGGGGCCGCCAGCCGGAACCGTTCGCCCCGCAGCGTCGCATCGAAGCGCAGGTTGTACAGCACCACTTCGCGCGAACCGGCCGCGCGCGCGAAGCGGTGCTCGACCTCCGGCATGATCCAGATCGCCGATCCCGCGCTCAGTTCGACCGCCTGCCCCGCCACCTGGCCCTCGGCCGTCCCGCGCACCAGCCAATACAGCAAATGATCGTCGATCCGGCGCAGCGGAATCCGCCAGTCGGGCAGCCGCCAACGCCCCAGCGGCACGGCGTCGGGCAGGTCCAACCGCGTGGCCGGATCGAGCAATCGCGCCAGCCATGGCTCGGGCGCCAACACCTGCATCGCTCGCGCCGCGGCTGCCGCCATGTCCTGCACCTCCCAACGCCTGAACCGGCGGTCACCCTCGCCGCCCGAAGCCCTGCGATTGTACCCAATCACCGGTTCAGTACAAAAAATATCGGCCTCAGGCTATGGGCTGCCTGTTCCGGTGGGTGTACGGTTAACACCAGGTTTGGAAACCCTCCAAACCGGCAGGTTCGAGGACAGTCCCCCGGCGCCCGCCGCTCCATTTTCCATCTTGCAGGAGATGCCCCATGACTACCGGCCTGGAACAAACGCTGCTGACCGCCGCCGACGTAAAGCAATTTCACGACCAGGGCTACCTGGGTCCGTTCACGCTGTGTTCGCCCGAGGAAATGGCCGCAATTCGCGCGCAGATCGACCGCGATGTTCTGACCACGGACGGACCGGACCAGCGCAAAGACCGCAACGAGCGCCAGCAATCGCGGCACCTCGACTGTCGCGTGATTTGGGAACTCTGCAGCCACCCGGCCATCGTCGAACGCATGGCTCAGATCTACGGCCCCGATCTGGTGCTCTGGCGCAGCCACATGTTCCTGAAGGAACCGGGCGGCAAGCGCGTGCCCTGGCATCAGGACCTGAGCTACTGGCCGATCGAGCCGGCCATCAACATCACTGCCTGGGTGGCGGTCGATGAAACGACGGTGGCCAACGGCTGCCTGGATGTCATTCCCGGGTCGCACAAAGCCTGCCGCACCCACATTCCGGTGCCCGCCGACATGCGCCCGACCACGAGCTTCGCGACCATGGCCGATCCCAACAGCTTCGACGTGAAGGAAGCCGTCCAGCTCTGCATGCAACCGGGGCAGTTCGTGCTGTTCAACGAAAAGACGCTGCACCACTCCGAGATCAACCGCTCCAACACACGCCGGTTGGGCCTCGCGGTGCGCGTGACCGTGCCGATCGTGCGCGTCAATCACGACGAACTGTTCCCCGGCCACCGCAATCTGATGCTGCGTGGCGAGGATCGAATGGGCTTCAATCGGATCGGCCAACCGCCGGTGCGGTGAAATCGCCCGCCCCCTGGGAGCGCCGGTCATTAGACCTTTGCATGACCCACAGCTTTTCGAGCTTTAGTCGTTTCTTGCGCCCGAAGGGTGCATAAATTCAATTAGCCGGGGCGTGACCGAAGGTTCCGGTCCGCCGGGACCGCAGGGAGCCCCCGGAAAGCGGTCGCCAGACCGCCCCGCGCGGGCTGAGGCGGTGTTGCGCCATCTCCGTGCTCCCGCGCGGAAGGTCGCAGGCGACGGGCCGAAATGCATTCCCTTCGATGAACGCGGGGTGCGGTTCCGCACGATGAAAGGTCGGGTGCGTAGATCTGTTTCGGATCGCGCGGGAGCGTTGCTGCGCACCGCTTTCCCAGCAGACGGCTTCCGCGCTGCGCGCTCCAGCCATCTGTTGGGCTGTGATTCTGCCGCGCCTCCGGCGCTAAAAGCATCTTGCGCGCGTCAGCCTTACGGCGTGAATTCCAGAATGGCGCCGGGGACAGGGCGGGAACGCAAAAGTCAGCTTCCGAAAAAGATGCGGGTCGTGCGCCGGTCGGCCCAGTCAAAATTCACCCGGCTTGCCGCGAAACAGTCGGTGCCTGCCCAAGGCGAGGCGCAGAGGCTCCGCCGGCAGTCCCAACTCACATTGAACTTATTTCGGCGTGGCCTTATTTGCCGGCCGGCTGCGTCGGATCGGTTCCCGCCGGGGGATTGGGCGTGGTGCCGTTGGTGAGGACCGGAGCGGGGGGTGCGGCCGGCGCCGCCGTCGAGGTGGCGGTGGCGGTGGCGGTGGCGGTCGAAGTCACCGTGGTCACGCCGGTGGCGGAATTGGTCGTGACCGTGACCGCGCTGGTCGCCGGCGCCGGCGCACTGCTGGTGGCGGCCGCGTGGTTCACGGCGCCGGCCGATGTTTTGCTCGCATCGGCGGCCTCGGGTTTTTTGGATGCATCGTTCGCTTGCGCAGGCGTCCCTGTGAGAACGGCCTTGGCCGGCGCTGCATTCGCGGGCACCGCGACCTGCGGAACCATCATGCCGCCACGCATGACCCGGAACCGCTGGCGTTGCGCCTGGTAGTCCATCAGTTGCAGGCTCCACGCGGTCTGTTGGATCCGCATCGCCGCCAGGTTGGCCACCAGCACCTTGCTGCCGTCCTTGGGAAATACCAGGACATAGTAATTGTCGGGCATGATCTTGGTCGAGATGCTGCCGTCGTCGCCGACGGTGCCCAGATCGGTTGCGCCGTTCTTGACGTAGGTGTCGGCGGCCTTCGGGTCCAGCATGGAAATGGCCGCCTTGGTGACATTGAAATAGCCCATCTGATCCACCAGCAGCGCCCGCGCGCCCGTCAGCGATTCGTCGCCCGCGCCGTTCAGCTTGAGCGTCACATCCTTCGGGTGGATCTTGACCAGCTTCAGCGACACCGCCAGCGGCTTGCCGTCGGTGAAGGCCACATCGTTCTGTTCGACGGTCTCGTAGCCGTCCTTGAACGCCACCAGGTCGATCGGATGCGTGCCCAGCTTTTCCAGCGTGGCCACCCCCTTGGCGTCGGTGGAATTTTCTGTCGCGTTGCGCAGGGACTGCCCGAGCATCTTCGCGGGGACCCGATCAATCATCTGCCGCATATAGGGGTTGGCGCCGATATCGGCGACGGTTGCATCGGCGACCGGCTGGCCCGCGTCGTCGACAACCGTGACCGTCGCCGTCACGCCGTGCACGACCTTCAAATCGCCCGGCGCGGCATCCTTCGACAGGGTGACTTCGCCGTTCAGGTTCATCGTCGGCAGCGGGTCCTCGGTGCTGAGCACGTAATCGTATTTGCCGTCGTTGAAGCGGCCCACCGACACCTTACCATCTTTGTCCGCGGTCAACTCCCCGTCGAAGACCTGCTTGACCTCAGCCCCCGGCTGCCCGCGCACCATCCGGCCATTGATCATCACGATCGGGCCATTCACGCGAATACCGTTCACGGCCACCGCGCCGCCGTTGACCTGGATCTGCACCTGCCCGCCCGCAACGCCGGCCGGCTGCGCGCCCGTGGCGCTCTTGTCCGCTCCGTCGGTGCCGTCGGCATCGGGCTCGATGATCTGCGAAACCTTGACCTCAACCTTGACCCCGGCCGCCGGCGTCCCGTCGGCGAATTTCAGGACGAAGGCCAGCTCGCCGCGATTCAGCCGCTGCAGCACCAGATCCACTTGGCGGCGGATTTCCGGGTCCTTGCTGTCGGCGTATTTTTTCAGCGCCGGAATGTCATCGTGCGTGGCCGCCGACAGCCGGTCGAAGGCTCGGTGGCGAGTCGGTTCATCCTCGTCGGTCAGCCCTTCCACCGCATCCTCAATGGACAGCGTATTCGCCGCCGGCGCCGTCGGCGGCGTCGTTGCGGCGGTGGCACCAGGGCCGGTGGGGGCAGTGGGGCCGGTGGGCGCGGGAGGATTGGTCGTGGTCCCCGCCGGCGCGGAGCCACCGCCGGCATCGGCCAGTTCGGCCGCCCGACAGGCGCTCGTCGCAATTAACCCGCTTGCACACACGCTCAAGAGCAACCGCGTGATCCGCCGCATTAGATATCCTCCCCGCCTGCAATCAACCCTTGGACTCAACCGTGGTGGTTAAGACGCCACCAGCGCCGGAAAGTTTCAGAACCCGCGCAATATTTTAACTCATTCAATTTGCATTGGTTGCGGCTTTTACTTTGCTCCCATGCACCCCTCAAGCGCGATTTTCACCGTTCGCGATCCCCTTGCGCCAGCCGTTCGGTCAGCTTCGCCCGCACGGCCGGCCATTCCTCGCGCGTGATGCTGAACATCACCGTGTCACGCAGATAGCCGTCCCAACAGATCACATGCCGCCGCAGAATCCCTTCCCGCTGCGCGCCCAGCCGCGCAATCGCCGCCTGTGAGCGCTCATTGCGCAGGTCGGTCTTCAACTGCACTCGAATCGCACCCAGCGTCTCGAAGGCATGCGTCAGCAGCAGGAGCTTGGCTTCGGTGTTCACGCCGGTCCGCTGGATCGCCGGCGCAATCCAGGTCCAGCCGATTTCCAGCCCGCGGTCGGCGCGCCGGATATCGATGAAGCGGGTCGAGCCGCCCGGGTGCCCGGTGGCGGTTGGGATCACGGTGAAAGGCAGTTGACTCCCGCCCGCCGCCGCCGCCAGCGCCGCGCGAATCCACGCCCGCGTCGCCGCCAACGTATCGGGCGGCGGCACCGCGAGATACCGCCAGACCGCCGGATCGCGCCCGGCGACCAACAGGTCTTCGGCGTGCGCTTCCGCCAGCGGCGCCAGCCGTACATGCCGACCGGCCAGCACCACGGGCTGCGGATCGAACGGCGGCAGCGCCGGTTCGGAGCGTGGGGATGAAACTGGCGCGGACATGGCGGACTCCCGAGCGACAGCGTGCAGTCTAGCCGTCCGCCGCGCCAAGTCCACTGCCTTCTCGAAGTCCCCAGATTTCCGCCGCCGCGGGCGCCAGAAGCGGCGGTGGTGGCGGTGGTGGCGGTGGTGGCGGTGGCCCGCAGCCCGCCGCCCGCCGCCTGCAAGCCCGAAGAAAATTTCGCGGCGCAGAACCGCCCTACCGGCGGATCGGCGCCAGCCGGACCGCCACGCTGCCGCCGTGCCCAGGAATCGGCACGTTTCCGCAGTAGACGGCGGTGCCGGAAAAGCCCAGCACCATGTAGGTCTCGGGAAGGAACTCGCCCTTGATCGTTCCCTCTTTGCTGGTCGATTTCAGATCGATTGCGCCGTTCTTCACGTAGGTCGGAATCTGGTCTTCCTTGCTGTCCACATACCAGCGTGCGCCGAAGGCCGCCATCATTTTCGAATACTGCACCATGACCACCCGCACATCGCGCAACGGCTTGCCGGTGGTCTGATCGATGAAGTTCATTTCCATTTTCACGGGCTGGGTCTTGATCAGCTTCAGTGTCACCGCACCCTTCCCGCCGTCGGCAACGTCCTGCTTGTCGCCGATCGCCGCGTCGTAGCCTTCCTTGAAGGCCACCGGGTGGATTTCCTCCAAGCCAATCCGGTCCAGTTCCGCTACGCCCTTCTCGTCAGAGGTGGCCGACGTGAACTGGCGCGACAGCGCCATCAACATTTGCGAGTTGTGCTCCTGCTGCTGCAGATTGCGCAGGTAGGCCCCCTGATCCACGTTGATCACCGTCGCGTCCGGCACCGGCTTGCCGTCGCCGTCCAAGACCGTGACCGTCAGATTGACGCCGCGCTTGAGTTCCACTTTCGCCGGCCCCGTATCTTCCCGCAAGTGGACCGTGACATCCTTGTTCTGCGTCGGCAGCGGATCGCCGGCTTCGACCAAGCAGGCGTAGTCCCCGTCGTTAAACCGCCCGACCGTGATCAGACCGTTGGCGTCGCTGGTGACGTCGGCTTCGAAGTCTTCCTTGGCCGGCCCGTTCCGCGGCGCTTTGTACATCACATTGACGCGGCCGCCGTTGCTGTAGACCTGGACCTGGTCGGCCTGGTACACCAGCACACTGAGTTTCAACCCGACCACCGGTTTGCCGTCAGGGTATTGCAGCGTGAAGGCCAGCGCGCCGCGCTTGAGGCGCTTCAAAATCAGATCGACCTGGCGTCGAATTTCCGGATCGGAAGACTTGGCGAATTTTTCCAGCGCCGGAATGTCCGCCGCGTCGGCAGCGTCCAACCGGTGGAAGGCCCGCCGACGGGTCGGCTCATCCTCATCCACCAACCCCTCCACCGCATCTGCAATGTCCATGCGCTGCGGTGTCTGCGAGGTGGCCGGATCGGGTGCCGGGTTCGGCGCGTTCGGCGCGTTCGGCGAAGAGGTCGGCGCAGGAGCCGGGTCGGTCCCCGTGATCGTCGGCGCGGGGTTCCCGCCCTTGGGGTTGGTGGAATCGTTCGGCGTGGTTTGCTCGGCGCGCAAACTCCCGCCGAAAGCCACGAGCAGCCCCAGAGCCGCCAACCAACCTGGGAAAAATCGGTGTCGCGCCATCCGCGCATCCTCGAAGAGGGACTGCCGCGACCTGCGCAGCGGGCAGACCGAATCCCGGCCGTCCCTCCAAATAGTATAGACTCCCTTTATACCACCAAAGTCACATCGGCTCTTTAGAATCGCGGCGCGAAGGCCATTTCGCGCCTGCACAATTAAAACCTTTCAAGCCGGGCCCTCCTCCGCCCGCGCGCACGGCCACGCCGGTTCCAACGCCGAGGCTGCGCATGGTGCGACTTTTTTCTTGTACACTGGACATAGCGTTCGAGCGCGATTGCGGTTCCACCCGGCGCCCGATTTTCGCGGAGGTACTCCATGTCACCCGTTCGTCGCCCCGCCCATCCTGCCCGTGCCGCCCACCCTGCCCGTGCTGCGCGCCCCTCGCGTCGGCCGGCCGCCTCGTCCAACGGCGCGCGCCGCGCTTCGGCCGGACTGTCGCCCGTCGACTTCCTGTCGATCATGCCGCATCCCGACGACGCCGAACTGATCGCCGGCGGGCTGCTGCTGACCGCCCGCGCCGAAGGCCGCTCCACCGCCGCCATTGAACTCACCCGCGGCGAAGCCGGCACTCGCGGCACCGTCGCCGAACGCCTGCGCGAACTGGCCGCCGCCACCCGCGTGCTGAAACTCGCCCACCGCGAAGTGCTCGACCTGCCCGACGGCCGGCTCACCGACGACTCCGCCGCCGTCGACCGGGTCGCCTCGCTGATCCGCGCCTTCCGCCCGCGAGCAATCGTCACCACCCACTGGCAGGACCACCATCCCGACCATGAAGCCTGCTTTGTGATCTGCAAGAAAGCCGCCTGGCGCGCCAACATGGGCCAGTTCAAGGACGGTCGGCCGCGACACAAAATCGCGGCGCTGTTGGGCGGCATGAACCGGATGGGCATGGCCGCCGACTGGGTGCTGGATGTCAGCCCCGTCTTCGCGGAAAAAATGCGCGCGGTCCGCTGCTTCAAAAGCCAGCTTTTCCAGCCCGGCGCGCGCGGTCGGCGCGAGCCGCTCACGCGGCTGGCCTCCCCCGATTTTCTGGCGATGATCGAAGCCCAGCACCGTTTCTACGGCCAGCAGGCCGGCTGCATTTTCGGCGAACCCTACGCGCTCGAAGGCCCCGTTCCGCTGCTGGTCCGCCGTCTGAGCGGCCTGTGGTAGCCGAAATCAGGCCGTGGTCGATTGCGGCTGCAACGAAGGAGGCACATGCGGATGCCAGATTTGCACTGGCTTACGGCCGAACACGGCCGACTGGCGCTCAGCGCCCGGCCGCGCGGCGGTGATTGGCTCGAAGATCACCTTCGCGGCTGGCGCCAGGCTGGCGTGGAGACCGTCGTTTCCCTGCTGACGGAAGCCGAGCAACGCGAACTTGAATTGACCGGCGAAGCCAGGATTTGCGCTACCTTGGACATGTCCTTTCGATCTTTCCCGATCCCTGACCGCGGTCTCCCAACATCCGACCGTGAGGTCTTGGCGCTGATCGCCGACCTCGCCACGCTGGTCTCAGCTGGCCAGTCGATCCTACTCCACTGCCGCATGGGCATTGGCCGCACTGGCATGATCGCCGCTGCGGTCCTCGTCTGGCGTGGTTTCACAGCCGATACGGCGCTCGAAGCCGCTGCCATTGCACGCGGCTTGGCGATTCCCGACACGCTTGAACAGGCCGATTGGGTCCGCCGGTTTTCCACCCGCGCCACACCCTGAGGCACTTGGACAAACCGCCAAACGCGCCCATTCGATTGGCCGGGACCCCGTTCAGTACCCGCCGGCGGCCGGTTTGTCGTCGTGTTTGACATTCGGATCGGCCGGCGCCGAGCCCATCATGCCCGAAGCCATGTTGCCCAGGTAGCGCTTGGCGAAGATTTCCTCGGTGCGCGCCCGCCGAACCTCCAGCGGTTCCACCGCGGCGCAATAGGTCCCGAAACGCGGCTGCGCAAACGGCAGGTGCGTGTCCCCGCGCGCCAGAATGTGCGACGCGTTGGTCATCTTCGTCACCGGATCGACCGCCGTCGCCGCGTGAGGATTGGTCTTCGGATCGTGGTCCGCGCCCCACTGCGTGAACGCCCGCGCATTGCAGTAGTGGCTCACGAACGCCCGGCGGAAACGGTCCTTGGTCACATTGGCTTTGCTACGGTGCAGCACGTGGCCGCCGAAGAACACCACATCCCCGGCCTTCGCCGGCACCAGAATCTGGTTGTAGCGGTTGGCCACCTTGGACAGATCGTTCTGGTCGTCGTCCGGATTGCTGACGCCCTTCACGAAGTCGATTTCCTTCAGGATGCGGTCACCATGCCCGTAGCCTTCCTGCGGCGGGTAAATCGGCTCGTTGTTACTCTCCTGCGCAAACCACATCGCGCCGTTGTATTCGTCGCAGTCGTCGATGGCAATCCAGGCCCCGCACAGCGTGTCGGGGAAGGTCGGAATGTAGTAGCTGTCCTGGTGCCAGCCCTGACCCGGCTTGCCCGGCGGCTTCAAAAACAACATCGTCTGCATCGCCAGTACGTCCGGGCCGATGATCGCTTCCAGCACGTCGAGCACGCGCGGCTGGAGCAAATACCGTTCGTGCAGTTCCAGCTTGCGGTGCAGCATGTGGATGCGCAGGAAATACTGCGCTTTCTCTTCCGGCGTCAGGTGCGCCGGCGGCGCTTCCAAGCCCTGCGTCAGCACGCCATGGTCCTTGCCGGTGTCGCGCGCCTGCATTTGGCTGGATTGCTCCGGCAGCCGACCCTGCATCAGGTCCTCGGTGTGCTGCCGCAGTTCGGCGATTTGCTCGGGCGGCACCAGGTTCTTCACCACCAAAAACCCATTGCGTCGGAAAGCCGCATATTCTTCCACCGAAACCAGGTAGCGGTCGGTCCGCTCTGCTCGCGCACCGGTCGCTGCGGGCGCCGCCGCCGTGGCGGGCACACTGGCCGCCGGCTGGCTCGCTGCAGCCGCAGTCGGCACCGTTTTGGTTTCTTGGCTCGTTTCCAGAGTGGCCGGGGCAGCCATAATCGCATCCTTTCGTCCGAATTGCCTTCGCTTCCGACCGGGTCGCTGCCGATCATCGTTGGGTGATTATGTCCCGCACCCACCCCGGATGGAATAGCTCCGATTGGCCAGTTCATGCCTGAAATTGATGGCCGCGGGCATTTTCGTCCGATCCGCACGGCTCGCATGGGGATGCCCGTCCTTGGACCTGGTCCCAGCGCGCCACGGCCGCAGGTGGCCTCCGTGGCTAGAATCGCCGCGCGGCGCGCATCCGCGTTGTC
This sequence comes from Planctomycetota bacterium, assembly GCA_050730415.1. Classification (GTDB taxonomy): domain Bacteria; phylum Planctomycetota; class SZUA-567; order H5-PLA8; family JBOHNC01; genus JBOHNC01. Next base: position 12,891 of record JBOHNC010000055.1, read on the forward strand.
TGCGCCCAGCGCAGCAACCGCGGCAGCGGCGGAATCTGCCCCGCTTCGATCTGTTTGCGCACCGCCTTGGGCGGCAGGCCGAACGCCTCCTTGAACCGCCGCGAAAAATGGAACGGGCTGGCAAACCCGCACAGATGCGCGATCTCACCCACCGAATAATTGCTGCGCGACAGCAGCACCACCGCGCGGTCCAGCCGCGCCAGCCGCACCGTTTCCACCGGTGTCCGCCCGGTCGCCGCTTTGAACACCCGGCACAGGTGCTCCGGCGTCACAAACGCCGCGCCCGCCAATTCCGGCAGATCGATCGGCCGCGCCGCGTCCGCGTCCATCCGTTCCTGAATGAACTTCAGTGTCCGCTCCACCGCCTCCGGCAGACGCTCGGGCGGCGCTTCCTGCGCCGCCACATCCCCGCTGACGAACGCGGTCAGCATGTGCATCATGGTCAGGCGACAGAGCATCTCATCGCGATGCGCGATCTGCCAGAGCGCTTCCGGCGCGGCCACCGTCGCATCGCCCGCCGCGCCGCTGCCGACCGCTCCGCCCGTGTTCCCACCAACGCTCGCGCCAGCGCTCCCGCCCGCCGGCGCCGAAACCGTCGCCGGCGCTACGGCTATCACAGGCGTCGGCAGGGTCGCCCCGGGCGCGGTGGCGTCCGGGCCTTTCACCCACGTCAACAGGTGCCGAAACAGCGGGCGCAGCACATCCCCTTCGACCGCCGGCCGCACCAGCGGCCACTGCGTCGGCGGCGGCCAGTCCGGCGGCAGCGACAACACATCGAAGTGGAAATAAGCATGGCGCGTGCTCTTCACGGGGTCCCAGCGAAATTCGTCGCTGGCCCCCTCGACGCTCGGCCGGCACAGCACAATCGAGCCTTCCGGCGCGGCCACCGTCGTCGCGCCCCAACGGTACTCCGCGTCCCCCTCCATCAGCCACACAAATTCGTAGTCGCGCATCTGACGCGGTCCGAAGGTGGCTCCCGGCGGGTAGATCGCCACTCCGCGCCCGGTGGGCAGACTCAGTTGCAGTTCCTCGAGCATTCCCCGGCCACTCCGTGCCTGACGCCTGCGCGCGCAGCGTCTTCCATTGTACTCGCCGCACGCGGCCGGCTTTTGACCGTCGCCACCGAACCGGTACCTGCGAATGGCCCCGCGCCCGGCCCTGTGCACGGCATGGGCTCGCGGCACCCGCTACAATAGAAGTTCGCCCCTTCGGAGCGTACGCACCCGCATGTCCGACCTGCCGCCCGACTTTCCCGCCGCACCGCGGCTCGATTCGCAGCTCGCGCCCGACGATCGCCCCGAACTGCGCTGCGCCTTCCTCACCCGCCGCACCGCCCGCGCCCGTCTGGCGGCCTGCCCGCTGGCCTGGCTGCCGGTCGGCTGCCTCGAAAAACACGGCGACCACCTGCCGATGGGCCTCGACCCGATCAAGGCCGAACTGATCTGCCTGGCCGGCGCGCGCGCGTTGGGCGGACTGGTTTTTCCGGCGCATTTTTACAGCGGCGTGCACCGCTTTCAAGGCACGCCCGAAGGCGACTTCCACGTCCGCGAATGGGGCGACCTGTACACCTACCGGTCCACCGAAACCCACCTGATCGAAATTCTCGATCAGATCGCCCGCATCGGCGCGCGTGCGGTGGTCCTTTTTTCCGGCCACCATCCGCGCGCCCAAATGGAGCTGCTGCAGCGGGTCGCCGCGCACTTTCGCGTGCTGGCGCCGACCGCCGCCGATCCGCTGGTCGTCATCCCCGGCGACGAACGCACCTTGCTTGGCGAAGGCGATCACGCCGGCATCTGGGAAACCTCCCTGCTTCTGCACCTGGCGCCGGCGCTGGTCGACCTGCGCCGGATCGACGACACCAACCGCCGCGATCACCAGTGGACCGACGCCACCGACGCTCGCCGCGCCAGCGCAGCGCAGGGCGCGCAGCGTTTGGCGGCAATCCTGGCGGAACTTCGCAGCCGCCTGCAAGCCGCCTGCCCGGCGCTGCCGCTGCAGGGGCCCAAGCCGGCCCCCTGAGCCCCCGGCGGCGAACTTGGCGACACCGGCCCGGATGTCCCCGCCCAAAATTCCCGATTCCAACCCTGCACGGGAACGCCCATTTTTGTAGAATCGGGCAGAATATTCACGCTGTTTCGTGGTCCAAGGTCAGCGGTCGCGCCGGTGCGCCACCGCGCAGAACGTCCGAGCAGGCCGGATTCGACCGGCTTCGCCAAACCAAGGCCAAACCAGAGGGCTCCTCTCATGCCGATCCCGTCCAACCTTCCAGGCGGCAGCTTGCGCCATCGCGCACGGCTCGCCGGCGCGACCTTGGCGGCCGGCCTGCTGAGCCTGGCCATCACCGCCGGCTGCGAGGTGGTGGTGGAACATGGCGGATACCGCCACGACCGGCCGGTCGCCTACACCCAGCCCCCGCCCCCGCCGCCGGCGCAGCCGGAACCGCCGCCGCCGCCGCGCGCGCCCGAGCCCCCCGACACCGTCGGCGGCCCCCAGGCTCAGTGCGCCTTCGCGCCCGACTATATGGCCCGTACCCTGCGCTGCGTGGATGACTGCCTGAGCGCCGACCCGCGCGTCATCAATGCCGCCCGCGTCCGCCTGCGCGACATGGGCCCCCACGGCACCGACTGCCTGATCGACATTGCCGCGCGGCGCGACTACAGCGCCAACCGCCGCGCCGGCGCGCTGCTGCAACTGGAATTCCTCGGCGACTTCGGCGACGCTCGCGCCGCCCACGCCTGCGCCGAGGATGTCAACGACGGCGATCCGCATCTGCGCCGCACCGCGATCGAAATCTGCGGCCGCTGCCAGTTGCGCGTCAGCGTCCCGGTTCTGCGCGGCGTCCTGCGCACCGAAGCCCTGGTCGGATTCCACGCCGACGCCGCCTTCGCCCTGTCCAACATCGATCCCCAGGACCGCATGGAACTGGCCGAAATCCTGGTCCGCAGCCCCAACCCGCTCTACCGCCGCCGCGGCGTCGTGCTGGTCCGCGAGACCGGCGACCACCGCAATCTGCGCATCTGCGACAACCTCGCCCGCGACCCCGACGAAGGCGTCCGCACCGAACTGGTCACCACCTGCGGGGTGCTCGGTGACATCGAAGCCGTCGGCATTCTCACCATCGAACTCGACGATCCCCACCAGGCGCACGGCGCCGCGCTGCAGCTGAGCCACGTCACCCACGTGGACATCGGCGACAACCCGGACCGCTGGCGCGAATGGCACCGCACCGAGTACACCGCTCACGGCCGGGAAGCCTTCGGCCGCGCCGACGCGCCGCGTCACTACGCCGGCGAAGGCCGTCCCTACGAGCCCGCCCGGCCCGTGGTCGTTCAGCACCCCGAACATCCTGCTCCGGTCGAACACCCGATGCATCCGGTCGTCGTCGAGCACCCCCCGGAGCATGCTGAACACCCGGAACATCCTGTGGTCGTGGAACATCCGCCTGAGCATGTCGAACATCCTGACCATCCCGAACATCCGGTGGTCGTCGAACACCCGCCTGAGCATGTCGAACATCCCGACCATCCCGAACATCCGGTGGTCGTCGAACACCCCGATCACCAGGACCATCCGGTGGTCGAAGATCACCATGACGATCATGCCGCGCCCCAGGGTCGCCCCGAGCATGGCGAACCGCCGCCGCCCAACCGGAACGAGCACGCTCCGGCGCCCGCGCCAGCGCCCGTCCATGGCGACACCAATCACGGTGGCGCACATGCCGCTCCGCCGCCCGCTCCGCACGAAGGCAAGCCCGAAGGCAAGCCCGCGCCACAGGACGACACCAAAAACGCCGGTCATGACGATCACGCCAACGACAAGCAAGGCAACGACCACGGCAACCAGCCGGCCGACAATCAAGGCGGCGGAAACGATCCGAAAGACAACGGCGGCCACGGCGACCACCACTGATTCCAGGCGGATGCCCGTGAGAGCGTAGGCATCCGGTAGGCTTGGGCGATTGACGAAACGAAGCCATACAAAACGAACCTAACGATCTAACCGAAACAATGCCAACGGGATGCGGCCTGGGCACGGGGTGGCGTGGAGGGCCGGGGCCGTTTTACAAAACGAACCTAACCAATGGGTACCAATTGACCAAACGAAGCCAACAGGGTCAGGTTGCCGTGGGGCAAGGGGTGTCCGACCAGGTGCGCAGAGTTGGGGTCGGTTTGGCCAAACGAACCCATATATAATATATTATGCGCATATTTTGATGAGAGCAAAATTCGGTGCTGCACGGGTGCAAAATCAATTGACGGTGCGTGCTGCCTCATCAGCCTTGGGGGAGCCCTGCAAAAGGGCCTGGAACCGAATCCAGCGCAGAAGTATAATCAAACGCGGCCGGATATTTTGTCGCCTGGCGGTGCAGGATTGGTCCGCGTGAAACAGATCCCACCGACGCGGAAACCGCGGACCTGGCGGCCAATGGCGATTGGGATGAGGCGAAGCTGAGTGGTTCGACGGATCGCCAGGCGGATTAGCACGACCGCGGGGATTGCGTTTGCGGCGGAGAAGAGGGCGGGCACGAGGCCCGCCCCGGTCGACCGGGCAGCAGGCTGGAAGCTTGCGCTACAAAAAACAAGACTGTGAACCGATCCGAAAACTGCTCTACCCAGGCAGGCTGCGGTAGATTCGCAGGAAAGAGGCGTAGCGGCGGGGGTCGATCTGGCCGGCTTCGACGGCTGTTTTCACGCCACATTTTGGTTCGTGGTGGTGGGAGCAGTTCGGCAGTTTGCAGTTGCCCAGGAACGGCCGGAAATCGCGGAACAGGTAGTCCAGGCCCGGCCGCTGAATGCCCCACAGGCCGAAGGTGCGCAGCCCGGGCGTGTCGACCACCACGGTGCGTTCGGGCAGGCGGTCGCGGCGGTCGATCCAGGTGACGTTGGTGGTGGTGTGGCGCCCCTTGCCGTGCAGGGTGGACACTTCACCGACGCGCAGTTGCAGTCCGGGGAAGATGCGCGAGAGCACGCTGCTTTTGCCTACGCCTGAATGCCCCGAGACCGCGGTGATTTTTCCCACCATCGCCTGGCGCAGACGCTCCAGCCCGAAACCCGTCGCCGCGCAGACGCGGAACACCGGCAACTGCATGCGCTCGTAGACTTCCAGCTCGTGCTGGATGTCGGTGCCGGCTTCCTCGTTCAGATCGCCGTCGTCCCGTCGAAGATCCTGCTCGATCTCGACTGCGGGCGGCTCCTCGGGCACCGGCGGCAAATCCGGCGCCGCCTGCGGGCTCAGGCCGCTCAGCGCCGGCAGCTCGGTCGGCAGGAACACCGCCGGATCGGCGCCGGGCAAGAGGTCCCATTTGTTCACCGCCAGGATCAGCGGGAGGTCCTCGTATTCGGCCAGGCACAGAAATCGGTCGATCAGTCCCGGGCGGAACTCCGGATGCGCGGTGGAAACCACCATCAGCATCTGGTCGACGTTGGAGACGATGCGCTGGACGCCGCGGCCGCCCCAGGCCACGCGCTCCCAACTGCGTTCGCCCTGCAGAATGTCGGTGATCACGCCGGCGATGTCCTCGATGCCTTGGGGCTCGTGGGTCATCACGAAGCGCACGCAATCGCCGACACAGACCAGGTTGCGCGAGATTTCAGCGTAGTGTTCGAAGACCCGGCGCCAGCCGGCGCGCAGGTATTGATTCTCCAGCCAACGGGCGGCCAGCCCCAGCGCGGGCGCGGGCGCGGCTTGACCGGATGCGGCTTGACCGGATGCGGCTTGACCGGGTGTCGGCGCCAGCAGGGCCGGATCGAGCGCATCCAGTTCCGGTTCGGTGCGGCCCGCGGCCTGATGCTGGCGGACCAGCTCGCCCCGCACCGCGGCGCATTCGGCGGCCGTCAGCGGCTTGATCAGGCAGTGGCCGCGGTAGGCTTCGATCACGCGCGCCCAGCGCGGCGCGCCGTAGACATGCAGTTGCACGCCGTCGGCGCGGGCCGGATTGCGGCGGTCCTGCGCGCCGGACTTGCCTTCCCAGGTCAGCGCGTCTTCCAGCTTGTCGAGTTGGTGGGTGCGCAGGTCTTCGCGCATTTGGCGCCGGCCGTTGCGACCGCCGGACTGCGAGGCCGCATCGTTGAAGCCACCGCGCCGCCGGCCGATCGATCGGCCCGGGCCGCGGGCCGAGGCCGGATCTTTCGGATTCAGGTGCCGCGCCTGGCGGCGCTTTTTGGGCGGCTGACGCGACATGCGGGTCAGCGCGGCTCTTTCGAAGGCCCGTGCGCGCCGTCGACGTATTTGTGCGGCCGTTCATTTTCGATGCGGATCGAAACAATCTTCGGCCGCGAACCGTTTTCAAACTGGTCCACGACCTCCATTCCGTCGATCACCTGGGCGAACACTGTGTAGGCGCCGTTCAGCCACGGCGCTCCCTTGCGCAGAATGTAAAACTGGCTGCCGTCGGTGCCCGGGCCCGCGTGGGCCATCGCGACCGCGCCGATGACGTTGGGCAGGCTTTTGAGCCCCGGAGTCGATTCAAACCCCTGACGCCGCAGTTGCGCCTGCTTGCGTTCGTTCAACCCCAGGCTGTCCCAGTTGACTTCGTTCGAAAATTGGTAGCCCGGCCCGCCGGTGCCGTCGCCCTTCGGATCGCCGCCCTGCACGACCCAGTCTTCCACGCGGTGAAACACGCCGTGGTCGAAGAATTTTTTGTCCGCGAGGTACACGAAATTCCCCACCGTGTTGGGCGCGCTGTCTTCGAACAGCTCCAGCACGATCGTCCCCTGGTCGGTGACGATGGTCGCGCGCGGATCGTCGCGCCGATGCGCCGGCAGCGCCAGCGCCGTGGCCCAAAGCCGCGCGGCGTGCGCCACCGCCGGATCGGCGTTGGTCCGGTTGCGGCGCAGGTCCGGCAGCAGCGCCTTCCCACGATTCTCGGTTTCCGTCTCCGCCTTGGCCCGCACCGCCGCATCGGTCGACGCCAGCCGCTCGATCAATGCTTGCGCCGTCAGCTTCGACCAGTCCTCCGCCGCGGGAGCAGCCGGGGTTGCCCGCGTTGCCGGTTGGGGCGCCGGCGCAGTCGTCGGTGCCTTGGCCGGTTGCGCCGCGGGCGTCGCCTGCGCTGTCTGTGCCGTCGGTTTGGGCGCGAACATCGCCGGTGCATCGCTTTGCGCAGGCGTGGGGCTCGAGTCGCCGCAGCCGGCGGCCAACACGGCCACCGCGACGCCCAGCACGAGCGCCTTCAGCGCCCGGCTGAATGCTCGGCCCGTTGGATTGCGATCCGGTCCGACTGTGCTGCGTTGCATCGCGACGACTCCTCCCCGGCCGCGGACCGCCATTCCCGGCGACCGCGGGTGGATCAATGATGCGCCGGCGCGGGTTCGGCCGGAGCCCCCGGCGTCTGCTTGGCCGGCGTCGGCGGAGTCGGCGGCGCCGCCTGCGTAGCCGGCGTGGCAGGCGCCGGAACCTTCGATTCCGATTCCTTGGCCGGCGCCTTCATGTTATTTTCCGGAGTCGGTGCGGGAACGCCCGGACCGGTTGCCGGCGTCGTCAGCGGGTCGTAGCACGGCCCCTTGTCGCCGCTGACGTATTTGTGGTTGCGCTGCCGCAGCATTTTGATCGACAGGATTTTCACCTTGCTGCCGTCCTTCCACTTCATCACGTTGTCCATGCCTTCGATCACCTTGCCGAACACCGTGTGTTTGCCATCCAGCCACGCGGCCGGCTTGCGCAGGATGAAAAACTGCGAGCCGTTCGTGCCCGGCCCGGCATGCGCCATCGCCACCGCGCCGACGACGTTGTGCAGGCTCTGCAAACCCGGCGTCGATTTGAATCCCTGCTTGGTCAAGCTCTCTTCCTGCTGCGGCGACAGCTTCAGGCTGTCCCAGTTGATTTCGTTGTAGAAGTTGTAGCCCGGGCCGCCGGAGCCGGTGCCCGTCGGGTCGCCGCCCTGCACCACCCAGTCTTCGATGCGGTGGAAGGTCAGGCCGTCGTAGAAACCTTTGTCCACCAGGTACACGAAGTTCCCCACCGTGTTGGGCGCGGCGTCTTCGTCGAGCAAAATCTTCACGTCGCCCTGGTCGGTGTGGATCAGCGCCTCCGGCTCGGGCTCATTGGACACATGCTGCACCGGCGGGGGCGTTTCGTCTTTCGGCAGCACGTAGGCGCTGGCCTCGCGGCTGTAGCGCGTCACTTCGATGTTGGTCACCGTGGTCTTGTCGGTGATTTCCTTGAGCACCTCCTGGCCCTTAATCACTTCGCCGATCGCAATGTACTTGGCGTCCAGCGCCGGATCGGCTTCCTTGGTGATCAGAAATCCGAAGGTCCGCGGATCGGGAACCTTCGGCACCGCCAGCTTGCCGGCCGACAGCAGCTTGACCGCGAGGCTGGGCTCCTTCGGCTGCGCCTCCTTGAAATAAATCCCGTTGTAGCCCGATTTCGACACCGGCCCCGAACACTCAAACATGATCTGCGGCTTGGTGCCGACGAGGTTCTTGTCGTCGTCGCCCGGCACGTGTACCGCCATCTGGTCGTTGTAGTAGCCGTCGATCAACAGGGCCATGAACCGGTTCACCGCGGCCGGATAATTGTGTTCCAGCAGCTCGACGTTCAGCACCGCCTTCGGCGAGTCCAAGGTGATCTGAATCCGCGGATTCTTGTCCGGGTCGATCTGCGGAGCATGCTCCAGGGCCTTGTATTTATCTTTGATCTGCTGGTCTTCGTCCTGGCAGCCGGCGATCAGCACCAGCGCAATCGCGAACAGCGGCAGCAGCCGCACCGGGTGGCAACGCGGAAACAACGTCATGGAACCGTACTCCTTGCAGGCCCCCGCGCCCGTCGCTCCGGGTGCGGGAAACCGACCATTCTACAGAGCTTGCAGCTTCCCGGAAGGCGCAGACGCCGATTCGGTTCGATCGCGCTGCCGGCCGGGACTCTCTTTGAGGGGACGAACAGCCCGCCGCCACCTTCACCAGCATCGCCCAGCGGCGAATTTTGCGCCATGTAGTATATGATACGATTAGCCCGGTGTCCGCCTTCGACCGCAGATTCAGCCGCGCGCCTGCTCCCGGCCGAATCTGACCACTCGGCAATTGGCCCGCCACTTGCGCCTTTTATCTTTCGTCGGCGTTTTCCCGTCGCGATCACCGTCTGAACCGAGTCGAAATGCCCTGGTCCAGCGGCGGCAGGCTTCGCGGTGAGGCAAAATGCGGTAGCCGATTGGGAGCCCGGAGGGTTCCGGTGCGTTTAATTGCCTGATCGGGTTGGGTTTTTTTTCGGGAACTGTTTAACATACAGGCAGCGTCTGCGCGATGCCGATTTCCTGCCGCGCCGGCGCCACCCGCCATGAGGAACCTCCATGTTCGACCGATTCACCGACCGCGCCCGCAAAGTCATGTCCTACGCACGACAGGAAGCCGAGCGCTTCAATCACGATTACATCGGCACGGAGCACATCCTGCTGGGGCTGGTCAAGGAGGGCAACGGGGTCGCTTCGACCGTGCTTGAAAACCTCGGCGTGGACCTGGAAAAGGTCCGGCTCGAAGTCGAGAAAATGGTCAAGCCCTCCCCGGACATTCAGACCATGGGCCAGTTGCCGTTCACGCCGCGCGCCAAGCAGGTGCTGGAACTGGCGCTCGAAGAAGCTCGCAGCCTGGACCACAACTACGTCGGCACCGAACACCTGCTGCTCGGGCTGCTGCGCGAAAATGAAGGGCTCGCCGCGCAGGTGCTGCTCAACCTGAATCTGCGCCTCGAAGATGTGCGCCGCGAAGTCATGGAATTCCTCGGCGCCGCCGACCAGTCGCAGGCCGCCAGCCCGGAAAGCACTGAACACGAACCGGGCGAAGCCGGCCCGCGCGCCGGCGCCGGTCCCGGCGGTTCGGCCGCGCCGGCCGATTCCAAAACCCCGGCGCTCGACAGCTTCGGCCGCGATCTGACCCAGATGGCGCGCAACGGCGAACTCGATCCGGTCATCGGCCGCGAGCAGGAAATCGAACGCGTCCTGCAGATTCTCGCGCGCCGCACCAAAAATAACCCGGTGCTGCTGGGCGAAGCCGGCGTCGGCAAAACGGCCATCGTCGAAGGCTTCGCCACCGCGGTGGTCGAAGGCAACGTCCCCGAACTGCTGCGCCAGAAGCGCGTCATCGTGCTCGACCTGGCCAGCATGGTGGCCGGCACCAAGTACCGCGGGCAGTTTGAAGAACGCATCAAGGCGGTCATGAACGAAGTCAAACGCAACCGCAACATCATCCTGTTCATCGACGAACTGCACACGCTGGTGGGCGCCGGCGGCGCGGAGGGCTCGATCGACGCCAGCAACGTTCTGAAACCGGCGCTCGCGCGCGGCGAAGTGCAGTGCATCGGCGCCACGACCCTCGATGAATACCGCAAGTACATCGAAAAGGACAGCGCGCTGGAACGGCGCTTTCAGCAGATCATCGTCAATCCGCCCAGCAAGGAACAGACGATCGAAATCCTGAAGGGCCTGCGCGACAAATACGAAGCCCACCACCGCGTCCGCATCACCGACGAAGCGCTGGAGGAATCGGTCAAGCTTTCCGACCGCTACATCACCGGGCGCTTCCTGCCCGACAAGGCCATCGACGTGATGGACGAAGCCGGCTCGCGCGTGCGCTTGCAGCAGATGACCCGCCCGGTCAAGGTCAAGGAAATGGAGAAGGAAATCCGCAAGCTCGAAGTGGACAAGGAAGAAGCGGTCGGCGCGCAGGACTTCGAAACCGCCGCGCAATACCGCGACCGCGCCGAATCCCTCAAGAAAAAACTGCGCACCATCCAGAACGAGTGGAAGGAAAAGGCCAAGGAAATCGTCGGCGAGGTCAACGCCGACATCATCGCCGAAGTCGTCGCCAAGATGACCGGCATTCCGCTGGCCCGCATGAAACAGGCCGAGACCGAACGGCTGCTCCAGATGGAAGCCGAACTCCACAAGCGCGTCATCAGCCAGGACATGGCCATCAACGCCATCGCGCGCTGCATGCGCCGCTCGCGCGCCGGCATGAAAGACCCCAAACGTCCGATGGGCTGCTTTATTTTCCTGGGGCCCACCGGTGTCGGCAAGACGCTGCTGGCTCGCGCCGTCGCGCACTTCATGTTCGGCGAGGAAGAAGCGCTGATCCAGATCGACATGTCCGAGTACATGGAAAAGCACGCCGTCAGCCGCCTGGTCGGCGCGCCGCCGGGCTATGTCGGCTTCGAGGAAGGCGGGCAACTGACCGAAAAAATCCGCCGTCGGCCCTACGCGGTGGTGCTGATCGACGAAATCGAAAAAGCCCACCCCGACATCTTCAACATTCTGCTGCAGATCATGGAGGAAGGCAAACTCACCGACTCCTACGGCCGCGTGGTCGATTTCCGCAACACCATCCTGATCCTGACTTCGAACGTCGGCGCGCAACTGATCAAGAATCGCGGCGGCATGGGCTTCCGCCGGGGCAAAGACGCGGAACAGATGGAGCAGGACTACCAGGAGATCAAGCGCAAGGTGGAGGCGGAAATGGAACGCGAGTTCCGTCCCGAATTCATCAACCGCCTGGACGAAGTCATCGTCTTCCGGCCGCTCAGCCGCGAAGACATCGCCCAGATCGTCGACCTGGAAGTCAGCCACGTGCAGAAACGGCTGAAGGAAAAACACCTCTCCCTGAGCATCTCCGAGAAGGCCAAGGATGTCCTGATCGAAAAGGGCTACAACCCCGACTTCGGGGCGCGGCCGCTGCGTCGCGCGGTTGAACGGTTGCTCGAAGACGCGCTCACCGACGACATCCTGCGCGGCAAATTCAAGGAAGGCGACAAGATCACCGGCGAACCCAGCGAAGACAAGGAAAAACTGATCTTCACCGTGCTCGAACCGGCCGCCGCCACCGAATAGCCGCGACCCTATTTCACGGGCGGCATGGTCGAATCCGAGCAGCGCATTCGAAATGGGGATGACGTCCTGGGAGCGCGGGTGACCTCACCCGCTCTTGCTCCAAACCGTCCATTCGGCACCGAGAGCGCGCCCTTTCCGGGAACGTTTCTTTTCAGGGCGCGCTTTTCAGCGTCACCGGCGCAACAGGATCCGCGCGCGGGCGAAGCCCGGGGTGGTTCGCGCTGAAAAGAAAAAGGCGCCGGCTTCGCCGGCACTTTTTTTTGCGGGTGAGGTCACCCGCGCTCCCAGGACGCGAAGACATTTCTTGCGAAGAATCCGCAAACGTCAGGCTACCGAACCGGAGCCGATTTACTTGGCGCGGCGGCGGTGGCGGGAATCGTGACGGTAACGAGGGAATCGATGTTGAGCACGCCGGCTTTGCGGTCGGCGGGGGGGACATTGCCTTCGACCTGATCGCGCTGCGTGGTGTTCCAGTGGACTTCGAGACGATATTCGCCGGGGGTGGGAAAGGCGCCGGCGGGGAGCACCAGTTCCTTGGCGATGGCCTGTTCGGGGGCGAGCGAAATGGAATGCCAGCGGGCGGCGCGGCGCGCGGCCGGCGATTGGGGGTCGAGGATGCGGTCGGGCACGCCCATCGGCGCCTGGAAGGTGGCGGGGCCGCCGGCGGCGGGGCGCACGATGACCTCGGCGCAACTGAATTCATCCGGCGGCAGGAGCAGTTCCTGGGCTTCGGCAGGGGTGCGGTTTTTGAGCACCACCAGCAGCGTGCAGACGGTGTGCGCGGTAGGCGGCGGCATGTCGGGGCGGTCGTTGAGCCGGGCGAAAAGCTGGAAGCTGGCGGCGGGGAGAATCTTCAGATCGGGGTAGGCGACCGGCGAGATTTCCGCACCGCTCCACCCCGACCACAGGATGACCATGTAGAACGCGCCGAGCACCAGCGCGACGGCCAGGTAGACCATGGCTTTGCGAACCTGCATGGATGCTCCTGATGGAATTTATTTGTCGAGGTGATTGAGCAGCACGCAGCAGCGCACGCCGGCCTGCTGGAGAAAATCGTCGGGCGTGGGATTTTCGCTGTGGCAGGTGTCGGCCATGCCGCGCTGGCCGGCCGGCGCCCAGGAGGTGGCCCCGCCGCCGGCCAGAACCGGCTTCTGCCCGAACGCCACGACCCATTCCTCGGCATTGCCCACCATGTCGTACACCCCCAGCTTGTTGCGGCAGGTGGCCTGGGTGCCGGACGGGCGCAGCACGCCGCTTTCGGTGTTGCAGGGCAGGTCCTTGTTGTCGGCGGGGTAGTTGGCGCCGACGAAATATTTGTTGGCGACCGGATCGTTGAATTCGCAGGCGGCCTCCCACTGGCTCTGCTTGCACAGGTCCTTGCCATGGAGCTGGCACAGGGCGCGGGCTTCGTTGAAGCTGAGCCCCACGCGGGGCGGTTCGTTCGGATGGTCGCTGTACTCGTAGCGATCGATGCAGAAGGCTTCGGGGCGATCCTTGTCGCCCCAATCGACGGGATGAGCGGGATCGACAATGCTGCCGCCGGGGTTCATGAGGGCCATGTTGTCCTTCCAGCAGCGGAGGGAATCCTGGAGGAAACCCTGCATCTGTTCGGCGGGCGGGACTTTCTCGGGGGCAATTTTGCGGGCGACCGTCAGGTAGGCATCGAGCGCGTCGATGGCGATCTGGAGATCGCTCGCGGACTGCGAAGCGGCGGCTTTGCGGGCGGCGGCGGCGTAGTCGGCGGCGAGCGTTTCAAGCTGCGAGGTGGATTTGTTGAGCGCGCCGTCGAGTTTGGTCCAGACATGCGGCAGTGGCTGTTTGGCGGCGGCGGCGCGGGCGGCGGCGAGGGATTTGGCGACATCGTTGCGCGCGCCTTGGGACCACTGGCTGACGGCGACATCGATGTTTTCGATCATTTTGACCTCGGCGCTGAGCACCAGGTTGCCGGGGGCGAGGTCCGCGGCCTGGCGCAAGGTGTCCCGGGCGGCGTCGAGGTCCTTCAGGCCGGCCGAAAAATCGGCCGGGTTCTGGTCGGCGGCGGTGTCGGAAGCCTGCTCGGCGGCGTGCGCCTTGTCGACCAGCAGCCGAACTTCAAATTGGTTGGCTTCGGCCAGCCATTCGTCGTGGTCGGCGCTGTCCTCGGGCTGGTGTTCGGCGGCGATGATCGAATCGAGCCGGTCGGCGGCCTCCTTGGCGCAGTCATGGGCCCCGGCCCAGTCGGGCGGCGTGGCGCGGGTGAGCGAGAGGGCCTGGAGGAATTCGAGCTTGGCGGCGAGCCGGGTCTGCAGCAGTTGCGCCCGCGCCCGGTTGAACAGGAAGCTGCTCTGGTCCTGCAGAATGGCCTGCGCGTCCTTGACGACCGGGGCCTTGGGATCGGTGCGGCGGTCGATGTGCTGGAGGTCGTTTTCCACCTCTTCCAGCCGGGTGGACTCATCGTAGTAGCGGTAGCCCGCGAACCCGAGCAGCGCCAGCACGACGGTGGCGACGACCAGTTTGACCAGCGACCGGCGCGACAGCCGGCGGGCCTTGGCGAGTTCGGTGGCGGCCAGATTGTTGGCGGGGTTGTACTGCTGGACTTCGGCCCAGAGCGCCGCGGCGTGACCGAATTTGCCGCGGCGGGAGGCCTCGGAGGCGGCCCGGATGAGCGCCTGTTCCTTTTCGAGACGACCGCGGACTTCTTCGAGCTTGGCCTGCGCTTCCTGGTTGGACGGGTCGTTCTGCAGGGCTTCCTTCAGACGGGCCTGGGCGCGCAACGGATCTTTGACGGCTTCGCTGAGGCCCAACTGAAATTGCGCGGCGGCCAGCATGCGGACGGCGGCCGGGTGCTTGGGGTAGGCTTGCACGGCGACCTTGAGGTCGTCGATGGCGCGGCGGGTGTCGCCCTTGTTCAGGCGTTCCTGGCCGCTGCGGAAGAAGCCGTCGAAGCGGGACAGGCCGCGCTTGAGCTCTTCCAGTTCCAACCGGTATTCCTGGTTCTGGGGATCGAATTCCATCGCGCGGAGATAGGCTTCGTTGGCCTCGAGCAGCATGCCGGCCTGGGCGGCTTTGCGGGCGGTCTGGACATGGCGGAGAGCGGGGAGCTTGGTCTGCAGCACGGTGTCGATGTCCTGGTGCAGCGAGGAATCCAGCAGTTCGGGGGGGACGGTGTCGACGATTTCGGCGACGCGGGCGTAGTCGCGGCGGTTGAGGGCGGCCTTGAGGGCCGCTTCGCCTTCGCGCTTGAGGTTGATTTTGCTCTCGACGTCGGCGATGTACTGCAGGATGTTCTGGTCGGCGGGGTTGTACAGCGCGGCGAGGCGGTATTCCTTGATGGCTTCGAGGAACCGCAACTGGCCGGCGAATTCGGAGGCATGGCCCAAAAAAGTCTCATATTGTTCATGCATGAACGTTTGGAGTTTTTCGGCTTCAGATTCGGACAGCACGTTGCTGTAGATGGCGCGGTTGAAACAGTTGGCGGCGGCGACCAGATCGCCGGTGGCGAAGAACTCGTGGCCGGCGTGGATGTCCAGCAGCGCGCGCTGTTCGGGCGCGTCGAAGGCAGGCTGATCGCTCGCCGCGATCGGGTAGTCTTCGCCGACGGGGATGCCCAGGGGATGGGCGCCGGGCGGCTGCAGCAGATCCTGCGAGGGCGGCGGCTGCGGCGGCAGGGGAGTGCTTTGGCGGTTGGGCCCGCGGCTGAACATGCCGGTGGACCCGCGCAACTGGGGCAACGCGGCAGTGCCCGGGCCGGGGGTGACGCGCTGGCGGCGTTCGGAATGGGTGTGGCCGCCGGGCGACGCCGGCGGCGGTGAATTGGGCGCCGAACGGCCGCTGATGGCGGTATAGGGGCCGGCGGTGCCGGGCCGGCGGGCCGAGGTGGGGCGATGGGGCGGCGCGCCGGGGTCCTCGCCGCGCAGACCGCCGGTCGCGATGGAAGTCCCGCGCTTGGGCAGCATGGTGGGCGCGCTGTCATCGATGCCGCGGTTGAAGACCAGCGTTTCTTCGACTTTGTTACCGCCGCCGCGGCGGATGGCCTCGCAGACGCGCTTGAGTTCCTCGACCACCTCGCCCATGGTCTGGAAGCGGTCCTGGCGCTGCTTGGCCATCATCTTGACGATGATGTCGCTGACGTTCTGCGGAATGGTGGGAATGAGCGCGGCGGGGGGGGTGAGCGGTTCATGCTTGTGCCGGTACATCATGCTCATGGCGGTTTCGGCTTCGAAGGGCAGCCGGCCGGTGACGAGCTTGAAGAAGGTGCCGCCGAGGGAGTAGATATCGCAGCGACCGTCGATGGCCTTGCCGTCGCATTGCTCGGGCGACATATACGCCGGCGTGCCCATGACGGCGTCGGTCACGGATTTGGCGGATTCAGCGTCACGTGCGAGGCCGAAATCGGAAACTTTTATGATGCCTTTTTTGGTGAGCATCAGGTTGTCGGGCTTGATGTCGCGGTGAATGATGCCGGCCTGCTGGGCGGCTTCGAGGCCCGAAGCGGCTTGGATGATGAATTCAGCGCCGTCGACGGCGGAGAGAACGCCCTGCCGTGACTGAAGTTCGGAAAGGTTGCCGCCGTCGACCAGCTCCATGGTCATGAAGTGGATTTCATTTTCGCAACCGACGTCGTAGACCTGCAGGACGTTGGGATGGGAGACACGGGCGATGGCGCGGGCTTCGCGCTGGAAACGCTGGACAAAAGTGGCGTCGTCGGAAATTTTGGGGGACAGGACTTTGACCGCGACGATGCGGTCGAGCGAAATCTGGCGGGCACGGTAGATGATGCCCATGCCGCCTTTGCCGATGACTTCGAGGATCTCGCAGCCACCCAAGGTGCTTTTCAGGAGTCGATCAGGGTTGCTCATAGGGATGCGGACGCCCGTTCATCGTCGATTGCACATTGTGCCCAGGGTCGAATTATACTGAGTTTCGCCGAAGACTCACACAGCAGATTTGAATGGATTTGAGTTTTTTGGCGCCACCATCCCCTCACGCGATCCGTCGGCCCAGGCAGCCTGCTCCTGCCCGGCCGTGGCGACAAGACGGCCTGCTCATCTTATCATGGGCCGCGAGGGTGCGGCTGGACCGCGCCGATTTTCGCGGCGGCAGCGGTGCGGCAACCTATGGCGGCGGATAGTCTCCCAGCACAGGAATTCACGCCCACCGGTCGGCCGGCGGAGGCCTCCGCGGTCGGGCGGCTGGCGCCCAGCCCCACCGGGGCTTTGCATCTGGGCAACGCCCGCAGTTTCCTGATCGCCTGGCTGCACGCGCGGCTGGCCGGCGCGCGGCTGCTGCTGCGGATTGAGGACCTGGACGGGCCGCGGATCAAACCGTGGGCGGTGGCGCAGATCGTCGCGGACCTGACCTACCTGGGACTGGACTGGGACGCCGAGACCGCGCGCCAGACCGCGCGCGCGGATCGCTATCAGGCGGTGTTCGAAAAACTTTGGCGCCAGGGGCTGCTGTATCCGTGCGACTGCACCCGGCGCGAAGCCGAGGCGGCCGCATCGGCGCCGCACGCCGGAGACTGGAGCCAGCCCTATCCGCAGACCTGCCGGCCTCGCGCGGCGACCTTGAATTTCAAGCTTCCCTGGCCGGCGCAGGCCGAGCCATGGTCCAAGGGTGGTTCGTCGGCCGGAAATCGCGCGCCGGTGTTCCGCCTCCGGCTGCCGGCGGACTTGGCGCCGATTGAATTCGGCGACCAATTCGCCGGCCCGCAGCGCTTCGAGATTGCGCGGCTGACCGGCGATTTCGTGGCCGCCAAGTCGCCGCCAGTCCCGGCCTACCAACTGGCGGTGGTGATCGACGACGCCGACGACGGCGTCAACCAGGTGGTGCGCGGCGACGACCTGCTGCCCTCGACAGCCTTGCAGATTCACCTGCAACGGCTGCTCGAACTGCCCACCCCGGCCTACCTGCACCTGCCGCTCTTGGTGGGCCCGGACGGGCGGCGGCTGGCGAAGCGGCACGGCGATACACGCCTGGCGCACTTTCGCGAACGCGGCATCGCCGGCGCGCGCATCGTGGGCGTGCTGGCTCAGCGCAGCGGCTTGGTCGAGGACGGCGCCGCGCTGACGGCTGCCGAACTGTTGGCAGCGTGCCGGTCGAAGCTGGCCAGCTGGCTGCCGCGACAGGCTGCCGCCAGCGCCGCCGCCGCGCCAACCGGAGTGCCAAGCGGCTCCGATGTGGCCGCCTGGTTGCGTTCGATCCTTCCACACGCTCCGATGGTTATAACGGCGGCAGAAATCGTGCCGTGAATTCTCGGGCGAAACCTCCAATCCATTTGACTTTGATCCATCCATGTGGTTAGGTGTATTGTTCATGGGGGGCCCAGGGAGAGTGCAGCGCGAGGCGACGGTTGGCGCGACCGGTGACCGGTTGCGGCCGGCGGCAGCGATGCGACCGCGCGCGCGTTCCCTGGCGGCGTCGGATGCGGCATGAAATTCAGCTTTGATTTCATCGAACGGGTCAAGCAGGCCAATGACATCGTGGATGTGGCCGCCTCCTACGGGCTGACCCCCAAAAAGCAGGGGCGCGGCTACGTGTGCCTCTGCCCCTTCCACAACGATCACAAGCCCAGCCTGAGTCTGAAACCCGACGGGCAGTACTACTATTGCTTCGTCTGCGGCGAAGGCGGCGACGTGGTCAAATTCGTCCGCAAAAAAGAGAACCTGAGTTTCGTGGAGGCGGTTCAGCGGCTGGCGGAAAACGCGCGCATTCCGTTGGAATTCGACGGCACGCCGGAGGCCGGCCGGGAATACGCCAAGCGCAGCAACCAAAAAAAGCGGCTGCTCGAAATCAACCGCGCGGCCGAACACTGGTTCAGCGAAAAATTAAACGCCCCAAGCGGCCGGGCGATCCAGAGCTACCTCGTGCAGCGCGGCATCCGCCAGGAAACCTGGACCGGTTTCGGCGTCGGCTACGCGCCCAAGGGCTGGACCGGGCTGTTGGAGGCGCTCACCAACGAAGGCTACGACGGCGCCGAACTGGAAGCGGCCGGCCTGGCGGCGGCCTCCCCGGACAACAATCGGCGGCGCGATTTTTTCATGGACCGTGTCATGTTTCCCATCCGCGATCCGCAGGGCAAGACGATCGGGTTTTCCGGGCGCCAGGCGCCGGGGAACGAATTCGGCGGCAAGTACATCAACACACCGGCCACGGCGCTGTTCAACAAATCGGCGGCGCTGTTCGGCGTGGACCTCGCGATGGGCGCGATGCGCGAACGCGACTGCGCGATCCTGGTCGAAGGACAGCTCGACGTGCTGGCCATGCACCAGGCCGGCTGGACCAACACCGTCGCGGCGTCGGGGTCGGCGGTCACCGAACAGCACCTGACGATTCTGCGCCGGCTGTGTTCGCGGGTGATCGTCGCCACCGACGGCGACGAAGCCGGCCTGAAGGCGGCCGAACGGGCGCTGGTGCCGCTGGTGCGCGTGGACCTGCCCTGCCGCGTGGCGGTCTTCCCCGAGGGCCAGGACCCGGCGGACATTCTGACGACCGAGGCCGGGCCGGAGACCATCCGCCGCTGCCTGGACGAGGCGCGCGAGGCCTTCGACTTCAAATATGCACGCCTGAAGGTGGCGCACCCGTCGTTGGAAGTCCATGACACCGCGGAAATCGCGCGCGAAATGCTGGAGCTTTTCCACCAGACGCCCGATGCTTTGAAGCTGCAGCGCTGGCGCGAGGCCATCGCGCTGCGGCTGGGGCTCAGCCCCGCCAAACTGCCGGTGCCGCGGGTCGAGCTGCCGCGGCCCGAGCGTCCCGAACGCAGCGCGCCGCGCGATCCGGGCGAGCTGGCGCCGCCGCCCGACGAACCGCCGGCGGATTTCGAAGCCTTCGCCGAATTCGAAGCGCTGGATGGCGCGGAGCCGGTGTCGGCGGAGGCGCGGGCGCCGGCCGGCGCGATGGGCACGGTCAGCACGACGAGCACGTCCAGTTCGACGGGGAAGGCGGGCGCGGCGGGCGATTCGGCCGCCGGGAGCGGCGCGGAGCAATCTGGAACCGGGCGGGTCGCGCAGCCGAGCGGGCCGCCGGGGCGGGCGCCCCGCCCGCCACGAGTGCTCGATCGCGACACGCAGGCGCTGGTTCACGCCGAGCGCGACCTCATCTGGCTGCTGCTGCACCACCCGCAGCTCATGCTGCAGGCCGAAAACCGGATCGATTTCTACGCTTTTCTCGACTGGCGCCACCTGGTAATCGCAACCGGCTTGATGCTGGCGATGCAGGGGCCGTCTTTAAATCAGCGGCGCGTGATCGATGCGATCGCCCGGGCGGAGTTCGATCATCTGACCGAGTTGGGCGAGGGGGCGCAGGCCCAGTCCGGCCAGTGCGTGGAGCTGGCGATCAAGCTGCTTGAACGCAAGCATGCGGCGGCGAAGGTGCATCAGGAGACGCTGGCCGAGGAGCATTTGCAAGGCGCGGTGGACGCGCTGCGGCGGCTGCAAATTCGCGACCAACTGCGGCGGATCAAAATTCAGGCGCAGGAGGCGGCCGACACGGAGGAAAAATTCGTGCTGGAGCGACGCAAGGCGGATTTGATGCGCGAGATGGTGGTGTTGGGGAATCCGGAGACCTCGTGACGGGTCGGATGGTTAATCGGTGACCGGCCGACCGGCTGCGCCGGGCGGGGCGGGGCGGGGCCAAGTTGGACGGTCTTTTTGGAGGAGGCGGCGTTGCGGATTGGGCGGAAGGGACCTAAAATGTTCCCTCTGCCATTTTCGGCCCACGGGCGGTCGGTCGGCGGTGTTGGAAACCCAGCGACGACGGTCCCGGCGGTGCGAACATCCCGGAAAACGCTATATTCTGTAATGCCCAAGATATTGGAGGTTGTCGTTCCATGACGGCATCGGTACGCAAGTCTACCCCACTTCCCAAACCGCCGGCGAAAAAGACGGCGCACGCGACCCATTCGGCGCCTCCGGCCGCCAAAGCGCCCGCCAAGGCTGCGGGCGCCGGCGCCGTTGCCGCCGCTGTGGCCGGTGCGACGGCCGCCGCGCACGGGCGCAAGCCCTGGC
>JBOHNC010000056.1:0-1695 GCA_050730415.1 Planctomycetota bacterium
GTGGAACATCCGCCGCACCAGGAGGAGCACAGCGACGGGCATGCGCATTTCATTTGCAGCCGGTGCGCGGCGACGCTGTGCGTGGGGCAGAAAAAAACGCTGTTGAACGCCGTGCAGCGCTGGCTGCCGAAACCCTACACCGTCACCGGGCTGGATATTCTGCTGTACGGACTGTGCCCGAACTGTCGGCGGGCGGGGTGAGCGCTGGCGAAGGTGGGAATGCGGGAAGGTCGGTTTCCGGAATGGGAAATAGGAGGTGTTGCGTGCAGCATCAGACGCGAATCGGCTGTGTAGAAACCGTGGTGGGGGAGCAGGTCGGCGGCCGTTCCGCGCGATGGAAGGGCGTGGGCGCACTGCTTGTTTCGGGTCGCGCGGAAGATTCTTTTGGGAGGGTCGTGGCGAAGCGAAGCCTCGCCGCGACCCTCCTAGCGTGGGTCATTCGACCCACGGCTACCCACAGGCGGCCCCGTACGGGGCCAAGCAAAAGACATGGGAGCAAAGATTTCTGCAAGGCCGGGCTGGGTTCAGGTACCCTCCCGTAGCGCTTGGCGGAACAGGTCATCGAGGGCTTCGAGGCGGATGGTGACGCGGTTGGGTTCGAAGGTTTTTTCCTGGAGGCGGGCGATTTCGCGGTCAAGGAAATCGCTGATCGGCGCGATCCGCGGCCCCGCGCCCAACTCCACGCCGGCGCGTTTTTTCTCCAACAGGTCCGCGATGGCCGCCTTGAGTTCCGGCGCCAGCGGGAGTTCCGCCACCAGCCGGCCGAACTCGGTCGGCACCGGCCCGGCTTTCTGTTCCAGCCACTGGATCGCCAGCACTGGGCGCAGGACGTACAGATATTTTTTCAGCGGCACCTCCGGCCCCTGCAGGAATTGCCCGTGGTTTCGTTCGGCCATGTGCAGGTAGTGGTAGCAGCAGACGATGGGCGAAAAATGCCGCCGCGCCAAGTCGCGCAGCCGCCCGGCCAGGAAACCGTCCTCGCGGTAGACGATCGGCGAACCGAGCCATTCGAGCAGCGGGGGGTTGGACTTGCGAAAAAGCAGCAGGGCTTTGCGGATGTCCCAGCCGGCGAGGTCGATGTTGTCGGCCAGCGGACGTTCGATCACGTCGCGGCCGGGCTGGACGGCGAGGTACCAGTCGGTGGGGTGGATGTAGATGAAGCGCAGATCGTAATCGCTGTCGGTGGAGGGAAACCCCCAGGCGCGGCTGCCGGATTCGCAGGCGAAGAGAATGCGGATGTTTTCTTCCGCGGCGACGGTCGCCAGATGCCTTTCGATTCGTGCGCGGGCTTCGGTCATGGATTGAATGACCCTTTCCTTGGTCGGCGACCGGTGCGGTTCGGGCCGCGGCCCGCGTGGCTACTCCACCATCGGCAATTGGGAGGGGTTCAGGCCGGCGGCGACGGCTTTGCGGTCGAGGTCGGTGCGTTCGAGCTGCAGGTAGAGGCCCCAGGCGTTGCCTTTGTTGGTGGCCAGCGCAACGAGGACTTCATGGCGGCCGGCGGCCGCGGCGAGGGGGATTTTGGCGTCGTCGGGGCGGGCAGGGTTGGTGCCGTTGGGGTCGTGGAACTTTTCGGCGCCGTCGATCCAGACCTTGACGGGGCCGTCGTAGCCGAGAAATAGCGTGAGATCCATCGGCTGTTCGCAGCGGAAAAAAGTGCGGAAGTACAGCAGGTTGTCGGCCGGCGCGCGCGGG
>JBOHNC010000057.1:0-12860 GCA_050730415.1 Planctomycetota bacterium
CCACTGTAGCACGGTCTGCGCCGGGGTCAAGCCGCCGCGCCGGACCCGGACCAACCCGAAATTGGCCCGGCTGGCCAGCGACTAGACCGGTTGCCCCAGCGTCGTCAGGTAGGTCACGATATACGACGGCGGCAGGTCGAACAACAGGTTCACCTCGTCGTCGAAAAACCCCCCGATGCCGCTCACCCCCAAGTCCATCGCGATCGCCGCCAGATTCAGCCGCTGCCCGAGGTGCCCGCTGTCCATATGCGCGTAGCGGTAGACCCGCTCGCCGTAGCGTTCCAGGCCGCGGTCGAGGTCCATCGCGTGCACCACCAGCGCCGCGGCGTCCCGGCCGAGGTCCTGCTGCAAGCACAGGTGGTGCGCCTGCCCGCGAAACTGTCCCAGCCGGACCGCCGTCAGCCGCTGCGAAGCAGGATCGTAGCGATAGGCGCCTGGCTCCAGGTTCCCAACGTTCAACGCCAGCACGAAGGTCTCCAAGACTTCCGGCGCGAACAGGCGGTTCTGCGCGCTCTGCGCGACGCTGGCAACCTCGGCGGCCGACGGGTCGGTCGCAGCGGCGGGGCCGACCGGCCCAGTCGGCCCAGTCGGAGGGTAGCAGGCGTAGCCGTAGGCCAGCAGGGCGGCCAGATATTCGAGCGCAATCGCGCCCCCGGTGTAGCCGCGGGTCGAACGGCGCAACAGCAGAGTCGCACCCAGTTCGTGGCGCCAGGCCGACTGATCGCGCGGCGCCGTCAACAAACTCGGCGGCGGCAGCCCGGCGCCGGCCGAAGTGCGATTGGCACCGCCGGCCGAATTCCCGTCCTCGGCCGCCAAAGGCGGCGGGACCAGGTCGAGGACCATGCTCGGATCGAGCGGCCCTTCAATGTTGGCCAGCCGGTGCAGGTGCAGGCTGATCTGATCGGTCGGGATGGTCGCCAGGTCCGGCAGTTCGCGCGGCGGCGAACGCAGCGCGGCCGCGCGGTACCCCGCCGGCGCACCTGTCGCCGCGTGCGGCGCGTGCGGCGAGCCACCGGTTTCCCGGGTGAGCGTGGCGGCGGAGGCGGGCGCGGCTTCGGCCGATGCCGGCGTCGGCTTCGGCGTCGGCGCGGCGCGGCCGGCCATCAGCGGCATCGCCACCGCGCCCAGCAGAACTTCCTCGCGGTCGTCGAAAAACAGGTGGCCGTTGAAGGCCGAATCCCAGAACCCGCCGATGACTTCCGGCGCGAAGCCCTCGCGCTGGCCGTAGGCCACGAGATTCCCCAGCACGTGGCCGGTATCGAGCAAGCAGCGGCGGTAGCCGCGCTCCTTGTAGCGCCACGACGAGCGGAACGGGAGCACCGACAAAAGCACCAGCAGATCGGCCTCCGCCAGCGCGGCGTGGCTGAAGCAATATTTCTCGAAGGCTTTCCACTCGTCGCCGTCCCAGAGCGGAATGATCGAATGGTCACGCACCTGGTAGTTGTAGATGCCGCTGGCGAAGTGCCGGTTGGCGCGCACGGCGACGTAAATTTCGGTCGGGTACAGGCCGCCGGCGCTGGGCGCGGCGCGCATCAGAAACCGCAGCGGCTTGGCCGTCAGCGCGGTGTTCACGATCCGCGTCACGCCGTTGGTGAAATACAGCAGCCGCGACAGCCGCGCCGGCCCGATCTCCTGCGCCGTCGCGTCGTCCTTCTGACCGCTGGGCAGGCTGGGGTTGAACTGGTTTTCGCGGAAGGGCAGATACTGCGACAGGTCGATTTTGCGCTTGGTGACGATGTCTTTGAAGGGCTCGGGCTGCATCGCCCAATCCAGCGGCGCGCCGCCGAGCCGGTCGACGGCGTATTTGGTGCTGTCGTGGTAGTAGCGGGAGTAACTCTGGATCAAAGCCATGGCCGCGGATTTCCTGGGTGGATCGACAAGGTGCATTCTACAGGAAGGCCGCGAAAGATGGCGGGCGGCGGAGAAGGCCCGCAAGGCGGCTGCAGGGGTTTTACAAAACGAAGCTACTTCCGCGTGTGGGGCCGTTTGTCTTCAAAGGGTTGGAGTTGAAGCCGAGGCCGGATGACGAAACGAACCCATATGCGAATAATATGCGCATTCGAATCAGGAAGCGGGAGATGTGGGGGCTTGGCCGGGCCTCGGGAGCCCCGCCTGCGAAACAAACCCATATGCGTATATTATGCGCATTCGATTCGAGCAGGGGGGGAGGCGTGAGCTTCGCTAGGCCCCGGGCACCCCGCCTGCGAAACAAACCCATATTCGTATATTATGCGCATAATAATGCACATGTGCGAACAGGGGTGCAGCACGCCCAAGCCTGCTCGCCGGAGATGAACTCGACGAATCACCGGGCAGCTTCCAAATGTCGCCCGCATTCTGGCACGGGACGCTGTCCCGTGCATGAAAAGGCGCGCGAAGCGCGCGCCTTTAAATCTTCGAAAGAACGGGCGTGGAACGCGTATTCGAGGGCGCGTGAAACCTTGATCGCGGAAGACATTTACATCGAATCACGGGACGGCGTCCCGTGCCACGATGCTTTCGACACCTATTTGCGGGAGGCGAGACCGAAGAACGCAGGTGAAATGCCGGGCGCAGCGGGGCGCGGGCAATCCTCCGTCATCGTTCGTCGGGGGTTGCTCCGGCCGCGTCCCAGCCGGCGCGTTCGCCGAGATCGGTTTCCGCGCCGGCGGTGGCGGCCAGTTGGCGTTCCAGTTCCGGCGGCAGGCGATTTTTGCGCAGGCCGGTTTCGGCCCGAACGGTGCGGTAGAAACTCACCGCCGCCGTCAACGTCGCTCCCACCGCCAGGCCGAGCAGCACCGTGGGGAAGACCAATCCGGTGTAGCGCGCCACCAAATAAAGTAGGATCGCGGCGTAAAAAACGCCCACCACCAGTGCAACGGTTCCCACCGCCGCGCCGGCCAATCGACCGGTTGAGGACTTTGCAAACTGCAGGGCGACAGCGACCAGAAATGCAGTGCTCAATCCGCCCGCGTACCAAAACATGGCCGGCGTGATAAATAACTCCAACACCGGATCCACCCCTGTGATCGCCAGCCCGAAAGCCCAGCCAAACAGGCCGATCAAAATATAGGGCCGCACCCGAAGGGCGCGCCGTTGGTAGGCCTGCGCCGCGGCGAAGCGGTCCAACTGCTGTTTCCAGTCAACTCGTGCGGCAATGGCGTCGAGCGACGCTTCGGCTGCAGCGCCGCTCAGCGATTCGGAGCGCCGCGCCGCCCAGCGCCGGAGCGCCAAAAGCAAGACGACCGTCAGGGCCGTAAAGCCGGCCAAAAGAAGCCAATCGATTTGCCCCTGCTGCGCGTCGTAGGCCATGGCCAGCGTACGGTTCCGCAAAGAATCAGGCGACTGTTCCAGAAACATCGAATAAGTGGCATACCGTGTTGATCCGAAACCACAGCACTCCTCGACCATCGATAGTCCTGATCGAGCGCGCAATCTTGCATCGGCGCCATGCGCCAGCAAATAGTTGAATGTCTCTGGATGGTCCGGATCGAGGGCCGCCCACAGCGGGGGACTCTGCCCGGCGTCGAGGTTTGGATTGGCGCCGTGTTCAAGCAGAATCTTGATTGCGACCAGGTCCCTGGCTTGGGCCGCAACCCCCAGGGGCGTGAATCCATGGTCGTTGGGTGCATTGGCATCGCAGCCGCGCCGCAGCGCCTCCTTCAAACAATCGTACTTGGCGACCGAAACGTTCTGCGGGTCAAAGTACTCAAAACTGGTGTTGTCGGCGCCCACCAGAATCGGGACCAGCATCTCTTGGAATATGGGAAGCGCCGCGCCGTCCTGCATCAGGACCAGCGCCGCGCCAGCGTTGCCGCAGTTGAGCGCAATTTCCAGGGGCGTCCGGTCATAGGGAATTCGCTGCGCCCGGCAGTAGGCGCTCAGCGCCTTGCTGGGAAGCGAAACCTGATTTGGACCGGCGCCGGCCTTGAGCAAGGCTTCGATGGTCTCCTGCGGCCAGTTGGTGGCCGCCAGGCTTAACACCGGGATGCCCCGGCCCGAGGGCAGATCGATTTTCGCGCCATGGTCCAGTAGATACTGCACGCCGCGAACCCTGCTCGCATCCGGCGGCCAAGTCGCGTTGTCGCGCCGCCCGGCGGCGCTCTGGAGCAACACCACCAGCGGCGTGTCGCCGGCCCGATTCACCTTGTTGATACTGTGGCCGCAGTTGGCGGCGATCGGAAACATGAGGTCCGGCGCGCTGGACTCTGCCGCGAAGTGCCAGGCGGTGCAGCGATCCGGGGCGATCTGTTTCAGATCCGCGCCATGGTGCAGAAACACCTGCACCACCGATGGGTCATTACCCGCCAGTGCGACCATCAGCGGCGGCGGATCGTCGGTGGAGGCAACGCCGTGCAGGAGGCCGCGGTCGAGCAAAACATCGACGCAGGGTGCATCCGATAAAAACGCTGCTTCGCTCAGGATGGAAATCGTCACGCCATTTTTGGAGACCGGCACGCCGCCGAGAAAAGTAGTATGGACTTTCACGTCGGCATCGGCGCCATGTTTGAGCAGCCACGCCAGCGCCCGCGCCGACCTAAACACAAGGGCCGTCTTCAGCATGCCAGCGTTCGTTTTCGGGTCGCCAAGTTGCACGCCATGATCGAGGCACCACTGCGCGACGGGAAAGGCGCCATTGGCCACGGCAACCGCAAACCAGTGTTCGTGAACTTTAATGGGCGACGCCAGGTCCGGATCGCCGGCTTTGAAATCCGCGCGCATTAATGTGTCGACGGCCGCGTCGTCGCCGGCCTGTATTGCAGTCAGGACCTTTTGGATCAGCGCTGCACGGGA
This sequence comes from Planctomycetota bacterium, assembly GCA_050730415.1. Lineage (GTDB taxonomy): Bacteria > Planctomycetota > SZUA-567 > H5-PLA8 > JBOHNC01 > JBOHNC01. The sequence goes on from JBOHNC010000057.1 coordinate 4,774, forward strand.
ACTTTCGGAGGCAGCAAGCCGCGGCGCGGACAGCGCCAGCGCGGCGAACAGCGCCAGCGCGGCGAACAGCGCCAGCAGTGCTGCGCAACTGCTCCGCTGACACGCCTGCTGAGTAACGCTTTTGGCCATGCGCTGTGCCGCTCCGGGGATTGTCTGCGGCCGTCGATTGTAGCGGTGCTTGGGAGCGCGGGCGAGCACGTCTGTGGCAAACCAACTTTCACGCCGACTAGCAGGCTGCTGGGACCGCAGTGCGCAGAAACGCGCCCGCGCGATGCGAAGCAGAACCACGCTCGCGACCGTCCATCGCGTGGAACCGAACACAACGTTCAACGAAGCAAATGCATTTCGGCACGTCGCACTCGACGTTCCGCGCGGGAATACGTGGGAAGTGCGACATCGCTTTGGACCGCGCGGGGCGGTCTGGCGACCGCCTCCAGGGGTAGCCTGCGGAAGACCTCCGGCAACCCCTGGCTTTGTTGCCTCGCGCCGTTGGCGCGAAGAAACCGACCTGCGGGTCGGCGCTCCTGGGAGTGGACGTGGGCGCGGAGCCGAATGGATGGTTGGGCGAAGAGCGGGCGTGCCCGCCGGCGGGCCCGGGAAAGAGAAGAAAAATCCACGACCCCGCGCTGGAGCGCGGCGCTCCCAGGGGGGCGCGGGATTTTAGGGGCGCGGGATTTCTGTTCCGAATTCATCAATCAGCAATCAGCGTTCATCATTTGTTTTCTTCGAGCCAGTCGGCGGCGCGGTGGGCTAGGCGGTCGATCCAGGCGGCGAGTTTGCGCTTGGCGCCGGTGGCGTGGATGGGCGCGGGCGGCGGCGGCGAAAGCGGCGACGGCGAGGGCGCTCGATTTTCCAGCGCGGAAAGTTTGCCGGGAGCCGGTCTGGGATCCGGGGCGGCGCGTGGCGGGGCCGCCGGGTGGGCCGCCGGGTGGGCCGTCGAATAGTCCGCCGGACGGGTCGCCGAACGGGCCGCCGGACGGGTTGGCGCGCTGGCGTGTGGGGCGCGGGCGGGGTACTTAGTTGCCGCCGTCACGCCCTGGCGGCGCAGTTCGGCGGCGGTGGCTTCGGCCTGCCAGCGGCGGAGTTGGTCCGGCTCCACGCGCGCCAGCCGCTGGCGGAAACGGATTGCGCCGGCGGCGAATTCCTGGGCGGCTTCGTGCAGATGAAATGCCAGGCTGCCGCCGGGCCGCCCCCCCGCCGCGCGCAGGGTCAGTTCGCGCCAGCGCAGCCGGCCTTTTTTGCGGTGCAGCGTCAGCGCGGTGATAAAAACTTCGCGGTCCAGCCGCAGGTGGAGTTCCAGCCAATAAAAGACATGACCGAGCGCCTCGTCGCGCACCGCGCGGCTGCTCCAGCCGCCCGCCAACCGCAGCCAGGACTCGTCGAGCGGCGGCAATTCGAACCAGCCCGAAAAGTTCACCGCTGGTTCGCAGGTTTTCGCCCAGGCCAGCCAGGCCGCGCGCCGTTCGCGGCAGGCGTCGCACAGCGCGGGCGGAACTGCCAGGCCGACGGCCACCGGCGGGTGCAGCGGGAGCGGCTGGATCGGCAGTTCGAAGGCGCAAAAACCGTCCGCCGCGTGCGCCGCTTCGAAGGCCGCGCGCTTGGCCGCGTCCACGGCATGCGTGTCGAAGACTTCCAGCGCCGCGACCGGTCGGCCGGCTTGCAGCAGGCCCACGTCGAGGCGAAAACCGCCAACGAAGGGAACTTCCCACGTGGCGCGGTCGAAGGCCACTCGTTCGCGCAGGTGAACGATTCGCGCGCCGCCGCAGCCGACGCAGCGCAGGCGGAGCGTCATATCGCCGTCGCGCTGCAGCCGGTGGACCAGCGCCAGTTTGCAGTTCAGATGCGCCATGCCTTCGCCGCCAGCGGCTCCGGCTGCGGCCCGTTCGGCCACGCTGCCGGGCGTCAGCGCAAAATGGTGCCGCCGGAACAGGCCTTTGCGCGGATGCACCGCGAGGCGCAGGTCGAGATCGGGGTGGAGGTAGTTTTCGCCGGCGCGCGCCTCTTTGATGTGGACCAGCCGTCCGAGCGTCGGGGAAAATGCGAAGGCCAGCCTGACCGCGGCATCGTCGTCGACCGGCGGGCCGGGGCGGGCACGAGCAGGCGCGCGGGCCACCGGGCTAGCGCACCAGCCGATCGTCGGTCAGGCGGAGGAATTTGCGCAGGTGGCTGAGCAGCGTGCGGGGTTCTTCGGCCACGTCGACACGCTGGTCCTGCGCGAGCTTGGTGATGTGGTGCAGGTAGCGCACGCGCTTGCTGATCAGGTTGCAGACCGCCTCCTGCGATTCAGGGTGCTTTTTGAGCACCTCGGTGAAGGCTTCCCGGTCGACCACCAGGAGCAGCAGTTCAGCGGCGCTGCGGACGGTGGCGCTGGCTTCCTGGCCCAGCAGGACCGAAATTTCGCCGAAGAAATCGCCGGGCTTCAGCGTGGAAACTTCGGCGTAGCCGTCGCGCACCACCACTTCCATCGGCGGCACACGGGTTATGGCCCCGGGGTTTTCGGATTTCTGGATGGCCGCTTCCTTGACCTCGGTGTGTTCCTTGCCGTCGGCGTCGATGCAGTGCATCACGAGGTCGCGATCGCCGGCGTCGATGTCGCCGGTGCGCAGCAAAACGTGCGCGGTGCCATCGACGAGGATCGACAGGAAGCAGGGCACGTCGCCTTGGCGAATCACGGTTTCGCCCTTCCAGTAGCGGTGGAAATGGGCTTGGCCGGCGAGGTAGACGAGGTCTTCCTCGGGAAAGTTTTTCAGCAGCACCACGCCGCGCAGGATGTCGATTTTGCGCGCCGTTTCGCGTTCGGCTTCGGCCTGCCGTTCGCGCGCGGACTGGACCTGGAAGTTCACGTCGCGGATCGGGAAGGGAATGCGGATGCCGTCGCGCCGGAACTGGTACCACACGCGCGAAAGCACACGGTCCTTGATGCGCAACTGGTCCTTGTAGTCCTGCAGGAAAAACAGCAGGTCGTAGCCGACGGCGAAGTCGCCGTAGGCCTGGGTGTAGATTTCCGGGGCCGGATCGGCCAGCACGCCGTCGCAGTCGCGCAGCGCGGTCAGCAGCGCTTCCTTGACGCGGCCGGGCGCGTCGCCGTAGGCGGCGCCCAAAGTCAGGTGCACGCCGTGGTGACGCACCGGGGTGGTCCAGTTCACGATCATCGCATTGGCCAGTTGGCGGTTGGGAATCACCAGCGTGTCCTGTTCGAAGGTGCGCAGCCGGGTCGCGCGCCAGGTGATGTCCACGACTTCGCCGATGAAATTGTCGCCCTGGATCCAGTCGCCCACGCGGAAGGGCGGGTCGGCTTCGAGCGTCAGACCGGCGAACAGATTGGCCAGGGTTTCCTGCAAGGCAAACCCGATCACCGCTGCCACCGAGGCGATGCCGATGCCGAAGTTCACGTTGCCCTGGGTAAATTCGAGGTAGGCCGTGGCGGAGATGGCCATCACCGTGCCGTAGGCGATCCAGCGCAGCAGGCTTGAATGGCGTCGGCGCCGGTTGGTGAAGCGGTCGAAATATTCCCGCGCCGCCACGTAAATATAGTGCACCATGCCGATGAAAAAGGCAAAATGGCCGATCACCGCCCAGCTCGGCTGCGCGCTCTGCGCCGGCACAAATTTTTCGACCAGGACCGCAAAGACCTGGCGGCCGACCAACAGCAGCACCACCGGCGCAAGATGCCGCCGCAGCGCCGCCAGCGGCAGGAACACCGCCGCCGCCAGCACGAATCCCGCCAGGTAGAACCACAGGAAGGGCATGACGCCCTGCATGTAGGCGGTGGACCACGTCACGTGCGGTGCAACTCCGAAAACGCCCCGTCCAACCGGCGCAGCCCCCGATCAGGTCTGGCCGTGGATCCGCGCCAGAACGTCCGGGCCCAGCGCCGCCTTCTGGAAGCCGAACAGCTCGCTGATGCCCTTTTTCGCCAGCGCCAGCAGTTCATCGAGCACCTCGCGGGAAAACGGCTCCCGCTCGGCCGTGCCCTGGGTCTCGATGAAGCGTGCGTCGTCGGTCATCACGACGTTGAAATCCACGTCGGCGGCCGAGTCCAGCTTGTAGTCGAGGTCCAGCGTTGGCAGCCCCGCGCACAGCCCGACGCTGACCGCCGCCACCCAGTGCCGGAGCGGAATGCCGGGGATCATTTCCTTGCGCACCATCCAGTCGAGCGCTTCAATCAGCGCCACCGTCGCGCCGGTGATCGCCGCGGTGCGCGTGCCGCCATCGGCGTTGATCACGTCGCAGTCGATGGCGATGGTGCGCTCGCCGAGGTAGTTCAAATCGGCGACCTGCCGCAGCGAGCGGCCGATCAGGCGCTGGATTTCGACCGAGCGCCCGTCCTGGTGGCTGCTCGACACCGGCCGTTTCTTGCGGCTGCCGGTCGAACGCGGCAGCATGCCGTATTCGGCGGTGATCCAGCCGGTGCCCTTGCCGGCCATGAAATCGGGCACGCTTTGCAGCACCGAAGCGGTGCAGATGACGCGGGTCAGGCCGCATTCGATCAGCACCGAGCCTTCCGCCTGCGGCATGAAGCCGGGCGTGATCTTGACGGTGCGCAGTTGGTCGGCGGGGCGGTCGGGCATGGGAGGAACCTCGCAGCAATCAACCTTCGAACGCGGAAAACCAGCGCCACCATTGTACGGTTTCGGCCGCGGACGCCATGGCGGCGCGGCTTTCCCCTGTCCCCCACCCTGCCCAACCGGTATAATTTGACCGGTGGCGCGACCTCCGGGGGGGCGGTCGGCAGGCGGTCCGCGGTGGCGCCATGGAAAGCGGGCTTTTTTCTGACGCAGCCTGCATTTCCAGCGGGGTTTCGAGCGTCTACTCACTGGAATCGAGTGCGCGCCGCGTCCTGTGCGGCAGCCTCGAACCGTTTCGCGCCGAATCACGCTGTTTCGCGCGCTTTCGCGCCGTTTGATTTAACACCGGCCCCCATCGAGTCGATCTACCTGCATGAACCACGCTGTTCCGCCCCGCATCTCCCCCCGGCCGCTTCCACGCTCGCGCCGAACCCGCCGCGTGACCCCGCTGCTGCTGCTGATCCTGCCGCTCGGCCTGCTGTTTCTGCCCAGCCGGCCGCTCGCCGCCGCCGACGTCGCGCCGCCGCCCAAAACGCCGGCCGTCGCGCCGACCACCGGCGGCAACGGCGACCCCAACACCAATCCCACCCCGACCGATCCGCCCGATCCCGCGGGGCCGCCCGGTCCGACCGGGCCCGCCGGTCAACCGACGGCCGACGCCGACCACGCCGATCTGTACGTCGAACAGACCTACAACTACGCTTCGATCGACGCCGGCGGGCAGGCTTCGCGCGATGTGATCCAGAAGATGTACATCGAACCCGAGCGCATCGCGATCGCCGACTCCGGCGAGACCGTCATCATCGACCTGAAGAACAAAACCGTCACCACCGTGCACCCCGACAAAAAATCCTACCGCACCGAAACCTTCGACCAAATCCGCAAGCGCATCGACCAACGGGTTGCGCTCGAACGCAAAAACTACGCCGCCATGCTCCCCGGCCCCCAGCGCGAACAGGTCTACCAGACCATCAAGGGATACCTCGACGACGAAGTCACCTACTCCACCGAGGTGAAGGAAATGACCGGCAAGGACGCCTCCGGCAGTTTCGACGACGACGTCACCATCACCGCCACGCGCACACACGACGGCAAAACCACCACCGACACGGTGCTGACCGCCAAACTCTCGCGCGGCCTCAAGCTGCCCTTCAAGGATTTCGACTACGCGCAGGCACTGTACTACTTGGAACTGGCCAGCGCGAAGATGGTTGAGCAGCTCACCGGCCCGCGCGCGCTGCTGCTGCCGTTGCAACTGCACCTGGAACTGCCGACCGGCGGGAGCGTCTCCAGCAAGGTGGTGAAGTTCACCTACTGCTCCGGCTTCGACGCCAAACTGTTTGCGCCGCCCGCCGGCTACACCGACGAAGACAAGCAGTCCTCGACCAACCCGACGCAGGCGCCCAAAATCGACTGGGGCAAACTCGAACAATGACCCTCGAACGCTCCGACCGGTTCCAGTCCTCCGGCGACTCCACGCCCGCGCTCCCGCCCGGCAGCCTGCCTGCATCGCCTCCGGGCTTGGCCACCCCGCCGGCCGGCACGCCGCCGCTCGCCCCCGCCACGCCCGCCGCTCCGGCCGCGCCCGCCGCTCCGGCCGCTCCGGCCAGCCATCACGACGAAGAAGAAATGGTCTGCTATTGCTTCCACGTGCCCCTGCGCAAGATCGAACATTTCATCCGCCGTGAACGCCCCGCCAAAGTCTCGATGATTTCGCACTGCCTGGGCGCCGGCACCGGCTGCGGCAGTTGCGTCTGGGACCTGAAAGACATCTACAAGCGGGTCATGGCCGAATGCGCCGCCGAAGACGCCGCCGCCGGCCGCGCGCCGCAGCCGCTCACGCAGCCGCCGCCCCCGCCGCCGACCACCCCCGGCCGCCATGCCGCTTCGATGCTGCGCCGCCATTCGCCCTCGGTCGATCTGGGGCCGGTCTTCGCGCCAGTGCCGCTGCCCACGCCCGCGCTGCCGCCGGCGCTGCCGCCAACGCAGGCGGTTCCCACCGTTCCAGCCGTTCCAGCCGTTCCCACCGTTTCGCCGCCGCCGCCGCCCGCCCCGCCGGTGCGCCTGCCCGTCAGCGCCGAATCGACCGCGCTCGATGAAGACGACTGGATGGAAGAGCTCGACCCCGCCGCCGACGCGCCCGCCGCGCAGGTCCCCTCCCCCACCCCGCTCCACCCGCCGCCGTCGCCGTCGCCGTCGCCGTTGCCGTCGCCGCCGCCGCAACCCGGCCGCTCCGAGGGCCCCCAGTGAACTGGCCCGCGGTCCGCACGGTTTTTTTCAAGGAAATGCGGGAGTTCATGCGCGACCGCCGCGCCCTGTTCGTCGGTGTCGTGCTGCCGATCCTGCTCTACCCGGTCCTGACGCTGTTCATCACCGTCATGATCGGCACCCAGATCAACAACCTCACCGAAGAACACTACACCATCGGCGTCAGCCCGCCCGCCAAATTCGCCGAAGTCAAAACTTGGTATCAGGAGCAATGCGCCGCCGAAGCCGCCGCGATCCAGCCGCCGGCGAAGCCGCCCGGCGCGGCCGGTATTCGCCCCACGAACCCCACCACCGCCGCCGGCAGGTCCGGCGCGGCGGCGACCCCAAGCGACGACGGCTCCGGTCTCGGCGGCGAGGCCGGCGGCCTGCGTCCGATGGTCCCGACCACCCGCACCTTCAACCTCGATTTCGTCCCCGTGCCCAGCGCCAAAGCCCGCCAGATGCTCCAGGAAAAAAGCGTCAAAGCGGTGATTGAATTCGAGCCCACCGCGCCGGGCGACGCCATCGAACCCGAAGCCATCCCGCCGCCGGCCGGAGCCACGGAAGCGCCGGAGCCGGTCATCATGGTGCTCAAGGAATCCGCCGACATCCGCAGCCGCACCGCCGCCACCTACGCCACCGGCCTGCTGGAATTCCACCGCGACCAAGTCACCCGCGAACGGCTGCGCGCGCTGGGCGCCGATCCCGACCGGGTGCTCGAACCCTTCCGCATCGACACCAGCGCCGACATTTCCAGCAAGGCCGAAAAAGGCGGCGCGCTATTCGGCGGCATGGTCCCCTTCATCCTGGTCATCATGCTGATCGGCGCGGCCTCCTACCCCGCGATGGATGTCACCACCGGCGAGCGCGAACGGGGCACGATGGAAACGCTGCTGATCGCGCCGGTGCGCGCGCGCGATCTGGTCACCGGCAAATTTCTGGCCGTCTTCACCATGGCGGTCGTGGCCTGCCTGTTCAACGTGGTGAGTCTCGGCGTCAGCATGTACTTCGCCGGCGCCGGCATCGCCCAACACCTCGATCTGGCCATTCCCTGGATGAGCCTGCCCTGGGTTCTGCTGCTGCTTTTGCCCCTGGCAATTCTCTTTTCCGCTCTGCTGATGCTCGCCGGCAGCTTCGCGCAATCCACCAAGGAAGCCCAGACCTACCTCAGCCCCGTCCTGATGGCGGCGATGTTTCCGGCCATGCTGGCGATCGTGCCGGGCATCGAACTTAAAGGCGGCTGGCTGTTTTTGCCGATCGGCAACGTCACGC
>JBOHNC010000058.1:0-15463 GCA_050730415.1 Planctomycetota bacterium
GCCCGGCCCCGCCCGTTTTTTCCCGTTATCTTCGTTTTGTAAACCCGCCTTCAGGCCGGAACCGCCGCCTTCGCCAACACCGCCTTCGCCTGCCCGACCCCGCCGGTGCGGTGGATCCACTTTTCGACCACCGGCGCCATCGCCTGATACGCCGCCGCCAGCGCGATCGGCAGCCATGGCTTCTTCGTTTCGTACTGCTTCAGGTATTCCGTCTGGTAGGCCCGGCACAGCTCGCTGGCCACGTTGACCTTGGCCATGCCCAGCCCGATCGCTCGTTTGAGGTCCTCCTCCGGCGTGCCCGAACCGCCATGCAGCACCAACGGCACGCCAACGGTCCGGCGGATGATCGCCAGCCGTTCGAAGTCGAACTTCGGCAGCACCGTGTACAGCCCGTGCGCGTTGCCGATCGAGACGGCCAACAGGTCGATGCCGGTCCGTTCGGCGAACTGCGCCGCCAGGTGCGGGTCGGTCAGCGACGATTCGTGGCCGCCCTCGACGGTCGTGTCGTCGGCGCGGCCGACCGAACCGAGCTCCCCTTCCAGCGGCAGGCCGAAGCGCGCGGCCACCGCCGCCGCCTGCGTCGTCTGCGCGATGTTCTCCTCGAAGGGCAGCGCCGACTGGTCCAACATCAGGCTGGTGAACCCGGCGCTGGCGCATTGCTCGACTTCCGCCACCGAACTGCCATGGTCGAGGTGCAGCGCAAAAGGCACGTCGCAGCGTTCCGAATGCCAGCGCGCGGCGGCCCCGAGGTTTTCCGGTGAGTTCAGCGGGAACTCCCCCGGCCCGGCCATCAGCAGCACCGGAGCTTGGAGTTTCTGCGCCACCCGCAGGATCACCTCCATTTCCTCGAGGCTCCAGACCCCAAACGACGGGATCGCGTAGCCGTGGTCGTAGGCATGGCGGATCAGCGGGAGGGAATTAACGAGCGGCATGGGCGGTCTCCTGGGTGGCGGTGAATCGGGGGGTCATTTTCAAGAGCGATTGCGGGCTGTCGAAGAGCACGCCGCGGGCGACCTCGATGGCATCCTCGCGGCTGTACTGGCCGCGTTCGACGCGAGCGATCAGGGCGTCGGCGAGCACCTCACGGACCAGCACCGCCTTGGCGTAGGACCATTCGACGCAGTAGGCGTCGGAGAAAAAGGCGATCTGCCGGTTCATCGGCAGCATGTCCAGACGATCTTCAAGCACCTGCCGCATGATGTTGGGGAAAAAATTGTGCCACCAGATCCCGGCCATCGAAAGGTTGGGCAGTTCGCGGCACATCGAACACATGGTTTGGTTGCCGTGGTGGCTGGATAGGAAGCATTGGAACTTGAGCTTGGGGTGCCGTTCGACCATCCGGCCGATGTGCGCGAAGGTCGCCTGCGGAATGCGGCTGCAAGTCTCGAACGGCATCGGCTCGGCCGCGGTGGCGAACTGGAAGGTGATCCGGTCGGCGCGCTTTTCGAGTTCGGCCAAAAACAGTTCGTGGATGTAGGCGGCGTACAGGTCGCGCTCGCGGAGGGTCGCGTTCTGGCGGTTGTCGATGGCCCGCTGCATTTCGGCGTCGCTGGGCGGCGTGTAGTCGATTTCAGCGCCCAGGTGCGTAGCCACCGAGACCACCTTGTCGTAGGGGATCACCGAGCCGACGTAGCGCACGGCCTCTTTCACTTCGTCCACGGTGCGGATCGTGTTGGGCGCGGGCGGGCGGTTTTTGCCGCCGATCGGCAGCGGGCTTTTGGGCTGCGACTTCCAGGCGCGCTCGAGTTCGTACAGCGCGGTGTCGAATTCCCCCCACTGCGTGCGCGCAAAGAAAGTCCATTCGAGGCAGTAGTGCAGGAAGTCGTCGCCCTCGCCGTTTTCACGGCGCGCCAGTTCGGTGCAGCCGGCCTGAATGTTCTGCCGGTGCAGAATTTCACGGTGCCACCCGGCGTCTTGCGCGCGCTCGCGGATTTTGCCGTCGATGGCGCGCCAGTTGGTTTCGTCGACCGGCTGCTCGACGCCGTACAGATCGCGCAGGATGGTCCGCACGCCCCACTGGATCGAGGTGTTCTTCACCTGTTTCAGGAACGGCAGGGCTTCCGTCAGCCGGGCGTGAGCTTCCGCCTGAGTCGGCCAGCCGGGGTATTCGGTCAGGCGCTTGCCCGAGGGACAGCCGGCGCCGTACAAGTCGCTGACCGACATGTGGTACAGCAGAATGTCGTGCAATCCCTGAGCGCCCAGGTGGCCGCCGACCAGGTGGGAATGGGGATCGAGAATGGGCACGGCGCGGAGGGCTTCGCGCAGGTCGCGAGATTGCGTTTGGTTCATGACTTGGGTCCTTTTCCGGGCGGGGGTGGAGCGTCCGATCGGGGGTTGGCGCCGGCACCGGCCAGCGCCGTGAAAGGGGGAATGCCGTTGGCGCCGCCGACATGGGCGATGCAGGCGGCGGCGGCGGCGGCGCCGACATGGACGGCTTCGACCGGGTCGCGGCCGTGCACCAGCGCGGCGACGAAGCCGGCGTCGAAGCAGTCGCCGGCGCCGGTGGTGTCGACGATGGCGCCCGCCTGCGCGGCCAGCGGCGTCTGGCGTCCGCGGTGGGACAGAATGCAGCCCTGCGCGCCCATTTTCAGGACCACGGTGGCGGCGCCGAGGCCGTGCAGCTTGGCCAGCATGTCGGCCGGCGCCGCGGCCGGGTAGAGGGCCAGAAGGTCGTCGAAGCTGGGCAGGAAAAAATCGACGTGCGGCAGGCAGGGTTCGAGCAGTTCTTTTTTCGGGCCGAGGCCCCAGCATTCGTCGAGCACCGTCACGACGCCGCGCGCGCGGGCGCGGGCGAGCAGCTCCGCGGCCGGCGCGCCGTCCATCGCTGGCTGGACGAAGAGGTCCTGGTAGACCAGCACGCCGCAGCTCAGCAGATCGGCCGGGTCGAAGTCGGCAATGCGGCTGGTGCGGTTGACGCCGGGAGTGTGTACGAAGGACCGGTCGCCGCCGGGATGGATGGCGACGAAGGTGAAGGGCGTCTGGCCGCCGGGGACCAGTTCCAGCGCGCCGACATGCACCCCGCGCCGGGCCAGTTCCTCCTTCAGAAACCGGCCGCTCATGTCCGCGCCCACCCGCGTGAAGATGGCGGTTTCGATGCCCAGTTGGGCCAGCGCCAGGGAAGTATTCACCGCGCCGCCACCGGGTTGGAAATCGATGTGTTCGGCGTTCACCTGCGTCTGCACGCGCGGCACGGGGAAGGCAGCGATGGGGCCGCAGAGAGCGTCTAGGACGGCCGAGCCGATCACGTGAACCTGCATCGCGGAATCCTGCCTGAGGTCCATGCGCCGGGAAACAAGGGCCCGGCGGGGGCGAAGTCTGTAGGATCGTTTGATCGAAAACGCTCAATATGATGATCGGATACGATCATTATGTGCTGTGAAATGGTCCGTGTCAAGCAAATTTCGACCGAAAATTGCGAGGGGAAGGGGTGTGGAAGGCGCGGGGCAGCTCCCGAGGCCGGGTGCGCAGGGTAGAATATAGAAGGAGAGCCTCGCGAGAACCCTGCCATGTCCGCCGCCGCGCCGCCGTCCGCCGCCGCTTTGCCGTGGCTCACCGCCCTGACCGATCCGGCCACCTACCCGCACGCGGTGGGGGCGATCGAACTGATCCACACGCATCTGTCGGTGGTGGCGCTGACCGGCGAATTCGCCTACAAATTCAAGAAACCGGTGAACTACGGGTTCGCCGATTTTTCGACGCTGGAACGACGGTGGGAATTCTGCCGGGCGGAGGTGGCTTTGAACCGGCGCTTCGCGCCTGAGCTGTACCTCGGGGTGGTCCGGCTGGTCCGCACGGCGGCCGGCTGGCGGCTGCGTCCGGTTGACGCAGACGCAACTGAAACCGAATTGGGCCGGGGTGAAACCAGGGTGGACGCGCGAGAACCCAAGGTGGACGCGAGTGAACCCAGGGTGGGGGACGGCGCGGAGCCGGCGGTGCGAATGCGGCAGTTCGCGGCTGGCGATTGCCTGGATGTGATGCTCGCGGAAGGCCGTCTGTCGCCGGCGTTGATCGACGACTTGGCCGCCGTGGTCGCGGCGATGCATCACGACCTGCCGCCAGTGTCGGCGGCGCAGGCGCAGGACTCCCCACGGCGGTTGGCGGCGGCGCTGGCGGAAAATTTCGCCTGTCTGCCGGCGACCGCGGCGCTGCGTGACATGCGTCGCCGTTGCGACGACCGCCTAGCCTCCCTGCAGCCGCTCCTGGCGGCGCGGGCGGCGGGCGGCGCCGTGCGCGACTGCCACGGGGACCTGCATCTGCAGAACCTGTGCCTGTGGCGCGGGCGCCCGACGGCCTTCGACTGCATCGAGTTCAACCCGGCGCTGCGACGGATCGACGTGTTGGCGGATGCCGCCTTTCTGTTCATGGACCTGTGCGTGCGCGGCCGGCGCGATCTGGCGCTGCGCTGGCTGGATGGGTACCTGGCCGCCACCGGCGACTACACCGGCCTGCCGGCTTGGCCCCTGTGGGTGGCCTACCGCGCCATGGTGCGGGCCAAGATCGCGCATTTGACGCTGAGCGCCCCGGGGGTGCCGGCCGACCGGCAGACGGAACTGGCGGCGCGGCGGGAAAACTGTCTGGCGCTGGCCGACGAGACGTTGCGCGAACATCCGGTGGCGCTCGCGGTGATGGTGGGCTTGCCGGGCAGCGGCAAATCGACGCGGGCGATGGAGCTGGTGCAGACGCTGCCCGGCGGCGGATTGCGGCTGCGCAGCGACGTGGAGCGGGCGCGGATGTTTCCGGCGGTCGCGTTGGCGGGAGCAGCCGGGGTGCCCCCGAATGATGTTCCATCGCCCAGTTCGGGCCGCGGCGCAGCCGCGGCCCGGAGCGACGCTGGAAGCGATCTCGCGCCAGCGAAGGAAAAATACAGCGCCGCCGCGACGGAAAAAGTCTACGCGCGGTTGCGGGAGCTGGCAGGCGCGGTGCTGGCGGGTGGGTTCAGCGCGATTCTCGACGCGACCCATCTGACGCGAGCACAGCGCGCGGCGGCGATCGCGCGGGGGTGGGCCGCGAGCGTGCCGGTGCGGCTGGTGCACTGCACCGGGTCCGATGCCGAATTGCGCGCGCGGTTGGCGGCGCGAGGGGCGAGCCGAACAACCAGGCCGGATGGCGCGATCGGCGCGGCGGAACCTTCGGAAGCCGATGCGGCAGTCCTGGCGCTGCTGGCGCCGCGGTTCGAGCCGTTCACGGCGGAGGAATTGCGGCTGCTTGGGTAGCAGGCTTTTGAAAAAGGTCTTGCCGCGCGCCCGCACGGCTTCTTCCTCCCAACCGCCCCTTCGGCTCCGCGCGTCCATCCATTCCTCTCAAACGCCCCAAGCCCCGTGGCATCGGCCTATGGCCGATGCAAAAACAGTGCGTGCGAAGCTCGCGCCTTATTCTTTTCTTGTTCTTGCGCGTGAGCGCATTCCGTCGTGGCACGGGCTGACCAGCCCGTGTCGAGCGAGTCCACGAGCGTTTCCGCTGAAAAGCGCGTTTCGCGCTCGCCGGTCCGCGCGAGAACGCAACCCAAAAACCTGCACCCCGCCCCCAACTCCTCGCACGATTGAATTCCGGCCAGCGGTCTATTTCAGCGCATCGACGAGCTTTTTCATGCGGGTTTCAACTTCGGCGGCGGCGGTCTTCAGCGCCGGCGAGGCGTCCGGCGCCAGCATCGCGGTCGGCAGCACCATCGACAGGGTGGTCGCGCCGCCGAGATCGTGCGCGGCAATGCGGCAGGGCAGCAAGGACGCCATGCGGGGATCGGCTTCGAGCACGTCGCGGGCCTGGCGGGGGTCGCAGATTTCAAACACGAGGCAGTGGGGCGCGAAGGGCACGCCTTTTTCGTTCAGCTTGGCGTGCAGGTCGTGCGTGGCCAGGGTGCCGAAACCTTCCTTGCGCGCGGCTTCGGCAAAGTCGTGTTGAATGGCTGCCAGCAGGCGGGTGGATTTGACTTCGTGGAACATGGCGGGAGTCCTCCTTTGGGGAACTGTTGACCGACGGTCAGTAGTCGGTCAGCGCTGCGGGGGGTCGGGCCGCGCGCAGTGCGTTGAGCACCACGGCGACGTCGATGACTTCCTGGGTGAGCGCTCCCAGCACCGGGGGCAGGTGGCCGAAGGCGGCGAAGCTCATGGCGATGAGGCTCAGCGCAATGCCGGCCAGGGCGCTCTGCAGCGCGATGCTGCGCATGCGGGCGCCGACATGCATCAGCTCGTCCACCTTGGCCAGCGAATTGTCCATGATGACGGCGCCGGCGGCTGCGGTGGTGACTTCGCTTTTCTGGCCCATCGCCAGGCCGACGGTGGCGGCCAGCAGAGCCGGCGCATCGTTGATGCCATCACCCACATAGAGGGTGCGGGCGCGGGCGGTTTCGGCGCGCACGATCGCCAGTTTCTGCTCGGGGCTTTGGTTGGCGTGGATTTCGGCGATCCCGACCTGCTCGGCCAGGTACTGCACCTCCGACTCCCGATCGCCCGACACGAGCATCAGCCGGGTGAAGCGGTGGCGCGGTTGCAGGTGGTTGACGAAATGAGCGCCCTCGGCGCGCGGCTCGTCACGGAACCGGTAGCTGGCGGCGTAGCGGCCGTCCACCAGGACGACGCATTCCAGACCGCCGTCCAGTTCAGGGATGGCGGCGGCGAAATCGGGCCGGACCTGAAGCAGCTTGCGGCGGCTGGTGACGGTCACCTCCCGGTGGTGCACATGGCCGACCAGACCTTCGCCCGGTTTTTCGGCCACGCGTTCGGCCAGTTCGATGACCAGTCGGCGGGCCTGCGCGGCCTGGAGGATGGGCGCGGCGAGGGGATGGCGCGAGTACTGTTCGAGGCTGGCGGTGAGCTGCAGGATTTCGTCGCGGTCGAAGCCGGGGACGACCGCTTCGTTGGTCAGGCGCGGCTCGCCGTAGGTCAGCGTGCCGGTCTTGTCGAAAATCATGGTCCGGCATTTGCCGATCTGTTCGAGGATGGCCGGGTCGCGGATGATGATGCCGCGGCGGGCCGAGAGGGAAATCGCGCCGATGATGGCGATCGGGATGGCGATGAGCAGCGGGCAGGGCGTGGCGGTGACGAGCACGGCCAGAAAGCGCACGCTCTGGCCGCTGAAGTACCACGCGGCCAAGGCGATCGCCACCGCCAGGGGGGTGTACCAGGCGCCGAGCTGATCGCCCAGCCGGCGGATGCGCGGGCGGTGCTGCTGCGAATCCTGCATCACCTGCATGATCTTGGCGTAGCGCGAATCGACCGCGCGCCGCACCGCCCGGATGCTCAGCGCCGCTTCGCCATTGATCGCGCCCGACAGCACATCCGAGCCCGGCGACTTCGACATGTTGTATGGTTCGCCGGTGAGGTAGGCTTCGTCCATGGTGCCCTGGCCTTCGACCACCAGGCCGTCGACCGGGCAGATTTCATGCGGCAGGACAGTCAGGAGATCGCCCACCTGGACCGCTTGGAGCGCGACATCGACGAGTTTCCGATCGACGCGCCGGTGGGCCACGGAGGGCATTCGCTTGGCCAGTGCATTGAGCACCGACGAGGCGCTGTGGACGGCGTAGGATTCCAGCGCTTCGCCGCCAGAGAGCATCAGCACGACGATCATGCCGGCGAGGTACTGATCGAGCACCACCGAGGTGACGATGGAAATGCCGGCCAGCAAATCGGAGCCGAACTGGCCGCGCAGCGCTTTCCAGGCCAACGTCAGCACCAGCGGCGTGCCGCCCACGATCAGTCCGACGGCCAGCGGCAGATCGGCTCGCGGCGCCATGCCGGGCCATAGAAAGCGCAGGACCAGATGGACCGCGATGACGATCAGCGCGATCACCGCGATGACGCCGTCGCGTTCCGCCCAGAGTTTTTGCAGCGACTGGCCAAACGATGGAGCGACCGGTGGCAGCGTGGCGGTGGCGGTGGCAGCGGCGGGATTGGCGGGGGTGGGTGCGGTCATGCGGTACGTCTCACGGGGCGAACGTGAGTAGAGAGGCAGCCTTATTGTACCCTCCGCGGAGGTTTTCGATCAGCGCGGCAGGGCGACGACGGTGTCCGCGACGGCGGCGGCAGGCGCGGGCCAGAGTTTACCGCGCAGGCGCAGCGCGAAGCGCACCAGCAGGATCATGACGGGGACTTCGACCAGCGGTCCAATCACGGCGGCGAAGGCGGCGCCATTGTGAATCGAATAAACGCCCACGGCCACCGCGATGGCCAGTTCGAAGTTGTTGCTGGCCGCGGTGAACGACAGTGTCGCGGTCTTGGGGTAGTCCACGCCGATCCAGCGGCTGAACCAGAAACTGACCACGAACATGATCAGGAAATACAGGACCAGCGGGACGGCAATCAGGGCCACGGCCCACGGGGTTTCGACGATGCGCTGGCCTTGCAGGCTGAACATGGCGACGATGGTGAACAGCAGCGAAATCAGGGTCAGCGGGCTGATCGCGGGCAGGAAACGGTGTTCGAACCATTCCTTGGTTTTGAGTTTGAGCAGGACGAACCGCATGAACATGCCGCCGAAAAAGGGAATGCCCAGATAGATCCCGACGGTTTCGGCGATTTGCCCGATACCGACATGCAGCGTCAATCCTTTCAATCCAAACAGCGGCGGGAGCACGTCCAGAAACAGCCAGATGTACAGGCTATAGAACAGAATCTGAAAGACGCTATTAAAGGCGACCAGGCCAGCGGCGTATTCGCGGTCGCCGCAGGCCAGGTCGTTCCAGACGATCACCATGGCGATGCAGCGCGCCAGGCCGATCAGAATCAGGCCGGTCATGAAATCGGGTTGGTCGCGCAGGAACAGGATCGCCAGGCCGAACATCAGGATCGGGCCGATCAGCCAATTTTGGATCAGCGAGAGGGCCAGGATTTTCTTGTTGCGGAAGACATCGTGAAGTTCTTCGTATTTCACCTTAGTCAGCGGCGGGAACATCATCACGATCAGGCCGATGGCGATGGGCAGGTTGGTGGTGCCGACGCTCAGCCGTTCGTTCCAATGGGCGATCCACGCGGGCACGGCGTAGCCCAGGCCGACGCCGAGCGCCATGGCCAGGAAGATCCACAGGGTCAGGTAGCGGTCGAGAAACCCCAGTCGGGGCGGGGTTGCAGGAGCGGCGGAAGCGGCGGCCGGGGCGGCGACGGTCATGGCAAAGACTCCTGGGAAGCAGCCGGCTGGCGGGGGGCAGCGTGGGCCAGCCCCGCGGGCAGGGTTTCGACGAAGGCGCGGATTTCATCCCGCACGCGACGGTAGTGGACCAGCGCCTCGGCTTCGGTTTTCGCGCTTTTGACCAGCGTCGGCGGATCGTCGAAGCCGACATGCACGATCCGGGTTTTTCCCGGGAAGGCCGGGCAATTTTCGTCGGCGTTTCCGCAGACGGTCACCACCACGTCGAAGGGCTGTGCCGCCAGGTCGGCGACGGTCTTGGATTTCTGGCGCGAAATGTCCACGCCGGCTTCGGCCATGACGCGGACCGCCAGTGGGTTCAAGCCGTGTTTGACGATGCCGGCGGAAAATGCCTCGATCGCCTCGCCTTTCAGCGCGCGGGCGAAGCCTTCGGCCATTTGGCTGCGGCAGGAATTGCCGGTGCACAGGAACAGGACGCGCAATCGATCGCTCACGGTTCAAGCTCCTTTCGATGAAGGTCGTTTGGGAGCGCAGGCGGATCGCTGGAGGCGCGCGAGATCGGCGCTGGACTCTTTGGTTTCGACCAGGCCGCGGCGCAGTCCATTCCAGAGCGATTTTTCGAAGGGCGTCCGCGCGGCGCGCAGGCGGTAGTAGATCCAGGTGCCGCGGCGGGCGTGTTCGACCAGACCGGTGGCGCGCAGAACCGCCAGATGGCGGGAGATTTTGAAGTCCGGCTCGTCAAGCGCGCCAGCCAGCCGGCAGACGCACAGCTCCCCGGCGCCGGCCAGCAGCGTGGCCAGCCGCAGACGGGTGGGTTCGCCCAGCGCTTTCAGCACATCGGCGGCATCCTGCATGATGGAAACCTCGAAGTAGGGGCCGGCCAAACCGACCGAAACATTATCTGCGTACCTGCGCAGATACGTGAATCCTAGCCGGGATTGGCGCGGGAGCAAGCCGCCGGCCGGTGCGAATCGGCGTCGCATTTGAGCTTTGGCCCGGATCGGATAGGATGAGGCTCCGGGCGATGGAGTTCGCCCGTCCAAGGCGACGGCCGCACAATCCGTCGTCGCCATGCGGCGAACCGGCGCCTCCGCCTGATGACTCCTGCCTGAATCGGGTGGGAGTGTGCCGCGGCCCCTCCTCCCTCCCGTCCCTTGCCTGGTTCCGGCCGCCGAGGAAAGTGCCCATGCTCAAGGTCGCACTGATTTTCCTGGGCGGAGGGATCGGATCGATTCTGCGCTATCTGGCCGGTGGCTGGGTGCAGGGTTCGCTGAGCAAGTTCAGCGGGTTGCGCGCCTGGACGCTCTTTCCGGCCGGCACCATGCTGGTGAATATTCTCGGCTGTCTGGTGATCGGCTTTTTGGCCACGGCCTTCAGCGGCCATTGGCGGACGGTGGTGCCCGAGGAATACCGGATCGGCATCCTGACCGGCGTCCTGGGCGGCTTCACGACGTTTTCCTCGTTTGCCTGGGAAGGTTCCTCGCTGGCGCGAGACAATCAATATCTGCAAGCGGCGGTGTATGTTCTGGCCAGCGTTGCAGTCGGATTGCTGGCGGCCTGGGCGGGCAACCGCCTGGCGGTCTGGGTTTTCGGTCTGCCGGCGCCGGTGCTGGGGAACTAGACTGGGGAACTACAAGGAGAGATGCAGGTGAAACTTTCCGAAAACGGCTGCCTGCTGCGCATTTTCATCGGTGAAAGCGACCGCTGGCACGGTCAGCCGCTGTACGAGGCCATCGTCCTGAAGGCGCGCGAAAAACGGCTGGCCGGCGCAACGGTCCTGCAGGGGCCGATGGGTTTCGGCGCCAACAGCCACCTGCACACGACCAAGGTGCTGCGGCTCAGCGAAGATTTGCCGATGATCATCGAGATCGTCGACGAGGAGGAAAAAATCCAGGCCTTCCTGCCGGAGATCGACGGCATGGTCACCGAAGGCATGGTGACGATGGAAAAAGTGCGCGTGATCAAATATCGCGCCAGCGGCGTGAAATGAATTCGCCGCTCAGATTCAGGGACGAGCGAAAAAAAACGGAGCGTGGCGGGCAAACCAGGAGGAACGCACATGGCGAAGAAAATCGGCGTGGTGGGTTCGGGCACGGTGGGGCGGACGCTGGCCGACGGCTTTCTGAAGCACGGTCACGAAGTCATGGTGGGCAGCCGCGAGCCGGCCAAGCTGGCGGAGTGGCAGGCCAAGGCCGGGGCCAAGGGATCGGTCGGCAGCTTCCAGGCGGCGGCGGCCTTCGGCGAGATCGTGGTGGTGACGGTGCGCGGCCAGGTGGCCGAGGCGGTGGTGAAGTCCTTCCCGCCCGGGGTGCTCGACGGCAAAACGGTGATCGACACCTGCAACCCGATCGGCACGCAGCCGCCGGTGAACGGCGTGCTGAATTTCTTCACCGGTCCGAACGAATCGCTGCATGAAAAGTTGCAGGCGCTCGCACCCGCCGCGCATTTCGTGAAGGCCTTTTCCTGCGTCGGCAGCGCCTCCATGGTGAATCCCGATTTCGGCGGCGTGAAGCCGACCATGTTCCTGTGCGGCAACGATGCGAAGGCCAAACAAGAGGTCACCGCCATCCTGACGCAATTTGGCTGGGAGTGGGAAGACATGGGCGGGGCCGAGGCTGCGCGAGCGATTGAACCGCTCTGCATCCTTTGGTGCATCCCCGGCCTGCGCGGCGGGAGTTGGTCGCACGCGTTCAAGCTGCTGAAAAAATAATATCTCGAAACACGGCGGAAGTGCTCAAAATCAGGTCCCGGCCAGGCGGTAATCGCGTTGCACCAGGTGCGGCGGCGGGCCACCTTTGCGCTCTGATGGGGCGCAAGGTATATTGATTTCAGGAGACGTAAACAGACCGGCGGCGATTGCTCCAATCCAAACGGCCTGTTGTTCGTCTTGAGCACTGGCGGGGAGGATCCAAGGAGGAACCGTCATGACGCAGCGCATTGGAATTCTGGGATCGGGCATCGTGAGCACGGTCCTGGCGAATGGATTTTTGCGCCACGGCTTCGAGGTGATTCGTGGCTCGCGCGAACCGGCGAAGCTCGCCGAGTGGAAGTCCAAGAGCGGCAAACTGGCCGCCATCGGCACCTTCGACGTGGCCGCGCAATTCGGTGAAATCGTGGTGCTGGCGGTCAAGGGTTTGGCGGCCGAAGCGGTGGTACGGATGGCCGGCCCGGCCCACCTGTTCGACAAGACGGTGATCGACGTGACCAATCCGATCGCCGACGAACCGCCGGAACAGGGGATGCTCAAGTTTTTCACCACGCCCAACGAATCGCTGATGGAGCGGCTCCAGCACATGGTGCCGCGCGCGAATTTCGTGAAGGCCTTTTCCAGCGTCGGCAACGAACTGATGGTCAATCCCGACTTCGGCGGCACGCGCGGGACAATGTTCATCTGCGGCAACAGCGTACCGGCCAAAAAGGATGTGGCCGCGATCCTCGATCAATTCGGCTGGGAGGCGGCCGATCTGGGGCGGGTCGAATCGGCCCGCGCGATAGAACCGCTCTGCCAGCTCTGGTGCGTCCAGGGATGGGCTTCCGGCCGCTGGAATCATGCATTTCACCTGCTGCGAACGCCTTCGCAAGCCCCGGCGCAGCGGCGGATCACGCGGGAAATGCCGGCCCGGCAGCGCCGCGATTCCGGTGCGCTTCAGCACGGCCCGGTGGCCTGAGCGACCCGGGCGGGTTCGATGCTTCCGCCGGGTTCCACGCGCCTGCTCGGTCTGCCGATCCAGCCAGCCTGACCCGTCCAGGTCGGGTGCGGTTCCGCGCGATGAAAGGGCGGGTGCGCGTTGATGGCTTGGGATCGCGCGGAAGATGGGTCGGACAAGCCGCCTTCCCAGGACTTGCGGCAAGGGCGCCGCCGTCCTGGACTGCACTCGTCCGTCCCGCGCAGCGGGACTCCAAAACACACGGAAATCCAACCGGCGTACATAGAAGAGGTCCGGGGAGCCCCGACCGGATCCGCTTGATGACCGAACGGAAGAAATTAAAGGGGCCTTGGATTGGACGGTTCGGTCGGGCTGTGCGGTGGCAGTGCGGGTGGGCCGACGCGTCAGCGGCTGCGCGTGCGATAGCCCGGCAGGTCGTTCAGGAGCGCGCGGTAGGCGCGGGAGTGCAGCACGGCTGCGAGCGCCTTCAAGCGCCAATCCGAATCGTCGGCGCGCACGCACAGCGCGTAGCTTTCTTCCTGCACCGGCAGGAAGCTCAGCCGGGCTTCCTCGGCCGGCAACTGCGGGCAAACGCCGGCATCGGCAAAGCCCGCGCGCACCGCGGCAATCACGCCGGCGTGGTCCTGCGCCAGGCGGCGGTAGCGGTGAGCGGGACCCAGCAGGTGGTCGAGGCAGCGGCGCCCGCCGGCGCCCGGCTCGCGTCCCACCCAACTCAGGCGCGACCGTGCCACCGCGGCGGCCGACCGGAAGCGGCCGTTTTCGCGGACGACCACGCCCATGCGCCAGTCGGCGACAGGCAGAAGGCGGAAGGAAGTTTCGCCCAGGTGGGTGCGGGCGAATTCAGCGTTGCTTTCCGGGTGCGCGGCAGGAGCCATGTGCAGTCCCGCGGCGTGAATCCGTCCGGCGGCCAGCAGTTCCAGCGCGGCGGCACTGGAGCGCACCAGCAGCAGCGTGCGCAGCCGTCCGCGCGTCGCGGCGCGCAGGCATTCGGCCAGCAGCGCCGCGGCCGGGTCGCAGGTGGCGATCACCAGCGTGGCGGTGGGGTCGGCTCCGTCGGCGTCGTCGGCATTTGCCGCACGGGCCGCCAGCTCGGGACGGTGCTGAAACGGCAGGGTGCCGTCGTGCGCGACCGCGCCCGCCGCGGTGGTTTCAGCCGGGTACAGCCAGCGTCGGCCGGCCACTTCGGCTCGCCAGAAGCGCAGCACGCCAGCCGCACCCGCACCCGCACCCGCGGCGTGTCGGACCGGTTCGATCGCCCAGCCCGGCGCGCCGCCACCGTCGCCACCGTCGCCACCTCCGGCGCCGTTTCGGGCCGATGCGTCGTCGTGATTCGCTGGCGTGAACAGCGATTCGACGGTGGTGTTGAGCGCGCGTGCCAGCGCCAGCGCCGCGGCGACGGCCGGCGTCACGCGTCCGGTTTCGATCGCGCTGATTTCCGGCCGCGACAGGCCGGTGCGCTGCGCCAGCTCCTGCTGCGACCAGCCGGCCGTCTGCCGCGCGGCGGCAATCCGATTGCGGATTTTGGGTGCCATGGTTCGATTCCTATCGGGACCGGATATGATTGTATCCACTTCCCGGGCGCGCGGCCGGGGAAACCCGGCGAGGAACCGGCAGGTGACCAAAAAAGACATTTTCTGGCTGGCGATGCTGCTGATCGGTTCGGTGCTGGTCGGCTCGTTCCTGATTTCGCTGCACCAGCACTACCAGCACGAGTACCTTGGAGGCGGGGGTGGCGGCGCCGACGTTGCCGGATCGGGCGGCGCCGCGCCGAACACGCCCGACTTTCCCGATGCCGGCGATGCTCCGTCCGGGCCGGCGCACACCGCAGTGGGCCGAACCGCGCCGAACTCGCCGGCCACCGCCGCGGCGTCGCTGCCGCATTTTCCGGCCGGCACGCCGCCGGTCCGGATTCTGGCCGCCGCCAGCACCCGTGAAGCGATCGCCGCAGCCGCTCAGGCCTTCGAAACGCAAACCGGGGCCAAGGTGGAAATCGCCACCGGCGGCTCCAACGTGCTGGCGCAGCAGATCCTCCATGGCGCGCCGGCCGACCTGTACCTGTCCGCCGACGAAGCCTGGGCCGACGCGGTCGCCGCCGGGACTCCCACCGCACATCGCGTGGACTTCCTGGGCAATGACCTGGTCCTGATCGTGCCCACCGCCAACCCCGCCGGCGTCCATGCGCCCGCCGATCTGACCGGTCCGGCCGTGCGCCATGTCGCACTGGCGGGCGCTGCGGTGCCGGCCGGCCGCTACGCCGCCGCCGCGCTGGATCATCTCGGCCTGCTGAAGCCGCTCGACGCTTCCGGCCGCATCGTCCACGCCGCCGACGTCCGCGGCGCGCTGACCTACGTGGCCTCGGGCGAGGCCGACGCCGGAGTGGTCTACGCCACCGATGCACGGATGGCCCCGCAGGTGCGCGTCGTCTTCCGGTTCGATCCGGCCACCTATCCGCCCATCCGCTACCCGCTGGAACTGGTGGGGAAGAAGCCGACGATCGCCGGTCTGGCGTTTTTCGATTTTCTGGTGCGCGGCGCGGGCGGGAAATCTTTCGCGGCGGCCGGCTTCCGCATCTTGCCGGTGGTGGTGCGCCCGTTCGCCTCGTTCACCCCCGCCACCCCCACCACGCCCGCCATGCCCACCACGCCCGCCACGCCCGCCACCCCCGCCACCCCCGCCACGCCCGCCACCCCCACCACGCCCACCACGCCCACCAC
>JBOHNC010000059.1:0-10870 GCA_050730415.1 Planctomycetota bacterium
AAGTACAGAAATATCCGAAGTAAATGGAATGTTCCGGGAGGTCCCCGCAGACGCGCCGCCGTCGTTTCCAGGCCCCCCACGCCCCCGCCCGGCGAACCGGTTGGATGGCGTGGAACGGCGGCGCGTCCGCGGGGATCCCCGATCACACTGCCAGACCCACCGACCGCCGTCGGCCGGCGCGCGACACTCTCCCTCTCTCTCCCGCGCGTCGCCGCCGGCGGTCGCCCCTTTCCGGAGATCCTCCCCATGACCACCCTAACGCTGCCCGCCTCCCCCCCGCCCACTCCAATCGCTCCGCCCGCCCCCTTTGCCACCGCTGACAAGCGACCACGCACGCCGGCGCTCGTTGCCCTCGCCGCCCGCCTGCGCCGCCATCCTTTCGCCGTCCAGGCCCATTTCCGCCACTGCCTGGTACTCACCTACGCTGCCGATCCCGCTCCCCTCGCGGGCCTGCTCCCGCCCGGCCTCACCCTGGATACCTTCCGTGGCCGCGGCTTCCTTGCCGTTGCCCTCGTCCAAACCCAAGCCCTCCGTCCCGCCGGATTTCCCGCCTTTCTCGGCCAGAACTTTTTCCTCGCCGGCTACCGCCTTTTTGTTCGCCATCGCACCGCCGCCGGCCGCACGCTTCGCGGCCTGTTCATTCTCCGCAGCGAAACCGACGCCGCCCGCATGGTGCTCGCCGGCAACCTGCTGACCCACTACCGATACATTCGCTGCCAGAGCACCCTCATCGAACACGACGGCTGGCTCGAAGCCACCACCCGCCGTCCCGCCACCGGCGAAATCACCCTCCATGTCGCCGCCACGCTGCCGCCCTTCGCCGCGCCCAACGGCCCCGCCGCTGACGCCCCCGCCCCCACCCCCGCCCCTGCCGCGCCGATTCCGCCGCCCCCTGCCCTGCCAGACGGCTCCCCCTTTCAAACCCATCGCGAAGCCCGCCGATTCGCCGGCCCGTTGCCCTTCACCTTCGACTACGACCCCACCGCTCACGGTATCGTGCGGATCGAAGGCCGCCGCAGCCGCTGGCTCCCCGTGCCGGTCCGCGCCGCCGTCCTGCGCAACGCATTCCTCGACGCCCCGCCTTTCGCCGGCGCCCATCCCGTCCTCGCCGCCGCATTTCATCTGCACGACATCGACTACCGCTGGCGTCGCGGCGTGTTCGAACCCCTCCCGCAGCCCCTCTCGCAGGAGATCCATCCATGACGCCCAATACCGCCTCCGCCCCCCGCCCATCCGCCGTGTGCGCTCCGCTCATCGAGCCTTCCGCCTCCGTATCGCCCGCCGCCGCCGCCCGCGCCGTGCGCCCCTGCCTCCCCCTGCGCGGCCTGCGCGAAGTCATCGCCTTCAACCGCCCGCTCTACCTGCTGGCCGGCGGCGTGGTTCTCCTGAGCACCACCGTCACTTTCTTTGCAACACGTGCGCCCAGCAGCGCGACCACCACCTGGCTGTCCGCGAGTGCGATCGTCGTCGCGCTGCCCGCGCTTTTCTGGATCCTGGCCTCCCTCATCGCCACCTGGTGGACCTACGACCGCTCCGCCTTCCGCCGCTGGACCTGGCTGGCCCCGCGCCTGCCCTTCCCGCCGCGCCGCTACACCGTGCTCCACGCCGGCCTCGATGAAGCCTCCGCGCCGCTCGCGCGCCTGTTTCCGCTCGGCCTCGGAACCTCCCTCGATCTATTCGACCCAGGCGCGATGACCGAACCCTCCATCCGCCGCGCCCGCGCCCTGCTGCACCTGACGCCTGCGACCTCCCACGCGCCGGTTCACGCCGCGCCGTCTGCCGCGCCCCATCCGCCGGTTGCTTCTGCCACGCCCGCCGCGCCCGCCGCGCCGCTCCCCGGCGCCGGCCCGCGCCTCCCCATCGACGACGACGCCACCGAAGCCCATTTCCTGATCCTCGCCGCGCACGAATTGCGCCGCCCCGCCGCCCGCGACGCCCTCTTCGACGAACTCCACCGCACCCTCCGCCCCGGCGGCGTGGTCGTGCTGGTGGAACATCTCCGCGACGGCTGGAATTTTGCCGCCTACGGCCCCGGCTTCTTCCATTTTCTTCCCGCCCGCGAATGGCGCCGCCTCGCCGCCCGCGAAGGCTGGGAAACCATGCTCGACGAGCCGCTCACCCCCTGGCTGCGCCAATTCATCTGGCGCAAGCCCCAATACGCGCCCTTCAGTCCGGCCACGATGGCCCGCTATCGCCGCGCCCTGGCCACGCAGCCGCCCCGTTGCGCCGAGCTTTCCGCGGACCCCCTCCCCGCCGCCGATTCCCGCACCGGCCAGCGCCGCTCCATCGCCGCCCTGCATCTGTTCGAAGGCCCCTGATCCTGCGCCCGAACCCCCGCTCGGATTTTCGCGCCCACCGCAAGAAAAATATTCCTCCACCGCCGAAACAGTCCGTCCATCGGGTGTATCTTGGATTGGCATGCCGCCGCGGCCCGCCCATGGGCCGCCTGCGCCCACCAGGAGCCTCACGATGTCCTTAGCTTCCCCATGCCTTCGCCCCGTTCGCCCCGCTCGCCTTGCCCGCCCCGTAAAGACTGCTCCGGCCCCCCGTCGCCGAGTCAGCTTCACCCACAGCCTGCTGCCGATGACCTTCCTCACCGTACTTGCCGCCGCCGTCCTTCTCTGCGCCCCCACTTCCGACCTGTGCTCCGCCGACGTCGCGCCCGCACCCGCGCCCGCACCCGACGCCACCGCCCAGGCGGTCTCTCCTGCCCCCACCGACTACACTCAGCTCTTCGAATTCCGCATCGATCGTCCGGGCCTCAGCCGCCTCGAACTCATTGCATTTCTGGACCACGCACTGCCGCTGGTCCGCGCCGACGCCATCGATGTCCTGACCATGAAATTCGCCTGTGCGGATACCTTGAATTCAATCGATACCACCCGCCCAATCCGTATGGCGATCTACGCTCCCAAACAGCTTTTCCAGCTTCATCCGGACGATCACCCCCGCGACCTGTCTGCCCTCCGCCCGGTCCTTGTTCGAACGATACCGGTGAATTCGGCCAAGGCCTTCCTCGCCCAGCTCCAGGAAAATGTAGACGAGGTGAAATCCCTGCCTGACGGCAGCTACTGCATCACGCCGGGGGCCGGTATCACGCCGATTTATCTCAAGTTCGCGACCGGAAAGTTCCAAACCACTGCGATTGTTTCCAGCCAGCCCGTTGGCCTGGCGGTCGGTGCCGCCGCCCTGCAAGCTGCTACGGACCGCGCGCCCCCAGACCCTGCTGCGGTACCCGCAACCGAGGACCAGCCCGCGCCGCCGCTGCCCACCGCAGTGATTGAAATCCACCCCGCGCAGTTCCTGCATGCCGCCGGCCTTGACCAGCCCGACGCGCGCAAGCAGTTCACCGAACTCCTCCGCATCCTCTGGCGTCGCCGCCTGAAAGATCGTCCCGAGCCGCCGCCGGATGCCCCCAGGTTCCGCCTCGGCGACGATCCCGACGCCATCGACACCCTCCTGCCCACCCTCACCGATCTCGCCGCCGACATCGACACCGCCGCCCTTGAACTGCACGTCGACAAGGATCAGGTGCGATTCCACTTCCGCCTGCAAGCCGTCCCCGGCTCTGCGCTGGCCCAGCAGATCGCCGCCCTGCCCGCGCTCGATCCCGTCCCCCTGCAAGTCCTGTCCAAGGTCGCTCCCACCCTGCTGTCCAACGGCGCCACCGATCCGGTCTACCAGCGGCTCCTGCCCGCCTTGCTGGCACTCTACCCCGCCGCCTTTCGTCGGGACCTCGAAGACATCACCCGCCTGTTCGCTGCCAAGGGCGTCGTGCTCGGCCGCAGTTGCCTCGGCTTCGATGCCGCCGAACACTTCGAGGGCGCCGCCGAATACCGTTTCCCCGCCGGCACCGATCCCTTGGCACTGCTGCAAACCTTCTCCGCGCGCTTTAAAGACATGCTCGCCGCGCTGCCCCACCCACCGGCCCCACCGCCGCCGCCGGCGCCGGCCCAAGGCCCGCCCGCCGCCGCCGCGGCCTCCTTTCAACTTTCCGCCCCGCGCGAAGAAGATGGCTGGAAAATCTTCACCGCCACTTTGCACCTGCCCGCGCGTGAAAATCCCGCCGGCGCGGACTTCCCGGCGGTCCTGATGGTCAAGGCCACCCGCGTCGTCATTGGTCTCGGCCCCGACCGCGAACATGCCCTCGCCAACGCCCGCGAATTCGCCCGCTTCGACCCGGCTACCACCGCCGCCTCCGCCGCGGCCGCGCAAGTTGCAAAAATCAAGACCGCAACCTTCGACCCCGATTTTCAGGCGGTGCTCGACGGCCTGCTCAAGCCCACCCGTCCGGTGCTGGCCGTCGTGTTCCAGCCCGCACCCCTGTTGATGCACACCGTCACCCAAAACATCGGCGACAAGCCGCTCGAAGAAACCCTCCGCAAATCCATCGGAACCGCCCACCCGCTGCTGCTGGTCGTCCGCGCCAATGGCAACCGGATCGATGGCGAACTGCGCTACGAGGCCGATGGGATCAAGAAATTCGGCGTCTTCGTGCTGGCCATGCGCGATTTCTACCTCGGTCGCACCGTGCCGCCTGGCCCCCAAGGCCCCCCCGGCGGCCCCGACGACCAATTCTGACCCTGTCCCGCGCGCCCAAATCGAATCGCATTTGCTCTGGTCACCCTAACCCCGTTCGCGGCTCTGCCAGTCAGTGCCGCCAAACTGTACATGGCTTGTCTGCCTACCGCACCGTCTGGTGCCGAGAGACCGCGTGCGTGGTTCCGGTCGTGGCCCATTTCCGGCCGATTGGTCATCATTTTGAACCAGCGGCCGCTGGCACGGACTTTGCCTTGCTTCCTGGTGAGGGTCGAGGAGCACCGCCATGCAACCCCACCGTGTCAGTCCCAATCCCAGCGCCAGCCTCGTCACCGGCCGTGCGGCCCCTGGGAAGATTGCGCCGGCGACCCGCGCCGAGGTTCGCGAACGGCCGCGCGGCGAGCCGGTGCCGCTGGCGACAGAGTTCTCCCCGTTGTGCGTGATCGTCGATGACGATGTGAGTATCTGCAGCGCGTTCCAGCACTACCTCGACGACCGCGGCTGGCTGGTCCAAGTCGCGGCCAGCGCCGAACAGGGCCTGGAACTGCTCGATGACCTGCGGTTCCTCGGCCGGCCGGTCGAATTGCTGCTGCTGGACATCTCCCTGCCGGGCATCGACGGCATCCGCGCCGTGGACCTCTACCGGCGGCTGTTGCACCTGGAGGCGACCGTCATCGTGATGTCGGCCTACTACGGGCCGGAGGTCCTCGAAGAACTCCGGGCCCATGATGTGCGGCTGTTCCTGGAGAAACCGGTCGATTTGACTCGGTTCGAGCAACTCCTCGAAGGCCTGCCGAACCGACCCCGGCGGAGTCATTCGCAAGAAAATCCTGAATCCTGAAGGACGAAGGGGAATCAAAAGATCACCCCAGTGCTCGCGCTCGGACTCACGAACGCCGCGCCAGAGAGCGCCGCACGCCAGCGCGGTTTCCTGGCTTTGGGCTTTAGGCTTTGGGGAGACCGGAGCCAGATTTCCCATCCATTCGCGATGTACGTGCAGGTCCCCGTGCCCGTCCTCTGCGCCCGAAATGCCACGCCGCCCGGCGCGAGTAATCCCTCTCGAACGCCCCCCCTCCTGGGAGCACGGGTGACCTCACCCGCTCTTCGCTCGATCCGCCCATACGGCTCCGGAAGTCTATCCATTCCTCTCGAACGCCCGAGGCATCGTGGCACGGGTCTCCAGGCCCGTGCATCAAAAAGTGCGAGCGAAGCTCGCGCCTTATCTTCTTACGCGCCCCAGCGCGCACCCGGGAGCACAGGTCATCAGACCGGCTTCTTCGTCCAAACCATGCATGCGGCTCCGCGTGCGCGGAGGCCCGCCCCGGTCGACAGGGCCGCAGGCTGGAAACCTGCGCTACCATCGAGCGAAGAGAGCGCGAGGCGCGCTTTACAGCGGAAACGCTCGGCCTTGTTGAACACGGGCTGGACACGGGCCGGTCAGCCCGTGCCACGACAGAAGGCGCTTGCGCGCAAGAAAACAATAGGGCGCGAGCTTCGCTCGCACTGTTTTTGCATCGGTCAGCGACCGATGCCACAATGCCCCGGACGGGCCATGGAAATGGATAGACTTGCGGAGCCGAATAGAAGGTTCAAGCGAAATGGCCGCGCTGGAGCGCGGCGCTCCCAGGGGGGCTTCCTCCCCGCCATCGCCAAATTGAATCTTGAAGAGCCACTAGCGGTCGTTTTCGAAACATACGCATGCCGCCTGGGAGCGCCGAGCCTGTGAATAATTTGAAATCGGCTGAAAATCGGACCGAATTTAAAGGACTTACATGAGAAACATTCAGGTCTTGGGCCGTTTCGTCGATTTTATTCACGAGCTCGCCGGTCATCGGTCCGGCTCGTTTTCTTCCGCGCGACAGCGCTGAGCCGGGACCGCGGGCGGGCACGCCCGCTTTTCGCCCAAACCATCCATTCGGCTCCGCGCCCGCGCCGCCAGAATGTTTTTTTCGCTTCTGCCCGCGCTGCGCAAATACGAACGTGGCAGGGATCGAGCCTTCGCTACAATTGTCGATGGCGGTTCCCAACCCGGCAGCCTGTCGGAGCAACGCCCTCATGTTGTCGATGACCACCGACTACGCCATCAGCACCGGCAATCCCGAACCGTATTTGAAACGGATTGCCGACGCCGGCTTCACCCACATCCACTGGTGCCACCACTGGAACACCGACTTCCTGTACGGCCCGGCGGAGATCCACCAACTGGCCAAGTGGCTGAAACATTTTCATCTGCGCCTGAACGATCTGCACGCCAGCGCGGGCCGCGAAAAAAGTTGGGGATCGGCTCATGAATGGGAGCGGCTGGCCGGTGTGGAGCTGGTGAAAAATCGGATCGACATGACCGCCGAACTGGGCGCCGATGTGGTCGTGATTCACCTGCCCATGGAACCGCAGGATCCCGAAGAGCGGAAAGCCTTCTGGACGCGGATGGAAAAAACCTTCGACGAACTGGAGCCCCACGCGCACAAGCGCGGCGTGCGCCTCGCGCTCGAAAACATGACCAGCGACAACTACGACACCCTGCGCAAGGCCCTGGCGCTCAAAGGCCCGGATTTCCTCGGCATCTGCTACGACTGCGGCCACGGCAACATCGTCCAGCCGCCGGAAATCAGTCGGATGTGGATGGAGGCCCACGCTGACCGCCTGATCGCGATCCACCTCCACGACAACGACGGCAAAGCCGACCTGCACCGGGTTCCGTTCAACGGGACCGTCGACTGGGAATGGGTGAGCGGCATCATCGCCAAATCGCCTTATCGCAAGGCGGTGAATCTGGAGTCGAGCATCCGCAACAGCGGGCTGAGCGACGAGAAGGAATTCCTGAGTGAGTGCCTTGCGGCAGCCCAACGCATCGAGGCCCTGATCGCCGCCGCGCGCGAAGCCTAGCGGCCGGCTGGCAGCACTTCAAGAATCAGTTTGGCGGTCGTGCCGAAAACGCGCCCCCTTGGGAGCGCCCGTGTTCACACGGGCTTTTTGCTTTGTCTTCTCGCCGCACCGGTGAATTCAATCTCGACGCGCCTCCAGCCGCCGCTCAGCGGCGCCCCACCGCGGTGGCGTGGGGTATCGGCGCGGCTGGCGGTGCGGTGTGCCGCGGCGCGTGCTGCCTGTGCAGCGTCTGCCACGGGACGGTCAGCAGCATCGCGGCCAGAGCCATCCCGAGGCCGGCCAGTGACCGCCACTGGAGTCGCTCGCGGTAGAACCGCCAGCCGATCAGCGTGACCGCCGTGGGCACGCCTACCGCCAGGCCGGTGAAAGTCGCAACCGGGCCGACCGTGGTCATCGAAGTCAACGTGAAAAACAGGTTGAATGAACTCAGCACGCCCAGGATCAGCCCGCCGAGCAGTTCGGTCGTGTGCATCCGGTGGCCCTGCAGAAGCACCGCCGCCAGCGCAAAGAGCGTGCAGGTGAGGTACTGAAAAAACATGAACTGCGTTTTGATTTCCGGGCTGATCCAGAGCGTGTTGACGCGGTAGGCGCCCAACAGCAGCATCGAGAGCACCACGTAAAGCATCCACGGCACCGGGACCGGCGGCGCGGTGACGGCTTCGCCGTTTTGTGTGGCCCGTGCGGCCTCCGCGGATGCCCGCGCGGCGGCGCGCCGTTCCTGAACCCGTTTGTCCCAGCCGAACATCAGGAGGGTCGGCAGGAGTAGCAGCACGCCGGTCAGCCGCAGCGGCGTGAACTCCCCGGCGTCCTTGAAGAACGAAATCACCGTCGCCGGCATCGATTCGGTCTGGCGGATGGTCCAGGTGATGCTCAGCGGGCCGGCGGCGGTGCTGCGTAGATACAGTTCGGCGCTGAACACCAGCAGGATCCCTCCGCCAATGCCCAGGTACATCGGCGCCGAATTCAGCGACACCGCGAACATCGCGGGGCAGGCGCGCCCGGCGGTGCAATAGCCCAGGCCCACGGAGACGGCCGTCGAAATGAGGTAGGCGCCGACCAGTACCGCGTAGCGGTTGTTGCCAGGGTGGGAGGCGGAGCGGTAGGCCAGCACCATGCCGACTTGGCAGGCGATGGCCGCCGCCAGCCAGGCGTAGGCGAATAGATCGGTCAAGGCGCGTCCTTGGCGGGGACGGCGAAAATGGCGGGGGGCGTGGCGGACTTGCCCGAGGTGGCCGAGCCAGACGGGGCCGGCTCCGAAGCAGCGGGCGGTTTCGAGGCCCCGGCGCTGCCGGCCTGTGTTTTCTGTCCGGCCTGTGTTTTCGGCGCGGCCTGCGCTTTCGGCGCCGTCTTTGTTTTCGCCACGGCCGGGGCAGGCAGCACCCGCAGCGGCAGCGCCACTTCGACCGCGCGCCCCAGCCCGTCTTCGACCCGCGCGCAAATCGCTGCCGTCGATCCCGGCGCCGCCAGCGTCGGATCGCAGCGGAGCCGGACCGCGGCCCCTTCACGCGGCGATTCCCAGTCCACCGGCGCACCTTCCACCGCCCAGCGCACGAAGCAATCGTGGGCGCCCGGGCCGACCAATTGAAAGGTCACGGCGTCCCCCGCCCGGGCAGCGCCCGCGTTCAAGGCAGCATTCGATTTGCCAGCAGCGACGGCGGCGGCGGCGACGGGTTCGATGGAAAACGGCCCAAACGGCGCCCGTTGCGCGGGGCGAACCCAAATGAGCAGCGGCAGGCCGTCGGCCGGCGTCGCGTGGCCGTCGGTGGGCCAGGCGTAGAACTGCCACACGCCCGGCAGCCGGGTCAGAAACCGCCCAGCGGAGGTCGTCACGCCCGGCCGGCCGGAGCCGCTGAATTCAAGGCTCCCTTCGGCCGCGGTCAGTTGGCCGACACTGCGCCCCGGTCCGTCGACCAGGCGCCAGTGGATTTCGACCGGGTCGCCGTCGGGATCGGAAGCGGTCAGATCGATGCTGATCGGTTTGCCCGCGTCGGTGACCGCCCACAGCGGCCCGTTTTCCAACAGGCTGGGCGGACGGTTGGGCGGCAGGACTTCGACGGTGACCGGGGCAATGTTCGAAACGTGATCGGCCGCGGCCACCGAAAATTCGAGCCGGTAAATCCCCGGCTGATCGGCGTGAAAAAACGGCTGGAAGCGTGACAGCGGCAGGTCCGGGTCGATCCGCAGAACCCCCGGCGGGCGGCTCACCTGCGCCCAGCGGGGTTCGACGCCGTCGAAATCGGGCAGCCACTGCCGGCCGTCGAAACGTTCCACATGCACGGTCAGGTGCACCTCCTGCCCGACGCCGGTCACCAGCCGCGGCGGCGCGGCGACCCGCCAGCGCGTGGTCGTGGCAGTATCTTCGGCGCTCACGATCACCCGCACCGGCGGGCTGTACACCAGGTGCTTGCCGTCGCTGACGCTCAGGACGAATTCGTGCATGCCGATGTCGTCCTTGCGCGTCGGCGTCCAGCGCCAGAGCGCCGGGTTGCCCAGCACCGTGAAGCTGTCGGTGCCCTTGCCCGCGGCGGCGGGCGAGCGCGTGTGCCACCAGTGAAAGGTCAGCGGATCGCCGTCGGGGTCGGAGCACAGCCGGCCGTCCAGATCGAGCGGTTCATCGAGCGCACGCCGGATCGTCGCGTCGCCGTAGGGCAGCGCGATGACCGGTGCTCCGAGACCCGCCTGCGCCACCGGCAGACGCGCCGCCAGCGGCTGCGTCACCACGCGCGTCACCGCATTGGGGCCCTCGGTTGGATCGCCGCTTTCATCGAAGGCGGGGTGCGGCCGCACGACCAGCCGGACAGCACCGTCCTGAATGGTGCGGCTGCCGGCGAGGATCCGAAAGTGCAGCGTGTACACATCCGGCGCGGTGTTGGTCGGCACTTGGAACAGCCCCACGCGCGGACCGAAGGCCGGGTCGAGCTGCCGCCAGGTGCTTAGCAGCGTGGGTGCCGTCGGCTGGCTGGATGCGCTCGGCGGCACCGGCAGCGCGCCATTCGCGCCATTTGCGTGGGCGCCAGGCGCAGGGGAAGGCGTGGAGAGACCCGGGGCGGTCGACGCAGGCTCAGACGGCGACGCGGAACTTGCCAGGTCGGTCCACACCACCTTCCAATCGCGCGCCAGGTTCGTGGCGGCGGCAGCGCCGCCCGTCGAACCGGCTGCGGCAGTCGTGGCCGGCGCGACCGGCGGGCCGGGCGGCGGTGAACCTGCTGCCTCGGTTTCGGGCGTCTGAACGGGCGAAACCCCCCGCAAGTCGACCGCAAAACGATCGCCCGGTTCCAGTTGGATTTCGGCCGGGTAGGGGACCGCCCACGCGCCGGCCTGCGCGTCGGCCAGAACCACCAGCCGGACCGCCACCGGCGGCGTCGCGATGCGCCCGTCGCCCGCCACGACGCTCCAGGCGTAGGCACCCGGCGCCGGCACGTCGATGAGCACGCGGGCGCCCGGC
>JBOHNC010000060.1:0-6072 GCA_050730415.1 Planctomycetota bacterium
GCGGTGCTCTCGCTGGAAATGCACTGGAACGAATATGAAAATCCCTTCCGCGCCGAGATCGAGGCTTGGCTGGGGGAGAACAACTACCTGGTCTGGTACGAAGCTGGCGCCGATGTGGTGTACCGCCGCGCCGAGGGGAAGGCGGTGGATGGATGATCCCCGGCGGCCAAACCACCCAGATCAATTGGCAAACACTGTGCCGCTTGGCCGGCGCGCATCTGAACCGCCTTTACACCGAGCAAGACTCCCTGACCTACGAAACCCTGCTCCAATCGATGAACCTCCCTGACACGCCGCTGATCCGGGATCTGGCCGAGCAGGCAGGCTTCGACGTCGCCGGGGGGCTTTCGCGGCAGGAGGAGAACCGGATTCACCGTGCGCTAAGGAAGGGGATCACGGAGCCGCGTGCGGTCGCGGAGGCCACCGGGATCGCGATGGGCAAAATCGAACGGCATCTGGCGCGGATTGGTGCGCCGTATGGCGGGGGAGGTTATGGGGCCGCGCCGTGGCCCAAGGCGACGGACGGTGTGGCAGAGACGGACGGGGAAGCATTTTCGCCCCGGCGGATTTCCGCGCGGGGGCAGATCTCATTTTCGGGCAAGTTGTACAGCGTTGGCGTGCAGTACGGACATTCCGTCTGCTGGGTCCGCGCCGAACCGGACTCCTTGCTGATCCGGTTTCCCAACGAGCAAAGCCTGCAAATTCGCCGGTGATGGTTTACGAATCGGCATTTCTACCGGGAAGAAATCTGGGTATGCCGATTAGGCCTGCGGCTGGCGATGTCTGAACAGCGCCAGTGCGCCGAGCCCGCCGAGTAGCGCGAGCCATGCCAGCTGTGCGCCATCGAAGTTTTCGCTGATTGCGCAGCCGCCGCGTTTATGGCCACTGGAGGCTGCTGTCGAAACCGTGAAGGTGACAGGGATCGTCTGTGTGGTGCCGCTGGGGGTGTTGGTGATCGTCAACGTTGCCGTGAAAGTACCATTGAGACCGGTCGGATCGGCGCTGACAGTGACCGTCAGCGTGCCGTGCGCGGGGACGCTGACTGGGCCGAGCGGCGTGGCCGTGAACCAGGTCTGATTCGAGCTGGTGCCGATATTGACCGGCGAGCTGGAATTATTGGTCAGGGTGAAGGTGGTGGTGACGGGCGCGGAGGTGCCGGCGGTGCCGGCAAGCGTGATCGAGGGGATGCTGGCGCTGATCGGGTTCGATCCGCCGGTGAGCGTAACCTGCGTAGAGCCGTTCACCGCGCCACTGGTGGCCGTCACGGTGTAGGGGCCGCCGGGGTAGTTTTCGCCGGTGAACAGGCCGGTGCCGCCGTTGATTGTCCCACCGGCGCTGAGCGACCACGTGTAGGTGGGTGTCGGCGCCATCGCCACACCGAACTGATCCACGCCCGCGGCGGTGAACGTCTGCGTGGAACCTGCGGCGATGCTCGGATTGGCCGGTGAAACGGTGATGGTGGTCAGGGTCTGGTTCACGGTTACCACAACCGCGCTGGTGACGCTGAGGGCGCCTGTGTCGGTGATCGTGGCGGTCAAAGTATACGCGCCAGCTTTCGTGAAGGTGGCGGTGCTGTTTTTTGCGCTGTTGGTCCCGTTGGGGCTGAAGGTAACAGCCGCGGGTCCGGTGGCCGACCAGGTGTACGTGAGCGCCGGTTCGCCACCATCGTCGGCGCCGAGGACGCTGACGCCGGTAGTCGTACCGAGAACGGGGCTGGGCGTCGCGGCGGCAGCCGTCGCGACCGTGGGCGCGGTGTTGGGCGCGGAGGTAACGGTGACCTGGGTTGTGCCCGTCGTTAGACCACTGGTGGCGGTAACCGTAAAGGGTCCGCCTGCGCTCGATCCGGCCGTGAACAGTCCCGTCGCGCTGTTGATCGTCCCACCGCCACTCACCGACCAGGTGGGCGTGACCGCCATTACCGCGCCAAACTGGTCATGGCCGGTGGCAGTAAAGCTCTGTGTGGTGCTCACCTGCACCGAGGGCGAACTGGGGGTGACCGTGATCGTTGTGAGCGTCTGATTCACGGTTACGCTGACGGCGCTGGTGACCGACAAGGCGCCAGCATCGGTAATCGTAGCGGTGAGGGTGTAGCTGCCAGCCTGCGTGAAGGTCGCGGTGGCATTTTTAGACGCATTGGTGCCATTGGCGGAATAGGTCACAGTCGCGGGGCCGGTAGCCGACCATGTGTAGGTCAGCGCCGGTTCGCCACCATCGTCTGCGCCGAGGACGCTTAGCGCAGTGGTCGTGCCGGTGACTGGATTAGGCGTGGCGGCGGCCGCCGTCGCGACGGTCGGTGGCGCGTTCGGGATGGTGGTGACGGTGACCTGCGCGGTGCCGGTGGTAAGCCCGCTGGTCGCGGTGACCGTGAACGGGCCGCCGGGCGTGCCACCGGCAGTGAACAGGCCGGTGCTGCCGTCAATGCTTCCGCCGCCACCCACGGACCAGGCAGTCGTGACGGCCATCGCAGCGCCGAACTGATCGACGCCGGCGGCCGAGAAACTCTGCGTGGTGCTGACCTGCACGGATGGCGCAGGGGGCGTGACCGTGATGCCGGTCAGATTCTGATTTACCGTGACGGTCACCGCGCTGGTGACGCTCAGAGCGCCGGCATCGGTGATCGTGGCGGTGATCGTGTAGCTGCCGGCTTTGGTGAAGGTAGCAGTGGAGTTTTTAGAAGCATTCGTTCCGTTTGCGGAATAGGTCACGGTCGCGGGCCCGGTGGCGGACCAGGTATACGTAAGCGCAGGCTCGCCGGCATCGTCGGCGCCCAGGACACTCAAGGCCGTGGTGGTGGCGGTGACCGGATTGGGCGTGGCCGAGGCAGCGGTGGCGACGGTCGGCGCGGCGTTCGGCAGCGTGACGCTCAAGCTGACGATCTGGCTCGACACCGTCGCTGCGCCGTCAAAGACGTCCACCTGCAGGGTATACGTGCCCGACGCGCCGAAGGTCGCGGTACTGCTATTCGATGCGACCGTGCCATTCGGGCTGAAACTCACGCTGCCCGGCCCGGAGATTTTGGACCAGGTGTAGGTCAGCGCCGCCGGGCCGGTGTCGGGGTCGTTCGCTGTCACACTGAGCGCCGCCGTGCTGGCGCTGACGACCGGATTGGGCGAGGCGGCCGCGGCCGTGGTGATCGTCGGCGGCTGGTTGAGGACCGTCAGCGTCACGTCGTTCGAAGTCACGCTGCCCTGGCTGTTGCTCACGACCACGTGGTAAACGGCACCATTGTCCGAGAGCGCGGTCGCAGGTGTGGTGTAGGTGGTCGCGGTGGCGGTGCCGATCGGTGTGCCGTTTTTGTACCACAGGTAGGTCAGCGGCCCCGTGCCGGTGGCGACCACGCCGAACAGCGCGGTCTGGCCCGAGGTGACCGTCACACTGCTCGGCTGGCCCACCAGCGTCGGGCCGGTCAGGCTGCCACTGGTGTAAGTGACCGTCAGCATCGGGCGGTTCGCCTGCGTGGCAAATTCGCGGGTAGCGAAGCGCAGGTTGATGTCGGTGGCGCAGGTGAACTGCACGCCGTGGTTACTCGACGGCGTACTCACCCAGCCGTGTGCCAGCGTGCCGAGGCCGGTGATCGTGTACTGGATCGGCGGGCTGATCGGGTCCTGTGCGGCAGGCAAACCGCCCAGCGTGGGCGGCGTGATGCCGCTGGAAACGAAGGTCGGCACGCCGTCGTTGTAGGTGGTGGACTCGGTCCAGGCGCTGGTGTTCTTTGTCATCACCAGTTGGTCGCTGCCACTGACGGAGTTCGTGCGGGTAACCCACAGGTCCAATTTGGCCGAGGTAATCGTGGCGGTCGTGGGAATCCCAGTCAAGTCGAACTGCAACAGGCCGGTGTCATTTTCGACCGTGCCGCCGGTGAACCAGCGCACTTCCATCCGGTCCAGGTTGCCTTCGACGGTGGCCGGGCTGAAGGCGTCGAGGTAAGTGTCCTGCGTCCCAGTGTAGCTGTTGAGCCCATCCTGCAACTGCACGGTGGTTGATCCGCTGGCTTGCAGCGTGACATTGATCGTGATCGAGTCGGTGACCGTGGCCGCGCCGTCGGAGACCATGACTTGCAGGGTATAGCTACCGTCATACTGGAACGTCGCCGTGGTGGTGTCGGCGCCGACGCTGCCGTTGGGCGAGAAACTGACGCCATTCACCGGCCCGGCGGTCTCCGTCCAAGTGTAGGTGAGAGGAGCGGGGCCGCCGTCGGTATCGTTGGCCACGACGGACAGCACGGAAATCGAACCGTTCACCACCGGATTGGGCGTAGCGGTGATGCTGGAAACAATCGTTGGCGCGGTGTTGGGCGTGCTGACCACATACAGCGCGGCGGGGTTGCTGGTGACCGACCCGGCACCGTTGCTGACCTTCACCGTGTACTGGCTGCCGCTGTCGATCAGCGCGGTCACCGGCGTGGCATAGCTGGCGCTGGTCGCACCGCCGATATCGACGCCACCTTTCTGCCACTGGTACGTCGGACTGACGGAATTGACCGTCACCGAGAATGTCGCGGTCGAACCGGTAACCACCGTCTGCGGGGACGGCTGCGAGGTGATCAGCGGGTAGAGCAGGCTCGTGACTTCGGCCCGCTCGAAAACAATCACATTGTGGGAGTTGTTCGCGGCGGGCATTCGGTCACAGCGGACGATGTCGAGCCAGGCGCGGCCGTTGGGATGGCGGTAGATTTTGGGATTGACGCAGGGAAACCACCCGGCAATGCCGTACTGCGCGAAGTTACTGAGCTGCACCCGGGCGCCTTCAGGCGCGCCGTCGCGCTCGGCCTGGTAAAACGTGTCAAAGATCATGTTGTCCGCGCCATTGAGCGGCGTGTTGGGGTCATAATTATAGAATGCCAGCCCCAGCGCCAGGTGCGAGTTGCCTTCGCCGCACAGCGCGGGCGCCCAGGAAAACCCCTTGGGCGGCACGATCGGATACAGCGAGTGATAGGGGTCCCACTGCGTGGCCCACTGGTTGACACCGGTCGCCGGGCGGCGGATGTAAAACGCCTCGTCATTGCCGTAAATCCCGGTGTCCTGGCCGCCGTGCCAGCAGACGTGGATGTT
Source organism: Planctomycetota bacterium (assembly GCA_050730415.1). Lineage (GTDB taxonomy): Bacteria > Planctomycetota > SZUA-567 > H5-PLA8 > JBOHNC01 > JBOHNC01. The sequence goes on from JBOHNC010000060.1 coordinate 5,052, forward strand.
ATTGCTCGAATCGACCAAGATCGCCGGGTAGCCGCTGAGCACGTCGTCGGTGTCGGCTCGCGGGTTGCCGGGGTCCTGAGGGTCCTCCCAGGCCGGCGCGAACTGCTGCAGAATGTAATGGTCGTCGACCCACGAGCCAGTCGATACATCGCGCCGAGCGTAGCGCGTTTCCCAGTAACCGCTGTTGCCGCTGGTTTCCGACCATGTGCCGCTGAGCGCGTCGCGGATCGAACACTGGTAGGCGATGTGAATATTGCCCCACTGGTCGATATCCAACGCGCCCATCGCCCACGTGCGGCCCGACGGAATCGAGCTGACGTCCTCGACCGACCAAGTGCCGGCGGCGCCATTCTGGTAGGACTGGGCGAATTTGGGCAAGCCCGGCGCAAGGATGCAGACCTGGTCGGCGCCGGCCAGGCCGCCGCCCGAACGCACCGCCAGCGCGCAGCCGGTGGAGCTATATCGCCCGGGACAGCCGGTGTTCACAATTGGCCCGAAGGTCATGGTGCTCGTATCCAGGCGCAGGACGGCGTTGTTCGAGTTTGGCGCATTGCCACGATACCAGGCGAAGTACACCGCCGTGTCGCTGGCGGCCAGCGCGACGTAGTTGCGGTCGGGCGATTCGTTGGCCGCATTGCTGATCCGCGTGGGTGGGATCAGCCAAGTGATAGCGCCGGTATTCGGGTCCTGCGTGCCGCGCCGGTACATGACTTCGCTCGAGCCGGTGTCGGCGCGGTAGTCATACCAGGCCACATGGATGATGCCGTTGGCGTCGCGCACCGCGTTGGTCGACTTGTTGCCCCCGGTGGCGCGTTCGGTGTCGCTCACCCCAATCGGCGTCTGGCCGTAGGGGTACACGTAGACGTAGGCGGGCAAGGTTTCGGTGCCGTCGGTAAAGGTGACCAAGGTCGGGCCGAGGGGAAAAGTGTAGCCGCTGCGGTCGTTGGTGACCGAGCCCGCAGTGGAGGTGACGCTGGCGAGCAGTTCCTTCATCGGCGAAGCGGTGGCCGCGATGGTGGTG